>NZ_DDCI01000013.1:0-302397 GCF_002335265.1 Cupriavidus sp. UBA2010
GGACATTTCAACTTAGCCTTGACATAAAACCAAGCAAGAGCAGTGCTTCAGGAGGGGATTTGGTGCAATTCCGTTGGTTTGCCGCTACACAATGCCTCTGAACGCTGAAAATGGTGCGCAGCAGCACGCGCCGTTCTGGTGCAGGGCACGAACGGGCAACGACAGGGCAACGAAAAACAGGGGGATAAACGGAAGTGCGGAGCACAGCGCAGCAGTCGTGGAATACGACTGCTGCGCTGCAATAATCTAATCAAAAATGCGGGTTTTCCCTTAGAAGAAAATGCCGCGGATTTATCGCGGATTTACTTTGGAATTACCCACAGCCTCGATCTCAGGCTTGTGGAATTTCTATCTTGACCTCGAGAACCTCGAGGTTGTCCTGGCGCTCCAGGCTGACGCGCAGGTCCTGATCGCTGATCTTGACGTACTTCGAAATCACGGCCACCAGCTCGCGCTGAAGGGCCGGCAGGTAATCGGCCGGCGCCGAATGGCCCGAACGTTCATGGGCGAGAATGATCTGCAGGCGCTCCTTGGCGACCGATGCGGATTTCTTCTTCTCTCCCAGCAGGAAGGACAGGATCGACATGTGGATGAGCCCTCCTTATTTGTTGCCGAAGATGCGCGAGAACAGCCCCGGCTTCTGATAATCGGTAAAACGCAGCGGCTTGTCCTTGCCCAGGAAGCGGTCCACGATGTCGCCGTAGGCATCGGCGACATCGGTGCCTTCCAGGTGGATCGCCGGCGTGCCCTGGTTGGAGGCATGGAGCACCGCCTCCGATTCCGGAACCACGCCGATCAGCTTGATGCGCAGGATTTCCTGAATATCGGTGAGCGACAGCATCTCGCCACCGTGCACGCGCTTGGGGTTGTAGCGCGTGATCAGCAGGTGTTCCTTGATCGGCTCACCTTCGCTGGCGCGCTTGGTCTTCGACGACAGGATGCCGAGAATGCGGTCCGAATCGCGTACCGACGATACCTCGGGGTTGGTCACGATCAGCGCCTCGTCAGCGAAATACATCGCCATCAGCGCGCCCGTCTCGATGCCGGCCGGCGAGTCGCAGATGATGTACTCGAAGCCCATTTCCTTCAGGTCGTTGATGACCTTCTCCACGCCCTCGCGCGTCAGCGCTTCCTTGTCGCGCGTCTGCGACGCCGGCAGGATGAACAGGTTTTCGCACTTCTTGTCCTTGATCAGCGCCTGGTGCAGGTTCGCTTCGCCCTGCACCACGTTGATCAGGTCATACACCACGCGACGCTCGCAGCCCATGATCAGGTCGAGGTTGCGCAGGCCGACGTCGAAATCGATCACGGCAGTCTTGTGGCCACGCAGGGCCAGACCGGCGGCGAAACTCGCGCTGGTGGTGGTCTTGCCAACGCCCCCCTTGCCGGAGGTCACTACGATGATTTTTGCCATGGCTCTATGGTCCGGTATGAGTGGAATTCGTTCGTTTGCGTGCTGCCGTTACTTCATGCGCAGCGGTTCAAGGATCAGCTTTTCGTCGGCCAGGCGAACCTGTGCCGACTTGCCGAGCACGTCGGCCGGGAGTGTCTGCTCCGCGGTCCGATAGATGCCGGCGATGGAAATCAGTTCGGGCTCCAGGCACGTGCAGAAGATGCGCGCATCGGGATTACCCTTGACACCCGCCAGCGCGCGGCCGCGCAGCGGGGCATAGATATGGATATTGCCTTCGGCGATGACTTCGGCGCCGTAGCTGACCAGATCCAGGATCACCACGTCGCCCTGGGCGTAGATCTGCTGGCCCGAGCGCAGCGGCTTGTCGATCAGCAGCGTGGGGATTGCGCGGGGGGCGGAAGCCGCGTTCGCGGCCGCCATGATCTCGGCGATTTCCGAGGCCTTGCCGTTGACGACGGCGCCCTC
Organism: Cupriavidus sp. UBA2010; assembly: GCF_002335265.1. Classification (NCBI taxonomy): domain Bacteria; kingdom Pseudomonadati; phylum Pseudomonadota; class Betaproteobacteria; order Burkholderiales; family Burkholderiaceae; genus Cupriavidus; species Cupriavidus sp. UBA2010. Next base: position 1,880 of record NZ_DDCI01000013.1, read on the forward strand.
GCTGTCCTTGCCCTTGCCGGTGTTCCTGGTCGCCTCGGCGCCCGCCTGTCCGCCTGCCGTCGCGGATTCGGGGTTGCCCGCCTTCTCCTTCGGGGCCTCGTCCTTGCCGCCACGCCGGCTCTGGCTGTCCAGCAGCGGCAGGCCGAAGCCGCCGGCCCAGTCGCGCTGGTCGGCACGGGCCACCACGCCGATGGCACGGGCCCTGAGGGTGGCCAGGGTGTCGATCACACGGTCCAGCGCCAGCGCCCCGTCACCTTCCAGGCGGCGCAGGTCCAGCGCGACGACGTCATCGGAAAAGAAATCGGGGGTTGACTCGAAGCGGGAGAGGAGGTCGTCCCGCACCGCGTCCAGATCGGCGGTATTGAGAGCGAGAAGGAGGGCGTCGACGTTGCCACTGCGCAGCTCGAAGCGTGGCGATTTCTTCTGAGACATAGCCGGGTGACCGTGGAAATGCCACATTCTAACGTCGTATCTCCGGGGAACTGTAACAAATGTCGGACGGCCAGCCCCAGGTGGCCGATGCGGACCACGGGCGCGCCAGCCGCATGTCAAAAAGTGGTGATGGCGGGGATGGTTCACATCAAATGCCTCGGCTTGTTACGATTGCACGTCCTCAAGTACGGAGCATCCATGGGAGCCATCGTTAACTGCGCGGCCTATCGCGAAGGCAGAAAGGTCGGAGATGTGGAGTTCGACGGCATTGCCAGAGCGCTGGCCGAGCCCGGCACCTTCGTCTGGCTGGGGCTGCACGAACCAGACCTGCCGCTGCTGCGCAAGGTGCAGCAGGCGTTCGGTCTGCACGACCTGGCCGTGGAGGACGCGCTGGAGCCACATCAGCGCCCCAAGATCGAGGCCTACGGTGACTCGGTGTTCGTGGTGCTGGGTACCGCGCGCCTGGTCGACGACGAAGTGGTGGTGGGTGAGACGCATCTGTATGTCGGCCCGAACTACGTAGTTTCGGTGCGGCATGGCGCCAGTTCCACCTACACGCCGGTGCGCGAACGCTGCGAGGAAGACCCGCGCGGCATGGCGCATGGCACGGGGTTCGTGCTCTATGCGTTGATGGACTACATCGTCGATCACTACCTGCCGATCGTGACCCGGCTCGAAGAAGCCTTCGAGGCGCTGGAGCAGGACATCTTCCACGACGAGTTCGATCGCGCGGCCATCGAGCGTCTCTATAAGGTCAAGCATCAGGTCTTGCGCCTGCGCAACGTGGTCTATCCGGTCGAAGACATCTGCAGCCAGTTGATCCGCCTGCATGAAGACCTTGTGCCAAAGGACCTGCGCGCGTACTTCCGCGATATCCAGGACCACAGCAGCCGCGTTGTGCGCACACTCGACGTGGTACGAGAGATGCTGACGACGGCCGTCCAGGTCAACCTGGCGCTGGTTACCGTGACGCAGAACGAGGTGGTCAAGCGGCTGGCCGGGTGGGGTGCGATTCTGGCGGTGCCTACCGTCGTGTTCTCGCTTTATGGCATGAACTTCAACTTCATGCCGGAACTGAAGTTCCACTACGCGTATCCCGTGGTGATCGGCTTCACGGCGGCCGCGTGCAGCTTTCTCTGGCGCAAGCTGCACCGCGCGGGCTGGATCTGACGGTTTCGTCGCCATGATTTCCCTTCTCCCGCGTGCCGGAGTGGGGAGATCCTCCTCCTGAAGACATCGGCAGAACAGCCTTCGAGCGCTGGCTGTTGCTGGCCTCCTGCATTTTTATATTTCGTTTACACCCCCCTCCCGCCTCTCTACCCCGTTTTTACCCCCCGATCCCTAACCTGCTATCCGTAAATCACTCAGTCAGGTGTTATCGCCTGCACAAGTCATGGACGGGATCTACTTCCTTGTATTGCTGGCCTTCGGCGCGTTGACGGGCGCGCTGCTGGCTCTTTGCGCCGCGCTTGGCGCCAATCCGCCGGCCAGTCGAGGTAACGGCGAAGCCGCCGCTGCCGATTCCAGGCCAGCCGCCGACAACAGGGGGCAGTAATGGAATGGACTGACCTGCTTAGCGCCGGCCTGGCCGCCGCGCTCTTCATTTACCTGCTCATTGCGCTGTTCCGGCCGGAGAAATTCTGATGTCGACACCGCACTTCACTCAATTTCTCGGACTGCTGGTTCTGTTTCTGGCCATCCTGTTCGTGGTGGGCCCATTTCTGGGCCGCTACATGCGCCGTGCCGTCGAGGAGGGCAACTTCAGCCTGACCGCCTGGGGGCGGCCCATCGAGCGCGTGCTGTATCGCGTGGCCGGTGTGCGTGCCGATGCCGAAATGGGCTGGAAGCAATACGCCATTGCGGTGCTCGTCTTCAACGTGATCGGCGTGATCGCCGTCTACGCGCTCCAGCGCGTGCAGGGTTTGCTGCCACTGAATCCGCAGGCGTTTGGCGCGGTCTCGCCCGATTCGTCGTTCAACACCGCCATCAGCTTTGTCACCAATACGAACTGGCAAGGCTACAGCGGCGAGTCGACGATGAGCTACCTGACGCAGATGCTGGCCCTGACGGTCCAGAACTTCGTCTCCGCAGCCACTGGCATTGCCGTGGTCTTCGCTCTGATCCGTGGCTTCGCGCGCCATACCTCGGCCACGATTGGCAACTTCTGGGTCGATATCACGCGCACCACGCTCTACGTGCTGCTGCCGCTGTCTGTGATCACCGCGCTGCTGCTGGTCAGCCAGGGCGTGATCCAGAACTTCGACGGCTACAAGGACGCGAATCTCGTCACGGCGGTCGAGTACACGCAGCCCAAGGTCGATGCGGCGGGCCAGCCCGTGCTCGACCCGCAAGGCAAGCCCGTGACAGAGGCGATGAGGACGACCACGCAAACGCTGGCGATGGGGCCCGTGGCCTCGCAGGAAGCGATCAAGATGCTCGGCACCAATGGTGGCGGCTTCTTCAACGCGAACTCGGCGCATCCGTATGAGAACCCGACGCCGTTGTCCAATTTCATCGAGATGTTGGCGATCTTCCTGATCCCGGCCGCCCTGTGCTTCACGTTTGGCGAGATGGTGCGGGACCGGCGCCAGGGCGTGGCCGTGCTGGCCTCGATGACGGTGATATTTGTCGTGATGGCCGTGGCGGCGATGGCTTCCGAGCAGCACATCACGGCGGCGCTGTCGTCTCTGCCGATTGACCATGCCGCGTCCGCACTGCAGGCAGGCGGCAATATGGAAGGCAAGGAAGTGCGCTTCGGCATATCGGCCACTTCGCTGTTCGCCACGATCACGACCGCCGCTTCGTGCGGCGCGGTCAACGCCATGCACGACTCGTTCACGGCGATTGGCGGCCTGGTGCCGATGCTGCTGATGCAACTGGGTGAAGTCGTGTTTGGCGGCGTGGGCTCGGGCCTCTACGGGATGCTCGTGTACGCCGTGCTGGCTGTGTTTATCGCGGGCCTGATGATCGGACGCACGCCCGAGTACCTCGGCAAGAAAATCGAGGCCTACGAGATGAAGATGACTGCCGTGGCGATCCTGGTCACACCGCTGCTCGTGCTTGTGGGTACCGCCATCGCGGTGATGCTGGAGCCGGGTCGCGCCGGCGTGTTCAATCCGGGCACGCACGGCTTCTCCGAGATCCTGTATGCGCTGTCGTCGGCGTCGAACAACAACGGCAGCGCGTTCGCCGGCCTTTCCGCCAACACACCGTTCTATAACACGCTTCTGGCCGCGGCCATGTGGTTCGGACGTTTCTGGATCATCGTGCCGGTGCTGGCGATGGCCGGTTCGCTGGCTGCCAAGCGCCGTACGCCAGTCACAGCCGGCACCATGCCGACACATGGCCCGCTGTTCATCGTTTTGCTCGTGGGTTCGGTGCTGCTGGTTGGCGCGCTGACCTATGTGCCGGCACTGGCCCTCGGGCCCGTGGCGGAGCAACTGCAGCCCGCGGCGGTGACCGCGGCTGCGAAGTAATCCTGCGGAGAATCGCACATGCAACAACAATCCACCGCGACACGCTCCAGCGCTGCCGGCACGGCGTCGCGCAATCCGGCACCGGGTTCCACGGTGATGACAGGCGGGGGCCTGCCAGGCCATCCGCGTCCTTCGCGCGGCATGATGTCGCCCGAGCTGGTGAAGCCGGCCATCGTCGATGCCTTCCGCAAGCTGAATCCACGCGATCAGTTGCGCAACCCGGTGATGTTCGTGGTCTACGCCGGCAGCATCCTGACGTCGATCCTGTGCGTGCGTGCCTGGCTGCACCCGACGCCGGGTGGCGAATCGGCCGGCTTCATCCTGGCCGTAACGGTATGGCTCTGGTTCACGGTACTGTTCGCGAACTTCGCCGAAGCCCTGGCTGAAGGTCGCAGCAAGCAGCAGGCCGCCGCGCTGCGCGGACTCAAGACCACCACCATGGCACGCGTGGTGCGCGCCGGCTATCGGGATGCGCGGGATGCGCGCGCGCAGGGGGCCACCGAGCAGCGTGCGGCCACAGAACTGCGCAAGGGCGATGTCGTGCTCGTCGAGGCGGGCGACATGATCCCGGGCGATGGCGAAGTCATCGAGGGCGTGGCGTCGGTCGATGAAAGCGCTATCACTGGCGAATCGGCGCCGGTGATCCGTGAGTCGGGTGGCGACTTCTCGTCGGTCACTGGTGGCACGCGTGTGCTGTCGGACTGGATCATCGTGCGCATCACGGCCAACCCAGGCGAGAGCTTCATCGACCGCATGATCAGCATGGTCGAAGGCGCCAAGCGCCAGAAGACACCGAACGAACTCGCGCTGACGATTCTGCTGGTGGGTCTCACGCTGGTGCTGTTGCTGGCCACAGCCACGCTGCAGCCGTATTCGCTCTACGCGGTGCTGGTGGCCAAGGCCGGCGTGCCGGTCTCGGTGACGGTGCTCGTGGCGCTGCTGGTCTGCCTGATTCCGACCACGATCGGTGGCCTGCTGTCAGCCATCGGCGTAGCCGGTATGAGCCGCATGATGGAAGCGAACGTGATTGCCACGTCGGGCCGCGCGGTGGAAGCGGCGGGCGATGTCGACGTGCTGCTGCTCGACAAGACCGGCACGATCACACATGGCAATCGCCAGGCTTCGCGCTTTATCTGCGCGCCCGGCGTTACCGAGCGTCAGCTCGCCGAGGCCGCGTGGCTGTCGTCGCTGGCCGATGAAACGCCGGAAGGCCGCAGCATCGTTGTGCTGGCACGCCAGCAGTCAGACGTGAGCGCGCCGGAGATGGGCGAGCGGGGACTGGCGGCGCCGGTGTTCGTGCCGTTCACCGCGCAGACGCGCATGAGCGGTGTCGACGTGGCCAATGGCCAGATCGTGCGCAGCGTGCGCAAGGGCGCGGCCGATGCGGTACGCCGTTACGTGACCGAGCGCGCGGGCAAGTTCCCCGATGTGGTGATGCAGGCCGTCGACGATGTGGCGCGCGCCGGCAGCACGCCGCTGGTGGTGGCGGAATCCATCGCGCAGGGCACCGAGGAATCGGTGCGAGTGCTCGGTGTGATCGAGCTCAAGGACATCGTCAAGGCCGGTATCCGCGAGCGCTTTGTCGAACTGCGCAAGATGGGCATCCGCACGGTGATGATCACCGGCGACAACCGGTTGACCGCCGCGTCGATCGCGGCCGAGGCCGGTGTCGACGATTTCCTCGCCGAGGCCACGCCAGAGGCAAAGCTGGCGCTGATTCGCGAGTACCAGAGCGAAGGGCGTCTTGTGGCGATGACCGGCGACGGTACCAACGATGCCCCGGCGCTGGCGCAGGCCGATGTGGCCGTGGCGATGAACAGCGGCACGCAGGCCGCGCGCGAGGCCGGCAATATGGTCGACCTGGACAGCAATCCAACCAAGCTGATCGAGATCGTAGAGATCGGCAAGCAGATGCTGATGACGCGCGGGTCGTTGACCACGTTCAGCGTGGCCAACGACGTGGCCAAGTATTTCGCCATCATCCCGGCCGCGTTCGCCACCACCTATCCGCAGCTCAATCTGCTCAACGTGATGGGCCTGTCGACACCGGGCTCGGCCATCATGTCCGCGGTGATCTTCAATGCGCTCATCATCGTCGCGCTGATTCCGCTGGCGTTGCGCGGCGTGGTGTACCGCCCGCTGGGCGCGGCGGTGCTGCTGCGCCGCAATCTGCTGATCTATGGCCTGGGTGGCATCGTGGTGCCGTTCGTCGGGATCAAGCTGATCGACATGTTGCTGACGATGTTCGGCTGGGTCTGAGCATCGCAAGGAGAATCGCAAATGACTACACAAAGCAATACCGTCGCGCAGGTGCCGCGTCAGACTGGGCTGTTGCGCCCGGCGCTGACTGTTTTCATCGTGCTGTCGGTGGTGACCGGCCTGCTCTATCCCGGCGTTGTCACCGGCATTGCGCGCGCGGTGTTTCCGCATCAGGCAGCGGGCTCGCTGATCGTCAAGGATGGCAAGACGGTCGGTTCCGAACTGATCGGCCAGCCGTTCTCGGACCCGAAGTACTTCTGGGGCCGCCTGTCGGCTACGGCGCCGATGCCTTACAACGGCACGGCGTCGGGCGGCTCAAACCTGGGGCCGACCAATCCGGCGCTGACGGACGCCGCTAAAGCACGTATAGATGCGCTCAGGGAAGCGGACCCGGACAACAAGGCGCCGGTTCCGGTGGATCTGGTGACGGCGTCTGGTAGCGGTCTCGATCCGCATATCAGCCCGGCAGCGGCGCAGTACCAGGCCGCCCGCGTGGCGCGGTTGCGCGGCGTGTCATTAGAGAAGGTCGAGGCGCTGATCGCCGCCAATACCCAAGACCCTGGTCTGGCGGTGCTTGGCGAGCCGGTGGTCAATGTGCTTGCGCTGAACCTGGCGCTGGATGGGCTGAAATAGATCTGGTGGCCGTTGATACCTGGTTTGCCCTCCGTCTTCCCCTCGCCCTTGCCCTGCCCGCGCAGGCGGGAGCGGGGGGAACGCTGAAGGCCTGTGAAACGCTGATGGTTTGCCCCGCCCTCCCGTGTGTGGAGTTGGGGACAGACGCATGTACGCATGGCAATCGCCTGCGTGGCACAATCATCGCCACCAACCGCCGTTGCCGATGACCGATCCAGACACCCGCCCGGACCCCGACGCCCTGCTGCAACGCATGCAGGCGGAGCGCGCGCGTGCCGCTCGCGGCAAACTGCGCGTGTACTTCGGCGCGTCGGCCGGCGTTGGCAAGACCTTCGCCATGCTGGGCGCCGCGCGCGCGTTGCGCGAACAGGGCGTGGACGTGGTGGTCGGCGTGGTCGAGACACATGGCCGCGCCGAGACCGAGGCTCTGCTCGATGGACTCGAGCGACTGCCGCTGCGCGAGGTTCCGTATCGGGACCGCGTTCTGGCGGAGTTCGATCTCGACGGCGCGCTGGCCCGACGCCCCGCGCTGATTCTGGTCGATGAACTCGCGCATTCGAATGCCGCGGGCAGCCGGCACCCGAAACGCTGGCAGGACATCCAGGAACTGCAGGCCACGGGCATCGACGTCTGGACCACGGTCAATGTGCAGCACCTGGACAGCCTCAATCAGGCCGTGGGTGGCATCACCGGTGTGCGCGTCTGGGAGACCGTGCCCGATGCGGTGTTCGACGGCGCCGACGAAGTGGTACTGGTGGACCTGCCCGCCGATGAGCTGCTGCGCCGGTTGCGCGAGGGCAAGGTCTACCTGCCCGATCAGGCGCGCCACGCCGCACGCAATTTCTTCCGCAAAGGCAACCTGATCGCGCTGCGCGAACTCGCGTTGCGGCGGACCGCCGATCGCGTCGACGACGATGTGCGCGCGTATCGACATGCCGAATCGATCGATCTGGTCTGGCGCACGCGCGAAGCCCTCGTGGCGTGCATCGGCACCGGCGACGATGCCGAGCAGGTGGTGCGCAGCGCGCAGCGTCTGGCGGGCCAGCTCGATTGCGACTGGCATGTGGTGACAATCGCCACGCCCCAGTTGATGCCGCCTTCCAACGAGGTCCGCGCGCGCATGCGCGCCGCCATGCAATTGGCAGAGGAACTGGGGGCCCGTACGGAGACGCTCGCCGGCAACGACATGGTCAAGGCGGTGGCAGGCTACGTGCGACGCCACAACCTGACCAAGGTGCTGCTTGGCCGCGCCCCTGCCGACTGGTATGCGCGAGGAAACTGGATCGACAAGGGGCGTGCCTTGCTGGCCCGCGCGCTGTCGCCGATGCTTGGTGTCGGCAACCGGCTGTTCGGCCGGCAGATGTTCGCCGATGCGCTGGCGGCGGGTTGCCCGGAGATCGACGTGATCCGCGTGGCGGCCGACTCCACACGGGCGGACCTGCGTCCGCGAGCGCAGGAAGGGCTATCCACCGCGGCGCACGATGCGGAGGCTGAAGCCGAGCTTGCCCGCGTGCGCCGTCTTAACTATGGCTGGGCCGTGGTCTGGTGCATGGCGGCGACGTTCCTGTCGACGCTGACCAGACCCTGGTTCGACCTGGTCAATATCGCGATGCTGTTCCTGGTTGCCGTGGTAGGCGTGGCGTTGCGTCATGGCCGGGGACCGGCGGCATTGGCATCGGTGATTTCGGTGGCGGCGTTCGACTTCTTCTTCGTGCCGCCCAGAATGTCGTTCGCCGTCAGCGACGTGCAGTACCTGCTGACGTTCTTCGTGCTGCTGGCGGTTGGTCTGGTGATCGGCCAGCTTACGGCGGGACTGCGCGAGCAGGCTCAGGTGTCCGTGCGGCGTGAAACCGATGCGCGCACGCTCTATGAGCTGGCGCGCGAGCTGTCCGCTGCGCTGACGGCGCAGCAGATTGTCGAGATCGGTGGTCGCTTCCTGCGTGCCGCCTTTGACGCGGACGGCACGTTCTTCCTCGTCGCAGAGAACGGACGGCTCATGCCGATGGCCGGCGGAGAAAAGACACCGGAGCCGCGGACAGGCAAAGGCGATGCCATCGACAAGGTGTTGGCGCAATGGGTGTTCGATCACGGTCAGCCCGCGGGTACGGGGACGCACACGCTACCCGGCAGCACGGTGCTGTATCTGCCGCTGAAGGCGCCGATGCAGACGCGCGGCGTGCTGGCCGTGGAGCCGCGCGCGTGGCGGGCGCTGGCGGACCCGGCATTGCGTCGTCAGGCCGATGTCTTTGCCACGCTGATCGCGATCGCGATCGAGCGTATCCATTACGTCGACGTGGCGCAGCGCGCGCTGGTGTCGATCGAGTCGGAACGGCTGCGCAGTTCGCTGCTGGCCGCGGTGTCGCATGATCTGCGCACGCCGCTGACCGGGCTGATCGGCATGGCCGAAACGCTGCAGCGTGCAGAGACGCCGCTGCCGGCCAGCGTCGCGGAGACGGTCGAGGCAATGCGCGTTCAGGCGCAACGGATGCGCACGATGGTCGTCAACCTGCTCGACATGGCGCGCCTGCAGCATCACGACCTGGCGCTCAAGCGCGGCTGGCAATCGCTTGAGGAACTGATTGGCGCGGCGCTGGCGTCGATGCGCGACGTGCTCGGTCGGCACCATGTGGAGGTGATGAATCTTGCGGAGTTGCCGCTGGTGGAGTGCGACGATGTGCTGATGGAGCGTGTGCTGTGCAACCTGCTGGAGAACGCGGCAAAGTACACGCCGGCAGGCACCGCCATCCGCATCCGCGGCGCGGTGGTGGGCGACGAGGTGCAACTGTCAGTGGAAGACGAAGGCCCGGGCGTGCCGTCGGGCCAGGAGCGCTACATCTTCGAGAAATTCACGCGTGGCGAACGCGAATCGGCCACCTCCGGCGTCGGGCTCGGCCTGGCTGTCTGCGAGGCGATCATGCAGGCCCATGGCGGTCGCATCTGGGTGGAGGCCGCCCATCCACATGGTTCGCGATTCACGCTGGCGCTGCCGCGCGGCAATCCACCGGCCATTGAGCCCGAGTCGCTGGACGAACCCATTCCGGATCATCACTGACATGCCTTTCGATTATTCGCCGACCGTGTTGCTGGTCGAGGACGAACCCCACATCCGCCGCTTCGTGCGTGAATCGCTGCAGTCCGAGGGCTGTACGGTGCACGAGGCCGATACGCTCAAGCGCGGCCTGATCGACGCCGGCACGCGCCAGCCGGATGTGGTGATCCTGGACCTCGGCCTGCCTGATGGCGATGGCATGACACTGATCCGCGAGATGCGTACCTGGACCGAGGTGCCCGTGCTGGTGCTATCGGCGCGCACTGGCGAAGCCGACAAGATCGCCGCGCTCGATGCGGGCGCGGACGACTACCTGACCAAGCCGTTCGGCGTCGGTGAGCTGGTGGCGCGCGTGCGCGTGCTGTTGCGCCGGCACGCCAAGGCGAATCCCCAGGGCACGCCCCAGATCACGTTCGGCGACGTGCGCGTGGACCTGGCCAACCGGCTCGTCATGCGCGGCGACGATCAGGTGCATCTGACGCCGATCGAGTACCGCCTGCTGGCCGTGCTGATCGCCCATCGTGGCAAGGTCATGACGCACCGGGAACTGCTGCGCGAGGTCTGGGGCCCCTCGCACTCGGAGAGCAGCCACTACCTGCGGGTCTATATGGGCCACCTGCGCCACAAGCTCGAGGTCGATCCGGCCCAGCCCGCGCATCTGCTGACAGAGGTGGGCGTCGGATATCGGTTCGCCGGCTGAGCTAAATTATAAGTATGAAGAATAATAATGGCGATTAATCTGAGTCGATAATTTTTCATCGACATATCTATTCCCACGGATCGCCCACTACACTGAATCAAACACCCCCAGACGCGCCTAGCCGGATCGGAGCCAGCCATGTCGCAACTTGCCGCCCCAACGATCCGCCAGTCCGTCGTTGCACTGGCGCTGGCCTGCGCCCTGTCCGGATTGAGTGTTTACGCGGCAACCGAGCGACCGCAACCGGCACAGGAACAGACCCAGGCGGCGGTGGCCGCCTACGAGGCTGGCAATTTCGATGTGGCGATCCAGGGCTTTGCCGCGGCCGCGCAGAAAGGCAATCGGCTGGCCCAGTTCGACTACGCGATGATGTTGCTGCGTGGCGAAGGCACGCCGGCGAAGCCGCAGGAGGCGCTGGTCTGGCTGCGCCGCGCGGCAGACAACCAGATGACCCACGCGCAGTTCACATTCGGCGATCTGTACGAACGCGGTGACGTGGTGCCGAAATCGCTGCCCGAGGCCAACCGCTGGTATGAACTCGCGGCGCAGGGGGGGCATGTGCAGGCGCAGGTGGCGCTCGCCACCAATTACTTCACCGGTCGGGGCGTGCCCCTCGACTACGGTCGCGCGTTCCACTGGTACAGCAAGGCCGCCGCAGCCGGCGACGAAGGCGCGCAGTACATCGTCGCCAGCTACTACGAGCGCGGGTATCCGGGCGTGGTGGATCGCGATATCGAACAGGCCAAGCTCTGGTACGCCCGCGCTGCCGCGCATGGCGATCCGGGCGCGCTGGCCAAGCTGCGTTCGCTGCAGGACGAGGGCGCGCAGCCCGCGAAGGGCCCGATGTGAGCGATATGCGTGATATGCCCGGCATGCGCGGCGTGAGCGACGTGGGCGCCGATCCTGTCATACTCGCTGCGCATTGCGCCGATGCATCCCGGAGACCGTAGCCCTTGCCCTCGCAGTCGTCACTGCCTCTTGAAGGACCCGATGCGCCTGCCCTGATGGCTGGGCGACTGGCGTTGCCCGTGCCGGACGGCCACCTCGACGAGTTGCGCTTGCCCGATGGCGCGTTGCGCGAATGCTGGGCCCGCTTCTTCTCGGTACTCGGCGATCCACCGCCAGACGTACTCAATGCCCACGCGACCGCCGTGGCGCGGCAGATTCGCCAGAACGGCGTCACGTACAACATCCGTGCCGACCAGGGCGATGGCGCGCGCGCGTGGCAACTCGAAGTGTTTCCGCTTCTGGTGCCGGAGCAGGACTGGGCCATTATCGAAGCCGGCGTGGCGCAGCGCGCGACGTTGGCCAACGCGATCATGGCCGACATCTACGGCCCACAGTTGCTGCTCAAGCGCGGCCTGCTGCCACCGGGGCTCGTCTACGGGCATCCCGGCTACATGCGGCCGCTAAAGGGGTACCGGCCGCCGGGTGGCAGCTACCTGCAGACCGTGGCGGTGGACCTCGTCCATACCGCGAATGGCTGGACCGTGATTGCGCATCGGACGGAGACACCGTCTGGCATGGGCTATGCGCTCGAAAATCGCCTGATCGTCTCGGGCCAGTTCGCCGAGGCGTTCCGCGAGATGCGTGTGCGGCGGCTCCCGCAGGCGTTCGCCCAGCTGATCTCCACACTCGCGCTGGCGCCGCTGACGCCGTTGACGCCGCAGACGGGCGAGCCCGGCAGCCCCAGACCCTTGCAGACGGGGCGGCAGATCGTGCTGCTATCGCCGGGGCCATACAACGAGACGTTCTTCGAGCACACGTTCCTGGCGCGCTATCTCGGCATCACGCTGGTCGAAGGCAAGGACCTGACCGTGCGCAATGACGTGGTCTATCTGAAGACGTTCGGCGGTCTGGAGCGCGTGGACGTGATCCTGCGTCGCCTCGACGATGTTTTCTGCGACCCCCTCGAACTGCGCGGCGACTCGATGATCGGCGTGCCGGGCCTGCTCGAAGCGATGCGTGCGGGCAATGTGATGGTGTCGAACGTGCCGGGCTCCGGCTTTCTCGAGTCGCCCGCGATCCACGGTTTCCTGCCCGGCGTGGCGCAGGCGTTGCTCGGCGAACCGCTGGTCCTGCCGGCGGTGTCAAGCTGGTGGTGCGGCGAGGCGCCGGCGTGGCAGGAGGCACTGGGTCTGCTCGACGAAGCGTTCGTGATGCCCACCTATCCGCGCACGCCTGCAGACGCGCCGCTTGGCATGGAGCAGGGGTTGCAGAAACTGGCGGACTGGCGCGCGCGCATCGACGCGTCGCCCGATCGCTATACCGTGCAGGCGCCGCTGCCGCTCTCGCATATGCCGTGCTGGGAACCCGACGGCCATGGCGGCGGCCGCATTGGCTCGCGCCCGGCCATGCTGCGGGTTTATGCGATTGCCGATGGCAATGGCGGCTGGCAGGTGATGCCGGGCGGATTCACGCGTCTGGCCCCGCCGCATCGCGAGGCGGTATCGATGCAGATCGGCGGCACCAGTGCCGACACGTGGGTGCTGTCGAGCCAGCCGACGCACGCGGTGCCGCTGACCTCGGCGCGCGCCGGGTTGGCGGCGATGAGCGCAACGACAGGATCGGCGCTTGCCCGGCAGCTGACGGTGTCGAGCCGCGCGGCCGAGAACCTGTACTGGGCGGGCCGCTACGCCGAGCGCGCAGAGAACCTTGTACGTCTGTGCCGGCAGATCCTCGGTTCGATCGAATCGAACGACGAAACCGACGACGGCACGCTGACGATGATCGGCGACCTGGCAACATGGTTCGGGCTGGTGCCGCCGCAGACGCCATCGCCGCGAACATCGTTGCGAGCGTTCGAACATGCCCTCGTTTCCACGCTGGCCAACCCCGACGCGGATTCAGGGCTGGGCCCGACGCTCGCCAGCCATGCCGGCGCGGCCAACGAGATCCGCAATCGGCTCTCGAACGATCACTGGCGCACGATATTGGCCGCGCGTAATGACTTTCGCGATGCGATGCAGGCAGCCTGCCCGGATGGTCCATCGGCGGGGGAGGGCGCTTACGATCGCTCGAAGGTGCTGGCAGCGCTCGAGCACCTGTCGATGCAGCTTGGCGCGATAAGCGGCGCACAGGGCGACCGCATGGCGCGCGACGTGGCGTGGCGGCTGGTATTCATCGGCCGCCATATTGAACGGCTCGGCACGCTGGCGCTGTTCCTGGAAGTGGCCGAGCGCAGCGGCGCGTTGTACTCGCGCAGTGGTGTGGACCTGCTGCTGCATCTGTTCGACAGCACGTTGTCGTTCCGATCGCTGTTTCCCGGCCGCGCCGATGTACCTGCGCTGGTCGATCTGCTCGTGCTCGATCCGACCAATCCGCGCGGCATCTATGGTGTGCTGGATCGCTTGCGCGCCAAGCTCGTGCAACTGCCCACCGGCGCCACGGGGCAGACGCGTGTGCCGCTGGCGGAGATGCTGCCGCCAGCCAGCGCGCTGCCTTCGCGCACGCTGCTGTGCGCGAGCAACCGGCAGGGGCGTCAGACCACGCTCGGGGCGCTGTGCGATCAGCTTGGTGCGCGCATGGCAAAGTTGTCCGAAGAGATCGGCGGCCGCTACTTCAGTCACGCCGGCGTGACGATCGAAACCGAACTGCCATGAGCGACATCGGCACGACCACGCTCAGCGTGCACCACACCACCACCTACCACTACGCATGGCCGGTCGAGCTTGCGCAGCAGCGTGCCGTGGTGACGCCGCCATCCTGCGCGTGGCAGACCGTCGGGGCCCATTCGATCGAGGTGGACCCCGCCCCGTCCCACCAGCACATGCGCACCGACGGGTTCGGCAACAACGTGCTGCATTTCATGCTCGACGTGCCGCACGAGACGATGTGGCTGACAGCTAACAGCACCGTCACACTGAAGCCGCGCTGGCAGGCGCTCGATATCGCCCGCAGCCCGCGCTGGGAAGACGCCGCGGAGCGGCTGCGCTATCGCGCAGGCCAGCCCTTTCATCCCGAGACGGAGTTTGTGTATGCGTCGCCCAACGTCGCATTGCATGACAGCCTGCGCGACTACGCGCTCCGGAGCTTCGGGCCCGGCGTGACGGTTGCGGCTGGCGCCATCGATCTGATGCATCGCATTCACGCCGACTTCGACTATCACAGCGAGATCACGGAGGTGCATACGCCGGCGCTGGAAGCGTTCGCGCTGCGCAGCGGCGTCTGCCAGGACTTCGCACAGGTGATGATCGGCTGCCTGCGCTCGATCGGCCTGCCGGCACGCTACGTCAGCGGTTATCTGTGCACCGATCCGCCGCCAGGCGAGCCGAGGTTGCTGGGCGCCGATGCCTCACATGCATGGGCCGGCGTCTGGTGCCCGGAGAACGGCTGGATCGACCTCGATCCCACCAATGCAATGCTGGCTGACACGCGGCACGTGACGCTGGCTATCGCGCGCGACTATAGCGATGTGCCGCTGCTGCATGGCGTGATCGTGGGGGGCGGGGAGCATACGGTGGGGGTGGAGGTCAGCGTCGTGCCGGTGATGTCGGCATAGCGAACGCCAGGCGCAAAAAAAGCCGGCCACGCTTGATGCATGACCGGCTTCTTCACTTCCAGGGTGCCGATATCAGCCCAGCTTCTTCTTCAGCAGTTCATTGACCTGCGCCGGGTTAGCCTTGCCCTTGGTGGCCTTCATGGCCTGGCCGACCAGTGCGTTGAACGCCTTCTCCTTGCCGGCGCGGAATTCCTCGACTGACTTGGCGTTGGCGGCCAGCACGTCGTCGATGATCTTTTCCAGCTCGCCCGTGTCGGACATCTGCTTCAGGCCCTTGGCCGCGATGATCGCGTCGGCGTCGCCGTCGGACTCGCCAGCCCACATCGCAGGGAACACGTCCTTCTTGGCGGTGTTGTTCGACACCGTGCCGTCCGCAATGCGTGCCAGCAGCTTGGCCAGTTGCGCCGGGCGCACGGGCGCTTCGTCGATCGAGATGCCTTCGCGGTTCAGTTGCGACGCAATCTCGCCCATCACCCAGTTCGCCGCCGGCTTGGCGCTGGCCGCGCCAACGTTGGTCACGACGGCCTCGTAGTAAGCCGCCAGCGACTTCGTCGCCGTGATGGTGCTTGCGTCGTACGCCGACAGGCCGTACTGCGACACGAAGCGTGCCTGCATCGTGGCCGGCAACTCGGGCAGTTCGCTCTTCACGCGCTCGACCCACGCCGCGTCGATCTCCAGCGGCATCAGGTCCGGATCGGGGAAGTAGCGGTAGTCGTGCGCGTCTTCCTTGGTACGCATCGCGCGCGTCTCGCCAGTGTCCGGGTCGAACAGCACGGTGGCCTGCACGATCTCGCGGCCATCCTCGATCTCGGCGATCTGCCACTGCACCTCGTAGTCGATGGCCTGTTGCAGGAAGCGGAACGAGTTCAGGTTCTTGATCTCGCGGCGTGTGCCGAATTTTTCCTGGCCCACCGGACGCACGGACACATTGGCGTCGCAGCGGAAGCTACCTTCCTGCATGTTGCCGTCGCAGATGCCAAGCCACACCACCAGCGAATGCAGGGCCTTGGCATAGGCCACGGCCTCGGCCGAGCTGCGCATGTCGGGCTCGGTCACGATTTCCAGCAGCGGCGTGCCCGCGCGGTTCAGGTCGATGCCGGTCATGCCAGCGAAGTCCTCGTGCAGCGACTTGCCGGCGTCTTCCTCGAGGTGGGCGCGCGTCAGGTTGACGGTCTTTTCATACACGCCTTGCTTGCCTTCCACCTGAATCGTGATCTGGCCGCCTTGCACGACGGGGATCTCGTACTGGCTGATCTGGTAGCCCTTCGGCAGGTCAGGGTAGAAGTAGTTCTTGCGCGCGAAGATGCTGCGTGGCGCAATCGTCGCGCCAATCGACAGGCCGAACTGGATGGCGCGCTCCACGGCGCCGCGGTTCAGCACGGGCAGCACGCCCGGCAACGCCAGGTCCACGGGCGAGGCCTGCGTATTCGGCTCGGCTCCGAACGCGGTGGAGGTGCCGGAGAAAATCTTGGAGGCCGTGGAGAGCTGCGTGTGCGTCTCCAGGCCGATCACCACTTCCCATTGCATGGCGGTTGTTCCTTCGTAAGCCTGATTTGAGTCTTTCTGTATCTGTGTTCGGTGCTCGTCGAGCCAGGTCCCGGTGATATCAGGGATCCGGGCTCGCAAGCCATGAATCGAGCTGTCCCAGCGCGGCCACGCGGGCCACGGCATCGCCGCCCACCGTGACGCCGCCGTTGCGCCGCGCCGCGATCACATCGCGCCGCACATGCAGTTCGCTCGTGCCGTCGAAGCCATGGTACGCGCCCGGATAGATCTCCAGCCGGAAGCGCGCGCCCGGCTGCCGCGACTGCACGGCGTTCTGCAGCATCGCGCAGCGCGTGGCGGGCGTCCAGTCGTCCGCGCCGCCGATCAGCAGCAGCAGCGGCGAGCGCAGCCGGAAGTTGTGCTGTTGCACCGCGCGCTTGCATCCCGGATAGAACGCCACCGCACGGTCCACCGTGGGCGTGCCGCCGGGCCAGGGCCGGCTGGCGTCGATTGTGGCCAGCACGGCTTGCGCCCCGTTGGACCAGCCCAGCAGCACGATGCGGCGGGCATCGATGCCAGGTTGCCGGGCTACCCATCGCATTGCGGCCAGCGCGTCGCCCCGGCGCGTCCGGTCGTCGATCGCGCGCGATTCGAGGGCGTCACCGCAGGTGCCCTGGGCCCTGCCGCGCACGCTGTAGCTGTCCGGCATCAGCACCGCATAGCCACGCTCGGCAAGCCAGTGCGCGTACTCGCGGTAGCGGCTCTGCAACGCGCCGGCCGGATCGATGACTTCCTCGATCGTGCCCGCGCGCTTCGCGGCCACGCGCATGTCGACCAGACCATTGCAACCGTGCAGTGCTACCACCACGGGCAGTGGCTGCGAACGGGGCAGGCCGCCTTCGCGGGGTGTGAACCAGTATCCGGTCAGTTCCGGCGAGCCGCCATCGCCGGGAATGCGCACCCGCTGGGCCGCCGGTTCCAGGGCCGCCGTAGCCGGTGTCACGGGGGCGCTGGCGGAAGCGGTCGGCGCCGGCGACGGTGGTGCCGATGACACAGCAGGCTGCGCGGGCGCGGCCTGCAGGAGCGCCATGCCGATCGCCACTGCCGCCACGCTCGCGCGCAGCCAGCGCCCCGCCATGGTCGGAACCAGCGGCGTGGGGGTCAGCGTGGAAAGGTGCGGTCGGCGCCTCATGATCTGTCGATGGACGGTGTCGCTTAGCGCGTGTTAGCGCGTGCGGGCGCAGTCGCCCGAACCCGGTTCGAACATCACCGGCCATGCCTGCTCATAGATGCCCGGCGTGCAGTGCGCCTGGCAATTCGCGTGCGCCAGCGTGATGCGGCGCGGGTCCTGCCAGACCATCAGCTCGCAGGCGCTGCCGTCGTTGGCGCGCAGTTCGATATGCGGCGTTTTCTTGACCTGACGGAAATCGGCCAGATTGAAGCTGCACGAGCCGCGCTTGCCCACCCAGAGCTTCCACTGGAGCTGCTGCACGGTGTTGTTGGACACGCGCAATTGCGCGTCCTCGCGGAAGCCATCTTCCTCGGTGCGGCGGCAATCGCCGACGAGGTCGATATCGCGCGCGGCGATCGGCGTCGAGCGGCCGCCGAACGGCAGCGGAATGCAGCCGGCCAGCGTCGCCGCCAGGGCCAGGGCCGCGGCGGCGCGCATGCTGACGATGGGCAGGGGGCGTGTTTGCATGGCGTTGTCAGGCCGGACGGCGCAGGTGCCAGTCGGTGGCCTGCTGGAACGCATGGGCCGTCTGCAGCAATTGCGCTTCATCGAAATAGTTGCCGATAAGCTGCAGGCCAACAGGCATGTTGCCTCCGCCAAAGCCGCACGGCACGCTCATGCCGGGCAGGCCCGCCAGGCTGGTGGACAGCGTGAAGATGTCCGCCAGGTACATCTGGACCGGATCGGCAGTCTTCTCGCCGAGCTTCCACGCCACCGTGGGCGCCACCGGACCCATGATCACGTCGCACTGGGTGAACGCGCGCTGGAAGTCGTCGGCGATGATGCGGCGGATCTTCTGAGCCTGCAGGTAGTAGGCGTCGTAGTAGCCGTGCGACAGCACGTACGTGCCCACCATGATGCGGCGCTTGACCTCGGGGCCGAAGCCTTCGGCGCGGCTCTTCTTGTACATGTCGAGCAGGTCGCCATACTGCGCGGCGCGATGGCCGTAGCGCACGCCATCGAAGCGGGACAGGTTCGACGATGCCTCGGCCGGCGCGATGATGTAGTAGACGGGGATCGACAGTTCGGTCTTCGGCAGGGTCACGTCGACCAGCGTCGCGCCCAGCTTCTCGTACTCGGCCAGCGCGGCGCGCAAGGCCTGTTCGACGTCGGCCGAGAGGCCCTTGCCGAAATACTCGCGCGGCAGGCCGATGCGCAGGCCGGCCAGCGGCTGGCTGGCGGTGGCGCCTGCGCGGGGCTGGCCCAGCAGGCGCGTGAAGTCCTCGGTGACGCCGCCCAGTTCCGGGGTCAGGCTGGTCGAATCCTTCGGGTCGAAACCGGCCATGCCGTTGAGCAGCAGCGCGCAGTCCTCTGCCGAATGGGCCATCGGGCCGCCCTGGTCCAGCGACGACGCGAACGCGATCATGCCGTACCGCGATACGCGGCCATACGTCGGCTTGATGCCGGTGATGCCCGAGAACGAGGCCGGCTGGCGAATCGAGCCGCCGGTGTCCGTGCCGGTGGCGGCAGGTGTCAGGCCGGCGGCCACGGCGGCGGCGGAACCGCCCGAGGAGCCACCCGGCACGCGGCTGGTGTCCCACGGGTTGCCCACCGGGCCGAAGAACGAGTTCTCGTTCGACGAGCCCATCGCGAACTCGTCCATGTTGGTCTTGCCCAGCGTGACCATGCCGGCGGCGGCCAGGCGTTCGACCACGGTGGCGTCGAACGGGCTTTCGTAGTTGGCCAGCATCTTCGAGCCGGCGGTGGACTTCCAGCCGCGCGTCACGAAGACGTCCTTGTGGGCGATGGGCACGCCGGTCAGTGGCGTGGCCTGTCCCTGGGCGCGGCGCTCGTCGGCGGCGCGGGCCTGGGCCAGGGTCAGTTCGGGGTCGACGGCGACGAACGCATTGAGGGCGCGGCCGGCCTCGATGCGGGCCAGGTACTCGCGGGCGAGTTCCTCGGCGGAAACGGAGCGCGCCGCCAGGGCATCGGCGATCTGGCGCAGGGAAGTCACGGAATCAGCTGAAAAGGGCATGTCGATGATGGCGTCTGGGTGGTGGGCAACGTGGTATCGGAGACCGCGTTGTCACTCGATGACCTTCGGCACCAGGTAGAGGCCGTTTTCGGTGGCTGGCGCGGGGCGCTGGTAATCGGCGCGGCGGTCGGATTCCGTGACGGCGTCCTCGCGCAGGCGCTGGGCGATGTCGCGCACGGCGGACAGCGGGTGCGCCAGCGGCTCGATGCCGGTGGTGTCCACCGCCTGCATCTGCTCCACGAGCGAGAAGAAATTGTTCAGTTGCGCAAGCGTTTGCTCGGCCTCGGCATCGCTAGTTTCGATGCGGGCCAGATGCGCGATGCGCTTGACGTCGGAGAGTGCGAGAGCCATGGCGTGATGCGGCGCGTGCGCCGGGTTCGGTCCGTTGGACTGGAAGTATCTTGGCCGGATTCGGGGGTGCCGGCCATCTGGGGGCCGGAAGGGCGCTTCGGGTGGCACGGCGGCGGGGTGGCCAGGGCGTGCCGGACTGGTGCGCCCGGGGAGGCGCCCCAGGATCGTCGAAGTTACAAGTTTTTCCGGGGCCAAACGCCCCGAAACAGCGAGAATTATAAGGTATGATTATGCGTTGCAGATTCCCCGCAACGCGCGCTCCACTTCGGATGGGCAGGGATGCCCGATGGTGACGCCGTCGGCACAGTCCAGGCGGTTTTCGCGGTCGACCAGAACGGCCCCGAGACCCGGAACGGACCACTTCCGAGCGTCGGCCGTCGTAGCCGTGCAACACTGGCGGCGCATGATTGCCGTCGGCGCCATACAACAGGGGGACGCACTATCCGGTACAGCGTGGAAGTCCGGCGCGTATTGGACACGGGGTTGCGCGGTGACCATCCTGCGATATGCAGAGGGAAATCATCGCATTTTCAGTCGTAACAATCAGGTTCCTCCGATTAGGCTACTGCCACACGTCAGGTGTATTTAACCTGTCCGGCGCATCTGGCGGCGAACTTTCGCGCAGAGTCTAATCAAAGGTTCCCGTAAGGGGTGCTAACAAAGCGAAGCCTGGTGGGTCTGGCCGGGCGCGGTGAAGGCGTTTGTCCATCGCCGCGCTGCCAGAATCGCCAGAGTCGTTTTGTTAGCACCTCTCGGTTCGGCGCGTGCAGGTCTGCGCCGTTTGCGGAGCGCCGCGGACCGCCGATCCGGCGTGCCAGCGGCATCGGGGCGTGCCAGCATGGCTGGCGCGGGCCGCACGCACCGGGGAGCCGTGAACCATCACCCTTGCAAACGATTCGTGGCCGGGCCGCAGGCGGCGCCGGCCGCTTCGCATACCCGCGAAACAACAGAAGACAGGATTCCTGATGTTCGGATTTCTCCGCAGCTATTTCTCCAACGACCTGGCCATCGACCTGGGCACCGCCAACACCCTGATCTACATGCGCGACAAGGGCATCGTCCTGGACGAGCCGTCGGTCGTGGCTATCCGTCAGGAAGGCGGCCCCAACGCCAAGAAGACGATTACCGCGGTGGGCAAGGAAGCCAAGCAGATGCTGGGCAAGGTGCCAGGCAATATCGAGGCCATCCGCCCGATGAAGGACGGCGTCATTGCCGACTTCACCGTGACCGAGCAGATGCTCAAGCAGTTCATCAAGATGGTGCACGACTCGAAGCTGCTGCGTCCGAGCCCGCGCATCATCATCTGCGTGCCGTGCGGTTCCACCCAGGTGGAACGCCGCGCCATCCGTGAATCGGCCCTGGGCGCCGGCGCCAGCCAGGTGTACCTGATCGAGGAGCCGA
This sequence comes from Cupriavidus sp. UBA2010, assembly GCF_002335265.1. Lineage (NCBI taxonomy): Bacteria > Pseudomonadati > Pseudomonadota > Betaproteobacteria > Burkholderiales > Burkholderiaceae > Cupriavidus > Cupriavidus sp. UBA2010. The sequence continues at coordinate 23,373 of NZ_DDCI01000013.1, forward strand.
TGTCGGCGGCGATCGGCGCCGGCCTGCCCGTGTCGGAGCCGTCGGGCTCGATGGTCGTCGATATCGGCGGCGGTACCACCGAGGTGGGCATCATCTCGCTGGGCGGCATGGTCTACAAGGGTTCGGTGCGCGTGGGCGGCGACAAGTTCGACGAGGCGATCGTCAACTACATCCGCCGCAACTACGGCATGCTGATCGGCGAGCAGACCGCCGAAGCGATCAAGAAGGAAATCGGCTCGGCCTTCCCGGGTTCGGAAGTCCGCGAAATGGAAGTCAAGGGCCGCAACCTGTCCGAAGGCATTCCGCGCGCGTTCACGGTGTCGTCGAACGAAATCCTCGAAGCGCTGACCGATCCGCTGAACCAGATCGTCTCGGCCGTGAAGATCGCGCTGGAACAGACCCCGCCGGAACTGGGCGCCGACATCGCCGAGCGCGGCATGATGCTGACCGGCGGCGGCGCGCTGCTGCGTGACCTGGACCGTCTGCTGGCCGAGGAAACCGGCCTGCCGGTGCTGGTGGCCGAAGACCCGCTGACCTGCGTGGTGCGCGGCTCCGGCATGGCGCTGGAGCGTATGGACAAGCTCGGCAGCATCTTCTCGTACGAGTAATGCAACCGGACCCGGCAACGTGGTGAGTCGCGTCGCCGGATCCTCCTCCATCTTGAACGTTTTCTCCGCCAGCCCGGCCCGCCCCGTCCCGCAAGGGACGGGGCGTCGCGCTGGCGGATTGGCATCGCCTGCGCACGGGTAAATGGATTACTCTCCACCGCCGCTCTTCAAGCAAGGCACGTCCGCCGTTGCGCGTCTGGTTATCTTCGTGACGATCGCGCTGGTGCTGCTGATCGTCGACGCGCGCTTTGACGCCATGCGCAACGTGCGCCAGGTGGCTGCCACCGTGCTGATGCCGGTGGAGCGTCTGGTGCTGGTGCCGCGCGACGCCATCCGTGGCGTCTTCGACTATGCCCAGTCTTCCGTCGAACTGGCCAACGAGAACCGCGAACTGCGGCGTGCGGCGCTCGAACAGGCCAACGCCTCGGTACGCCAGGCCCAGCTCGAATCCGAGAACAACCAGCTTCGCAAGCTGCTGAACCTGACGCAGCAATCGACCACGCCGGTGACCCCGGCGGAAATCCTCTACGACGCCCGGGACCCTTACAGCCAGCGCATCGTGATTGACCGCGGCAGCATGCAGGGCCTGCGCGCTGGCTATCCGGTCATCGACGAGCGCGGCGTGATCGGCCAGGTGACGCGCGTTTCCCCGTTCCAGTCGGAAGTCACGTTGCTGACCGACAAGGAACAGGCGATCCCGGTCCAGGTGGTGCGCAACGGTCTGCGCAGCGTGGCCTTCGGCGGCTCACGCGCCGGTCTGCTGGACCTGCGCTTCATGGCGGCATCGGCCGATCTGCAGCAGGGCGACCTGCTGGTGACGTCGGGCCTCGATGGCACCTATCCGCCTGGCCTGCCAGTGGCGAAGATCGTCCAGATCGAACGCAAAGCCGATACGGCGTTCTCCCGCGTGTATTGCGAGCCCGTGGCCGGTGTGCGTTCGCATCGCCAGCTGCTGGTGGTGCGCTATGAGTCGGGCCTTGCCCCGCGCCCGCCGGAGGCAGCCACGTCGCAGAAGGCCGAGCGCGGCGCGCGGTCGGCGGCGGCACGCGCTGGCGCCGAGCAGAAGGCAGACAAGGCGGCCACGCCGGCCGACAAGCCCGCGGACACGCCCACGGCCGCGCCGGCGCAGAAACCCTCGGAGCCCGCACGGTGACGACATCCCAATACCTGCTGCGCCCGGTCAATCCCGCGTTCATCGCGCTGACCTTCGTGCTGGCGTTCCTGATCAACCTGATGCCCTGGGGCGAGACGCTCTGGATCCCGGACGTCGTGGCGCTGGTGCTGGTGTTCTGGAACATCCACCAGCCGCGCAAGGTCGGCATGGGCGTGGCGTTCCTGCTGGGTTTGCTGATGGACGTGCATGACGCCCGCCTGCTTGGCGAACATGCGCTTGCCTACACGCTGCTGGCCTACTTCGCGATCACGATCCACCGCCGCGTGCTGTGGTTTTCGGTCTACGCGCAGGCGCTGCATGTGCTGCCGTTGTTGTTCATCGCGCACGCGGTGCCGGTGGTTATCCGCCTGGCCATGGGCGCGCCGCTGCCCGGCTGGCAACTGCTGCTGGCCCCGGTGATCGAGGCGGTGCTGTGGCCGATGGCCACCAGCCTGCTGCTGGCGCCGCAACGCAGATCGAACGAAGTCGATGAGACGCGTCCGATCTAGTCCCAATCCCTGACGCGCTCACCACGCCGCCCGCAGTACCGCCATGACCGAAATTCGCAACGTCGAACTGGAAATCGGCCGCTTCCGCATCCGCGTGGCGGCCGCCGCCCTGTTCACGGTCGTCTGCTTTGGCCTGCTGTTCTCCCGCTTTCTGTGGCTGCAGTGGTACAAGCACGACCAGTACTCGGCCAAGGCCGAGGACAACCGCATCTCCGTGGCGCCGATCGAGCCGAACCGCGGCATCATCATGGACCGCAACGGGGTGGTGCTGGCGCGCAACTACTCCGCGTACACGCTTGAAATCACGCCGTCCAAGCTGACCGACACGCTCGACAACACAATCGAGGAGCTGGCCACGCTCGTCGATATCCAACCGCGCGACCGTCGCCGCTTCAAGCGGCTGCTGGAGGAGTCGCGCAGCTTCGAAAGCCTGCCGATACGCAGCCAGCTTACCGACGAGGAAGTGGCCCGGTTCTCGGCGCAGCGCTTTCGCTTTCCAGGCGTCGACGTGCGCGCGCGGTTGTTCCGCCAGTATCCGATGGGCGAAGCGGCCAGCCACGTGGTCGGCTACCTGGGTCGCATCTCGCAGCGTGACCAGGAGCGGATCGAGGCCATGGACGAGGCCAACGACGCCGCCGATGGCGACAAGTACGATCCGCGCAAGGACGCCGACAACTACAAGGGCTCCAACTACATCGGCAAGATCGGGCTGGAACAGAGCTACGAGACCGAGCTGCACGGCCTGACGGGCTTCGAGGAGGTGGAGGTCAGCGCGGGTGGGCGGCCGATTCGCACCCTGTCCACGTCGCCGGCCACGCCGGGCAACAACCTGATCCTGTCGCTCGACATCCGCCTGCAGCAACTGGCCGAGCAGCTGTTCGGCGACCGTCGTGGCGCGCTGGTGGCGATCGAGCCCGAAACGGGCGACATCCTGGCCTTCGTGTCCAAGCCGACCTTCGATCCGAACCTGTTCGTCGAAGGCATCGACTCCAAGACCTGGGACGAACTGAACACCTCGCCCGACAAGCCGCTGCTGAACCGACCGTTGCGTGGCACCTATCCGCCGGGCTCGACGTACAAGCCGTTCATGGCGCTGGCCGCGCTGACCACGGGCAAGCGCACCGCCGCCTGGGGGATGCACGATCCGGGGTTCTTCACGCTTGGCAATCACACGTTCCGCGACGACAAGCCCGGCGGCCACGGCTGGGTGGACATGCAGGCGTCGATCGTGCAGTCGTGCGATACCTATTACTACATGCTGGCGCGTGACATGGGCGTCAACGCGATCCACGATTTCATGAAGCCGCTCGGCTTCGGCCAGGTCACTGGCATCGATATCGAGGGCGAAAACCGCGGCATCCTGCCGTCCACGGACTGGAAGCGGAAGGCGTACCGCCGCCCCGAGCAGCAGAAGTGGTATGACGGCGAAACCATTTCGCTGGGCATCGGGCAGGGCTACAACAGCTTCACGATCCTGCAGTTGGCCAACGCGGTGTCGATCCTGGTCAACAACGGCGTGGCGATGAAGCCCCACCTGGTCAAGGCGGTGGAGGATTCGGTCTCGCGCAAGCGCACGCTGACCGTGCCCAAGGAAAGCTATCGCATCCCGCTCAAGCAGGGCGATATCGACGTGATCAAGCGTGCGATGGTTGCCGTGACGCACTCCGGTACCGCCGCACGGGTGTTCGCCGGCGCTGCCTACGAGTCGGCCGGCAAGACCGGTACGGCGCAGACCTACACGCTGGGCAAGAACGAGAAGTACAACCACCACGCGCTGGACGAGCGCAAGCGCGATCACTCGCTCTACACCGCGTTCGCCCCGGCCGATCATCCGAAGATCGCGCTGGCACTGATCGTCGAGAACGCGGGTTTCGGCGCCGCCGTGGCCGCGCCGATCGCGCGCAAGGTGATGGACTACTACCTGCTGGGCAAGTGGCCGGAGGAACTGGCCGCGACGGCCCCGCCGCCTGCGGAGCGCGAGCGCGCTGGCGGCAAGCCGCCCGTCGATACGCCGAGCGTGTTCACGACCGGCCAGACTGCCAATGCCGCCAGTTCCACGGTGATGCAGACGGCACCGGCCGCCGCGTCGGATGCCGCGACGGGCGCCGCCAATGCCGCAGGCGCGAGCGCGGCGGGGGCTTCCGCATCGGTGCCGGCGGCACGGTCGGCATCCGACACGATTGCCAGCCAGCTCGACCCGAATGCCATCGCCCCGGCCTCGGCCGAAGTGACGCTCGATGCGCGGATGCTGCAGGCGCTTGGCCACAGCAAGCCAGCACCGACGCCACCCGCCACGCCGTCGCGCGCAACGCCCGCCTCGGCCCCGGCACCCGCCAAGCCGAAGACGCAGCCCGCCCGGCCCAAGCCCGCCAATGTCGCGGGCCCGGCCTCGGGCTCGGCGGCCCGCAACAACGTTTCAGAGTAACAAGGAGACGCGCATGGACCGACGCCGCGTCGTATCGATCATCAAGTCTGCCCTGACCGGCTTCGACAAGCCGCTGGCCTTGATCGTCTTTCTGCTGTTCGCCACCGGCATCATCGCGCTGTACTCGGCCGCGATCGACATGCCGGGCCGGGTCGAGGACCAGCTGCGCAATATCCTGCTGTCGTATGTGGTGATGCTGGTGATCGCTTACATGCCGACCCAGCTGTTGATGCGGGTTGCCGTGCCGCTCTACACCGTGGGGGTAGCGCTGCTGATCGCCGTGGCGATGTTCGGCCTGATCCGCAAGGGCGCGCGGCGCTGGCTGAATGTGGGGATGGTGATTCAGCCCTCCGAGATCATGAAGATCGCGATGCCACTGATGCTGGCGTGGTACTTCCAGAAGCGCGAGGGGGTGATCAAATGGTTCGACTTCGTCGTGGCGCTGATCATGCTCGGTATTCCGGTCGGCCTGATCGCCAAGCAGCCTGACCTGGGCACCGCGCTGCTGGTGCTGGCCGCCGGCATCTACGTGATCTACTTCGCGGGCCTGACGTGGAAGATCATCCTGCCGATTCTCGGTGCGGGCGTGGTGGTGATCACGCTGATCGTGACTTACCAGAACCAGATCTGTGCGCCGGGCGTGAACTGGCCGATCCTGCACGACTACCAGCAGCACCGTGTCTGCACGCTGCTCGACCCGACCACTGATCCGCTCGGCAAGGGCTTCCACACGATCCAGTCGATCATCGCGATTGGCTCGGGCGGGGTGACCGGCAAGGGCTGGCTCAAGGGCACGCAGACGCACCTCGAATTCATCCCCGAGAAGCACACCGACTTCATTTTCGCCGTGTTCTCCGAGGAGTTCGGGCTGATCGGCAATGCGGTGCTACTGGTCCTGTACCTGCTGCTGATCTTCCGCGGGCTCTATATCGCGGCGAACGCGCCAACGCTGTTCTCGCGTCTGCTGGCCGGCTCCATCACGCTGATCTTCTTCACCTACGCCTTCGTGAACATGGGCATGGTGAGCGGGATCCTGCCGGTGGTGGGCGTGCCGCTGCCGCTGATGAGCTACGGGGGAACCGCGCTGGTGACGCTGGGAATGGGCATCGGCATTCTGATGAGCATTTCCAGACAGAAACGGTTAATACAAACGTAGTGGATGGCGTCTTTGCTACACTGCCATCCAAAATTTGTTCCGGTGGAAGCCCATGAACGCACAAGACGTTGCCGCTTATCTGCAGAGCCATCCGCAGTTTTTCGAAGATCACGCCGAACTGCTGGCGACGGTGCAACTGACCAGCCCACACAGCCATCGGGCGGTGTCGCTGCAGGAGCGCCAGATGGAAATCCTGCGCGAGAAGAACAAGGGTCTGGAACTCAAGCTGGCCGATCTCGTTCGGCACGGCCACGAGAACGATCGCACGCAGCAGCGTATGCATGACTGGCAGATGCGCCTGCTGGCCGAGGCCGATTCCCACGCGCTGCCCTATGCGGTGCGTGACGGCCTGCAGCAGGTGTTCGACGTGCCCGCCGTGGGGCTGCGCCTGTGGACCGTTGGTGAGACCTATGCCCACATGGAAGTGGCGCAGGGTGCCAGCGATGACCTGCGCCTGTTCGCCGAAGGCCTGCGCGCGCCGTTCTGCGGCGCGAACGCCGGTTTCGAGGCCGCTCAACTGCTGGAGCGCGACGACGTCGCATCGCTGGCGATGGTGGCGCTGCGCGTGCCGGCCAAGCCCGACGAGGACGGCCCGGGCGCGGCGTTCGGCCTGCTGGTGCTGGGCTCGCCCGACGCGCGCCGCTTCCATGAAGGCATGGGCACCGCCTATCTGGCCCAGATTGGCGAAGTCGCCGGCGCGGCGCTGAATCGCCTGCGCGACTAAGCGGGGCAAACACTCCCCCATGCGCACGCGCCAGCCGGCACGCAACAGGGCCCATGCGGTCGCTGGGGCCGATGAGGCCGATGAGGCCGATGAGGCGTCGGCCGAGAGGCCGGCCCCAGACCCGCTGGTGGTGCGCTATCTCGACTGGCTGGCCACGAGCCGAAAGCTCGCCGCGCACACGCTGACCAGCTACGGGCACGATCTGTCCGTGTTGCAGTCGCAAGCCATTCGCCTGGCGCCCGGCGTGGCGTTGCTGGCGCTGGAGACCCGCCACATTCGTTCGTTTGCGGCGCGGCTGCATGGCAATGGCCTGTCTGCCCGCACCATCGCACGCACGCTGTCGGCGTGGCGCGGCTTCTATCTCTGGGCGGCGCGGCATGGTCACGGCGTACAGTCCAATCCCGTCGACGGCGTGCGCGCGCCCAAGCGTGGCAGGCCGCTGCCCAAGGCGCTCTCGGTCGAACATGCGGTGGCGCTGGTCGCCCATCGCCAGGACGACACCAACGAATCGCTACGTGATCAGGCTGTCTTTGAGCTGTTCTATTCGAGCGGCCTGCGGCTGTCGGAGCTGATCCAGCTCGACGTCCGCTATACCGAGGACGGCGACTATCGCTCGTCCGGCTGGCTCGATCTCGATGGCGCCGAAGTGACCGTGCTCGGCAAGGGTTCGCGCCGGCGCACCGTGCCGGTGGGCAGCAAGGCGATCCAGGCGCTGAAAGCCTGGATTCACGTGCGCGAGGCGATGTTGCGGCCCGGCGCGCTGCCCGAGGATGCCCACGCGCTGTTTCTTGGCACGCGCGGCCGGCGGTTGCCGATCAGCACGGTGCAGCAGCGCATCAAACGCCAGGCGCTGGCCGCAGGGGTGCCCAGCGATGTTCATCCGCACATGCTGCGCCACTCGTTCGCCACGCATATGCTGCAGTCGTCGGGCGACCTGCGGGCGGTGCAGGAAATGCTGGGCCACGCCAGCATCTCCACCACGCAGATCTACACCTCGCTCGATTTCCAGCACCTGGCCAAGGTCTACGATCAGGCCCATCCGCGCGCCGGTCGGGCAAGCAAGCCGCCCAAGGCATCCAGCGTGAAACCCGGCAAGTCGGACGAATCGGACGAGTTGGCCGAGCCGGACGATTCAGGCGAAGACTAGTTCCACTGCGAGAGGATGTTGCGGAATCGCTCCATCTCGGGCAGCAGCCAGTGCCGGAAGGCCTGGACTTTGGGCGTCTCCAGACTGGTATGCGTGCAGACGAAGTGGAGCAGCCACGGGCACGGAATGCTGACGTCGAACAATCGCACCACCCGGCCGGACAGCAGGTCGTTGTAGGCCAGCGACGAGCGGATCAGTGCCACGCCCTGTCCCTCGGCCGCAGCCTGCAGCAGCAGCGACGAATCCTGCAGCAGCAGGCCCTTCATCGGCTCGGGCCAGTCGAGCCCGGCCGCTTCGAACCACGGTTTCCACGGATCGCCTTCACCCCGCAGCAACGGCATGCCGGCCATGTGGGCCGGTTGCTCGGGCAGGCGGCCGCCGTTGTAGTTCGGGCTGCAGACGGGGAAGAACACATCGTCGAGCAGCCGCTCCACGTAGAGGCCCGGGTAGTGGCCGGTGCCCATGCGCAGCGCGATATCGACCTCCTCGCTGGCGAAGTCGACGAGCGAGTTCGACGACAGCAGTTCGACGTCCAGTTCCGGATGCTGCTCGATGAAGCTGCCGATGCGGGGCGTCAGCCAGCGCGCGGCAAAGGACGGCATGGTGCTGATGGTCAGGCGCTTGTCGCGATTGCCGGCCTGCAGCACGCGCGTGGCATCGGCGATTTGCAACAGCGCGTCACGCACGCGCTCGGCATAGAGACGCCCGTTGGTGGTCAGCATCACGCGCTTGCCCCGGCGCTCGAACAGTTGCTGCCCCAGTTCCTCCTCCAGCGCGCGAATCTGGTGGCTGACCGCGCCGTGCGTGACGAACAATTCGGTGGCGGCCCGCGAAAAGCTCTCGTGGCGCGCCGCGGCCTCGAAGGTGCGCAGCGCGGCCAGCGCGGGCAGGCGCGGAAACTCGCGCTTCCAGCTACGCGGTTCGTCGGGATTCCAGGCTCCGGTCCAGACCATGGTGCTCTCGGCTATGTGAGGTTGGCTAACAAGACACAAGAATATATATCGTTTTGATAGTGGCAGGGCAATCACTAGAATTCACTTCACCGGACACCGCTGAATGCAATGAATAACTGGCCCGGTCCAAATGCCAAGCCAGTTTCTGGACCCCCGCCAAGACAGCTGGAATCCGGACTCACGGAGAGTCATCATGAAAGCCCTGCTCACAACGACCGTCTTCACCCTCGCCCCCGGGGAAGTCACCGCGCTGTCGCTGCACGCGGCACAGCGCCTGTTCGTGGAAGATGCGAAAGGCATGGATGTATGGGTGACCCGCGAAAACGACTCGGAGGATTACTGGCTGCGCTGTGGTTCGAGCCTGATGCTCCGGCGCGGCGATGAGATCGTGCTCAGCGTGGACCCGCGTGCCGCCGGCACGGTACGGTTGGCGCTGATCGCCGAAGCGCGCCGTCCGGCGCTGACGCTGGCCGATGTGCCGCATCTTGCATATCGCGCCGTAAAGCGGCTGGTTCGAGGCACGGAGTGGACGCCCGCGGAAGACAAGATCACCGCCTCCTGATGCCGATGGGGCGGTGCCGGAGCGGCGGCTTAGAATTGTCTGGCCGCCGCGCGACGAACGCTGAACACCGGTATGACGAAGCAAATCGGGTCGGCCCGCGCTCTGCGTAGGCCGGCCCTTTTCGTTACACTCTTGCCCATGCATCCGATTCACGTCATCGACCGGGGCCGCCAGCCGTATCAGCCCTGTTTCGACGCCATGCGGGACTTCACCGCCACCCGCACGTCCGAGACGCCCGACCAGATCTGGCTGGTCGAGCATCCGCCGGTCTACACGCTTGGCCAGGCCGGCGATCCCGCGCATCTGCTCGCCCCCGACGCCACGATCCCGGTCGTGCAGATCGATCGTGGCGGCCAGATCACATACCACGGACCGGGACAGGTCGTGGCCTACCTGCTGCTCGATTTGCGCCGGCGTCACCTGATGGTGCGCGAGCTCGTGCACGATATCGAGCAGGCGGTGCTGGACACGCTCGCGGCGTATAATCTCGCAGCCGAACGCAAGGCCGGCGCCCCGGGCATCTACCTGTCCGACGGTACGCACCAGGGTGCCAAGATCGCCGCGCTTGGTCTCAAGATCCGCAACGGTTGCAGCTATCACGGCGTCAGCCTTAACGTGCAGATGGACCTGTCACCGTTCCTGCGCATCAATCCCTGCGGTTATGCCGGACTGGAAACGGTCGACATGGCTACCGCGGGCGCCGCCTTCACGGTGGCGGACGATGCCGGCGGCACGGTGCATCGGCCCGTCACCGCGACACAACAACCCGAAATCGCACAACGCCTGGCGGCGGCCCTGTGCGAGGTACTGGCAGCACGCGAAGCGCGTGCCCCGGTACCGGGACAAGCCGCTGCCGAGGCCGCCTGAGCATGGCTAGCCCGGCCCGAATCACAGCCTATATTTACAGCCTACATTGCACGCTGACGCGCGTGCGGAGAACAGTATGAGCGACGCCCCGATCGCCACGTCCAGCGAAGTCACGCAATCCCCTGCCGACTACGATCCGACCAAGAAGCAGAAGTCGGCCGAGAAGACCGCTCGCATCCCCATCAAGATCGTGCCGGCGGAAAAGCTCAAGAAGCCGGACTGGATTCGCGTCAAGGCTGCCACTGGCAATTCGCGCTTCTACGAGATCAAGGACATCCTGCGCGCCAACAATCTCGTGACCGTGTGCGAGGAAGCCAGCTGCCCGAACATCGGTGAATGCTTCGGCAAGGGCACGGCCACGTTCATGATCATGGGTGACAAGTGCACGCGTCGCTGCCCGTTCTGCGACGTGGGCCACGGCCGCCCGGACCCGCTCGACGTGAACGAGCCCGGCAACCTGGCGCGCACGATCGCCCAGCTCAAGCTCAACTACGTGGTGATCACCAGCGTCGACCGCGACGACCTGCGTGACGGTGGCGCCCAGCACTACGTCGACTGCATCTCGCAAACGCGCGAGCTGTCGCCGAACACGCGTATCGAAGTCCTGGTGCCGGACTTCCGCGGCCGCCTGGACCGCGCGCTGGACATCCTGCAGGCATGCCCGCCCGACGTGATGAACCACAACATGGAAACCGTGCCGCGCCTGTACAAGCAGGCCCGCCCCGGCGCTGATTACGCGCATTCGCTGAAGCTGCTGCAGGATTTCAAGCGCCGCAACCCCAATGTGCCGACCAAGTCGGGACTGATGGTGGGTCTGGGCGAAACTGACGAGGAAATCCTCGAAGTCATGCGCGACATGCGCGCCCACGACATCGACATGCTGACGATCGGCCAGTACCTGGCGCCGTCGAATCACCACCTGCCGGTTACGCGCTACGTCCACCCGGACACCTTCAAGATGTTCGAAGAAGAGGCGTACAAGATGGGCTTCACCCACGCCGCCGTCGGCGCAATGGTCCGCAGCTCGTATCACGCTGATCAGCAGGCGCATCAGGCGGGGTTTGCCTGATCGATCGACGTTTTCTTGCGCGTCACGAAAAGCGGCCGGATTCTCCGGCCGCTTTTTTTTGCGCCGTACGTCTCCACACCCTTTCAGCAGTCTTTCCATTGAGGTGATGTGTGAATCTCTTTTGCATCTTCTTGGCGTGTTCTTGTCGCTAACGGTGCATAACTACTTAGGGTCAACACCGAGTGCCGTGCACGGGTAAGTTTCGATACCATGAATTTATCGATAAATCGTCGATGAAATTCGATTGAGTCGCGTCGGCTTCATCGGCGAGTCAGCACCGTGGTCTTGTGGCGCCTACACTGCCTGAGACTGCGGGCTGCAGTTACCTCGCGAGTTCCAAATGCCTCAATGCACTGTCCATCGTCTGGCTGAACAGGCGCTGCTTTACAGCGTCGAGCCGCCGGCGTCGCTCGATGTCCAGCGACGTATCTGGGCGATGGCCGCGCGCGCAGCAGACTGGCGGGGCGTGGTCGACGTGGTGCCGGGCATGAACAACCTCACCGTGACCTTCGATGGCACGGCGGACGTGGCAGCGCTGGAGCGCAACCTGAAGCTCGCCTGGGCTTCGGGAGAGGCACGCAATGCGACGGGCAGGCTCGTGGAAGTCCCGGTCCGCTACGGCGGCGAGTTCGGGCCCGATCTGGCCGATGTGGCCGCCCACACGGGCCTGACACCCGCGGAGGTCGTGCGGCGCCATGCCGCTGGCGAGTACGTGGTCTATTTCCTTGGGTTCCAGCCCGGCTTTACCTACATGGGCGGGCTTGCGCCCGAATTGGCCACGCCGCGCCGCCGCGAGCCGCGTCTGGCCGTGCCCGCCGGCGCGGTGGGTATTGGTGGCGAGCAGACCGGCATCTACCCGGCCGTGCTGCCGGGCGGCTGGCAACTGATCGGGCGTACCGACGCCCAGCTATTCGTGGCTGATCGCGATCCGCCGTCGTTGTTCGCGCCCGGCGATACCGTGCGTTTCGTTGCCGAGGAGATCCTGCTGTGATCGAGATCATTCGACCTGGCGCGCAGGCATCGGTGCAGGACCTCGGTCGTGTGGGTTTTCGCCGCTTCGGCGTGGGCCGCTCGGGCGCGGCTGACGACCTGGCGCTGCGCGTGGGCAATCGCCTGCTTGGCAACGATCCCGGCGCGGCGGCGATCGAGTTCACACTGGGCCGCGCCGCCGTGCGTTTCGAGGCCGACATGCGCGTGGCGCTGACGGGCGCCGAATGCAGCGCGAATCTTGACGGTGTCCCGGTCTGGTCGTGGCACGCGTTCGACGTGCGCCGTGGCGAGACGCTCACGCTGCCGTCGCCGCGCGGCGGCACGCGCACCTATCTCTGCGTGGCCGGTGGCATCGACGTGCCCCTGGTCATGAATTCGCGCAGCACCGATCTCAAGTCCGGCTTTGGCGGCTTTGAAGGCCGCGTGTTGCGTGACGGCGATCGCGTGCCCGTAGGCCGGCCCGGCATCGAGCAGGCGCAGGACTGGGTGGGCGTGGCCGCGCCGGGTTGGGCGCTGCCCGGGCAAGACGGTGGCAATGCCATCGCCATCCGCCTGCTGCCCGGCCCCGAGTACGCCGACTTCGAGCCGGCGTCGCAAGCCGCGCTATGGCAGTCCGAATGGACCATCACGCCGCAAAGCAACCGCATGGGCCTGCGTCTGCAAGGTCCCGCATTGGCACGCCGAGCCGAGCGCTCGGCCGACCTGCTGTCGCACGGCGTGGTGCCGGGCGTGATGCAGGTGCCGCCGTCAGGCCAGCCTATCGCCCTGATGAGCGATGCGCAGACCACGGGCGGCTATCCGAAGATCGGCACTGTAATTGGCGCGGACCTGTGGCGACTGGCGCAGGTGCCGCTGGGCGCGACGGTGCGCTTCCGCCAGGTCACGCTCGAGGAAGCCGCCGCCGCGCAGGCCGAGGTGGACCGCTACCTGCGCCAGATCGACCAGGCACTGGCATGGCAGCGCGACGGCATGCAGATCGCAGCACGGCGCCGCGCGACCACGCGCTTTGTCGCCTGAACGCCCAGACGACGCAACGAACAACGAACTCTGCCCCTACATATCCCCGGAGGACGCACATGCAAATCGATCTGAATGCCGACCTCGGCGAAGGCTGCGGCAACGACGAAGCCCTGCTGGCGCTGATCAGCTCCGCCAACATCGCCTGCGGCTGGCACGCGGGCGATGCCGCCACGATGCTGCAAACCGTGAAATGGGCGTTGGCCAACGAGGTGTCGATCGGCGCGCATCCGAGCTTTCCGGATCGCGAGAACTTCGGCCGCACCGAGATGCAGCGCGATCCCGAGGCGGTCTATGCCGATGTGCTGTACCAGATCGGCGCGCTCGATGCGATGGTGCGCGCGCAGGGCGGCGAACTCGCCCACGTGAAGCCGCATGGCGCGCTCTACAACATGGCCGTGCGCGACGCAAAGCTGTGCGAGGCGATCGTGCGCGCCGTGCGTGACTACGACTCCGACCTGGTCTTCTTTGGCCTGGCCAACAGCCAGATGATCGACATCGCGCGCGCGGCGGGCCTGCGCGTGAAAGAAGAAGTCTTCGCCGACCGTGGCTACAACCCCGATGGCACGCTGGTCAAGCGTGGCACGCCGGGCGCGCTGCACGAGGACGAGGAAGTGGCCCTGAACCAGACGCTGTCGATGATCCGCGACAAGCAGGTGCGCGCGATCGATGGCACCTGGGTACCGATTCGCGCCGAAACCGTGTGTCTGCACGGCGACGGTGCTCACGCGCTTGCCTTCGCGCGCCGCATCCGGGAACGGCTCGGCGCGGAAGGCATTGCCATCCGTGCCGGCAACTGACGGGCCATCACGACAGGCTCACTCACGCGCTGGTTTTGCTCCCCCCAAACCTTATCCGGTGCACTCCATGGAAACCGCACTCAATCTTTGGCCCCTGCTAGGGGTCGGCGTCATCATCCTTGGCTTTGTTCTGCGGTTCAATCCCATGATGGTGGTGGCCGCGGCTGCTATCGTCACCGGATTGGCCGCGTCGATGCCTGTCATGCAGATCTTCACGGCGATCGGCACGGCATTCGTCAAGGCGCGCAACCTGCCGCTGATCATCCTGCTGCCGCTGGCGGTGATCGGCCTGCTCGAGCGTCATGGGCTGCGCGAGCATGCCCAGGCGTGGATCTCGCGAATCGCATCGGCTACCGTTGGCCGCCTGCTGATCGTCTACCTGGGTGTGCGTGAACTCACCGCTGCGGTGGGGCTGACGAGCCTGGGCGGCCATCCGCAGATGGTGCGCCCGCTGCTGGCGCCGATGGCCGAAGGCGCGGCCGAGAACCGGTTCGGTCATCTGCCCGAACCGGTGCGCCAACGCATCCTGGCGTTCTGTGCCGCAACCGACAACGTTGGCCTGTTCTTCGGTGAGGACATCTTTGTGGCCTTCGGCGCCATCGCGCTGATGCACACGTTCCTGCTGTCATCGAACATCGACGTCGAGCCGCTGCACATCGCCGTCTGGGGCATCCCCACCGCCATCTGCGCGTTCCTGATCCATGCCGTGCGCCTGAAGCGCCTCGATGGCTGGCTCGAGCGCGAACTCGGTGGCAAGCAAGCCGCCGGCACGCCGGCCACTGCTGTAGCCAACGCAGCGAAAGGGGAGTAAGCCATGATTGTCTCGATCGACTATCTCTACTGGCTGGCCGGCTTCGTCCTGCTGATCACGGCCCTGATGACGTTCACGGACAAGACGCACCCGCGTCGGCTGTCCACGGGGCTGTTCTGGCTGCTGTACGCGGTCATCTTTCTCGTCGGCGACAAGATCCCGCCCGCGATTGTTGGCGTGGGCGCGGTGGTGATGGCGCTGATCGCCGGATTCGGCGGCGTGGGGCAGGGCAAGCATGGCAGCCTGCCCGACGAAGAGCGTCGCGCCAGCGCGCGCCGCCTGGGCAACAAGCTGTTCATTCCCGCGCTGCTGATCCCGCTGGTCACGGTGCTCGGTACCGTGCTGTTCAAGGATGTGAAGATCGCCGGACTGGCGCTGCTCGATCCGAAGAACGTCACGTTCGTGTCGCTGGGCATCGGCTGTATCGTCTCGCTGATCGTGGTCTGCTGGCTCACACGCGACACGGTGACGCAAAGCATGCGTGAATCGCGTCGCCTGATCGAATCGCTTGGCTGGGCGCTGGTGCTGCCGCAGATGCTGGCGATGCTGGGTCTGGTGTTTGCCGATGCCGGCGTGGGCAAGGCCGTGGCGCACCTGACCACGGCGTACATCAACATGGACTACAAGCTCGTGGCCGTGGCGGTGTACTGCGTGGGCATGGCGCTGTTCACGATCATCATGGGCAACGGCTTTGCCGCGTTCCCGGTGATGACCGGTGGTGTTGGCGTGCCGATCCTGGTCGGCATGTTCAATGCGAACCCGGCCGTGATGGCGGCGATCGGCATGTTCTCCGGCTATTGCGGCACGCTGATGACGCCGATGGCAGCGAACTTCAACATCGTGCCTGCCGCGTTGCTGGAACTGGAAGACAAGAACGCCGTGATCCGCGCGCAGGTGCCTACCGCGCTGTGCATCCTGGTGGCCAATATCATCCTGCTGTACTTCCTGATGTAACCGGAGCCTGACCATGACCACCCGTACTGTCCTGCTGACCGGCTTCGAGCCGTTCGAGAACGAACCGGTGAATCCGTCCTGGGAGGCGGTGCGGGCGCTCGATGGCGAGCGCGTGGGCGATGCCTTGATCGTTGCGCGGCAGTTGCCCTGCGTCTTCGGCAAGGCCATTGAGGCAATGGACGCGCTGGTCGATACGCTACGCCCTGACGTGGTGATCGCCGTCGGGCAGGCCGGCGGCCGCACCGAGCTGTCGATCGAGCGCGTGGCGATCAATGTCGACGATGCCCGCATTGCCGACAACGCCGGAGCCCAGCCGATCGACGCGCCGATCGCCAAGGATGGCCCGGTCGCGTATTTCTCGACCCTGCCGATCAAGGCGATCGTGCGCGACATGCGCGCGGCCGGCGTGCCTGCGATGGTCTCGCAGACCGCAGGTACCTTCGTCTGCAACCATGTCTTCTATGGGCTGATGCACGTGCTTGCCCATCGCAAGACGGGCAGCACCGCGACCACGCGCGGGGGATTCATCCACATTCCCTATCTGCCTGAACAGGCCGCACGCCATCCGGGGGCGCCGAGCCTCGCACTCGATACGCTGATCGCGGGGTTGCGCGTGGCGGTGGCCACGTCGCTATCGACGGACGCGGATATTCGCGAGGGCGGCGGGCAACTGCACTAGCAGGAGCGGAGCGGCCTCAGGATTGCGGCCGCTTCGATTCCTGCTGCGCTTCCGTCGCGGCCGCCACCGCGCGCTCGGTGGCGCGGCGCCTCGCGCGCCGCACCAGCCGGCGTCGCACGCTGGCCTGCTCGAATCGCCAGATGATGTAGAAGAACGCCAGGAGCGGCCATAGCCAGCCCAGCCATTGCGCGAGGCTGTTGAAATGGATAAAGCGGCCCATGCGCCAGCCTTGCTCCGAAATCCAAGCGTACGGGTTCGACGGCAGCACGTTGGTCAGCACGATCAGCGTCGCCAGCGCCAGCGTGGCGAGGATCGCCCGCAGCCAGCGTGGCAGGCGCAACAGCAGCACCAGCACCAGCGAACTCGTCAGCAGCGCGAAGCGCCCCCCCTCGGACAGCCAGTTGAAGGCGTTGTCGTCCGGGAACTGCAGCTCGGCTACCGCGGCCTTGATGATGAGCGCGGCAGTCAGCAGGCCCGCCAGGATGCGCAGCATCGGCGCGGTGCGCCGCATGGCGATCGAGGCGAACAGGCCGGTGCCGATCCAGCTCGATGCTGTGACCATCGTCTCCAGCATCAACTGGCCCTGCATATCGTCAGGGCGCAGACCGATGTTGTCCTGCCATGCGATCAGCGCAGGGAAGTAGGCCTGCACCAGCTCCATCGGCCACGAGTCCGGGTCGGTCAGCCATTCCCGCACGATCCCGCCCATGCCGAACAGATGCTCCTGCGGGAAGATCTGCGCGAACGGCCAGAGCAGGATCAGGATGATCGCGAAGCTCGCGTACGGCTCGAACCACGCGTAGCGCAGTCGCGTCAGGGTGCCGCGGTCCACCAGCGCACTGGTGAACGGCGCCACCACGGCCGCGCCGAGCAGTGAGCCCAGCGCATTCGTGATCAGGTCAATGTTCGAGGAGATGCGCGTTGGCAGCCAGGTCTGCAGCGCCTCCATCGAGCCGGACAGCAGCGCGCCGGCCACCAGCGCGATCAGCGTGGCCCGCGCGCCGGACACGCGCGGATGCAGAGACAGCACAACGAGCGCGCCGAACGGGCAGTAGCCGAGCACATTGGTCAGCAGATCGAACTCGGTGATGTAGCGCGGCTTCGGCGCGGTCAGGAAGGCGAATGCCGAGACGCCGTTGTTGACCCATCCGGTGAACGGATAGAGGCTCGCGTACACCACGAGCAGTGTGAAGCAGAGCAGGCCCACGCGCGCCACCGGCGAGTGACGCGGCAGCAGCGCGACTTCGAGTTCGGACTGGCGCGTGTCCTCCGGTTGGCTCCGCTGCGGCTCCGGAGGCTCTGGGGAGTGGGGAGAGGGCGGGGGCGTTGCCTGTGCCATGACTACGGTAGGACGTCGAACGATGTGACCGACACGGCTACCACTCTACGCTCATCGGCGCTGCGGGGCCGGCGGCGCGGTCGATGCCTGCGCGCCATCGAGCGGGAGCGTCGCGGTCCAGTCTAGGATCGCGGCGATCACGGCATCGACGCTGGTCGAAAGTGCCTTGACGCCACCCTGGCCGTCCGCGCTTGGCGCCGGCTGTTCGGCGACGAACGTTTTCTGTCCGATCAAGCCCTTGTGGTAGACCGTGGCGCGGGCTCGAACCACGCCGCGGCTGCTGGTCGGGGAGTCGAAGACCTGTTCGAAGGCGAGCAGATCAACCTTGAGCGCCGGGATCGTCGTATCGCCCGACCATGACAGCGGGCCGCGAGCGGCCACAGCGTCGCGGAGGCGATCGTTGAACAGGTGCTGCGGGGAGTCTACCCAACGCTGCGTCGAGTACGCCTGCAGTCGCTGTGCCTGCGTGTACTGGAGCCGGTAGTAGATGCCGCTGCCGTCCATCCAGATCGGCCCGTCGGTCTGCGTGATGCGCAGCTTTGGCAACGGTGCCGGCGGCTGAGATGGCGCCGCTGCCAGCGGGCCGAAATCATAGGTGGTCGAAGGCGGCTGCGAGGACAGCACGCTGCAACCCGACAGCGCGATCAGCAGGCCCAGCGCGGTGAATCGGAGAGCGGAGGCGATGGTCATGGTGAATTTCCGTCGAGTTACCGTCAAATGTGGGGCCCTGCGGATCAGGGCGCCTTGAAACCCGGCTCGCCCGGGCCAGGCGTGAGCGATGGTCCACCGAACAGCACGCTGCTTGGCTTGTCGTTGAACTGGCTAGCGGCGCGGTCGATGCTGCGCACCGCCTGGCGTGACTCGCGTGCCAGTCCGTTGATCTGTGGCAGCGTTTCCTGATTCACGATAGTGGTGGTGGACTGTACTGAATCGGCAGCCACCTGCAGGTCGTTGCCAACGCGGTTGACCGTGCGCATGACCGTGCCGTCGGGGTTGCCGATCTCATCGGTCAGCCGCTTCGTCGACACCAGCGCTGCGTTCAGGTTGTCCACGGCCTTGGGCAGCTTCTCGGCGGCCGGCTGCAGGGTCGACTTCAGATGCGAGTAGTCGTCTGCGGTCTTGTGCACGGCCCGGATGGCCGCCATCAACTCGTCGCGGTTGGCGGGCTGGAACATGCTGTCGAGCGATGCCATCAGTGTTTCGGCCTGCGTCAGCAGTGAATCGCCGCGCTTTTCCAGTTCCTCGAAGAAACCGGGCCGCATCACGATGCGCGCGGGCTCGCGTGCCGACGTCTTCAACGGCGGCGAGCTCGTCGTGTCGCCCTCCGTGCGCTCGGAATCGTCGAGCTGCACGTAGGCAATGCCGGTCACGCCCTGAAAGCCTAGCGTGGCATACGTGGTGCGCGTGATTGGCGTGTCATGGTTGATGCTGATACGGACGATGATCTGGCCCGGCACCTGCGGATCGAACTTGATCGACAAGACCTTGCCGACCTCGAGTCCGCGATATTTCACGTCGGCCTGCGGCCCCAGTCCGTTCACCGTCGATCGCGTGATCAGGTCGTACGGCACGCGCACGGTGTGATCGCTGCTGAACCAGAACAGCGAAACGGAAACCAGGATGGCAAGGCCGATGGTGAACACGCCGGCCAGGAAGGCGTTTGACTTGTTTTCCATCAGACTTCTCCAGGATGCGCGTCCGGCGCGCCGGGGCCCTTGGGAGCCGGCAGCGCCTGGAGCGCGCGCTGGGCGCGTTCGCCCAGGAAATATTCGCGAATGAATGGGTGGTCGACCTTGATCACCTCGGGAATTGGCGCAGCGGCCAGCACTCGATGGTCGGCCAGCACGGCCACGCGATCGGACAGCGCCACCAGCGTGTCGAGGTCGTGCGTGATCATGACCACGGTCAGGCCGAGCTCACGGCGCAGTTCGCGGATCAGGGCCACATAGTCGTCCGAGGCCATCGGGTCGAGGCCGGCGGTCGGCTCGTCCAGAAACACCAGCTCGGGTTCCAGCGCCAGCGCGCGGGCCAGCCCGACGCGCTTGATCATGCCGCCGGACAGGTCGGACGGCATCTTGTCGGCGTCCTTGGCGGAGAGCCCCACCAGTTGCAGCTTGAGCAGCGATGCCCGGCAGATGAGATCGTCCGGCAGCGCGCGCATTTCGCGCAGCGGCAGCGCGACATTGTCGATCACCGACAGCGCGGAGAACAGCGCGCCACGCTGGAACTGCAGCCCCCAGCGGCTGCGCAGGGCCTGCAACTGGTCAGCGGACAGTTCCGCGGGATTCTCACCGAAGACCCGGATCGTGCCCGAGGTCGGACGGTCCAGGCCGACGATCTGGCGCAGCAGCACGGTCTTGCCCGAGCCAGACCCGCCAACGATCGACAGCACCTCGCCGCGATAGACCTCGAGGTTCAGATCCTTGTGAACCACGTTGTCGCCGAAGCGCTTCTCGAGGTTGCGCACCTCGATGATCGTCTCGCGCGGGGTGCCGCGCTCAATGGTTGGACTCATATGCCGATGTCCTTGAACAGGATCGCGAACACGGCGTCGGCGATGATGACCACGGTGATCGACGTCACCACCGACGCGGTCGTGCCCTGGCCCAGGCTCTGCGTATTGGGTTTGACGCGCAGGCCGAAGTGGCAGGCTGTCAGCGCGATCAGCATGCCGAAGACCACGCCCTTGCACAGGCCGAACCACAGGTTGGCAACCGGCACGGCATCGGGCAACTGGCGCAGGAAGTACACGTAGCTGATGTCGAGCTGCAGGCGCGCGGCGACCATGCCGCCGAACAGCGCCAGCAGGTCGGTCCAGGCGACGAGCAGTGGCATGGAGATGGCCAGTGCGATCACGCGCGGCATGACCAGCCGGAAGCCATGGGAAATCCCCATCACGGACATCGCGTCGAGTTCCTCGGTCACCCGCATCACGCCGATCTGCGCGGTGATGGCCGAGCCGGAGCGGCCGGCGATCAGGATCGCGGCCAGCACCGGACCGAGCTCGCGGATAACGGCCATGCCGAGAATATTGACGATGAACGTGCTGGCGCCAAATATCCGCAACTGATTGGCCGACAGGTAGGACAGCACGATGCCGATCAGGAAGGCGACCAGCGCCGTGATGCCGAGCGCCTTGTAGCCGACGTTGTAGATATTCGCGGAGATTTCGCGCCAGGGGCCGCGATGCGGCGCGCGCAGGAAGCGCAGCAGGTCGAATACCAGTTGCCCGAGCATCGTGACGCCGACGCCGAGCTGGGCCAGAAACGACAGCACGCTCGCACCGACGATCGTCACCGGGTTGAAGCGTTCGACCATGTGCTTCTTCCATCCCTCGGTGCGCAGGCCGGCGATGCGCGCGAACACGCGCTTCTGGCCGTCATTGAGCGACACGTTGTCAGGCATGTGGCCATTCCAGGCCTGCCAGATCAGTTGTGCGCCGATATGGTCGAGGCGCGTGATGCCATCGAGGGACCACTCGGCGTGGCGCGGCGCCTCGGACAGTTCGTGCAGTTGCGCGCGCAGGCCACGTGCTTCATGGCATCCGGCTAGCGCAACGGCCGTCCACTCTCCCTGCAACTGCACGCGGAAGTCGGTGTCCTGGCGCGATATCTCAATGACGGGTGTCGGCTGGCGTTCCAAATGAGGCTGATGTGATGGGCGAGTCTCGATTCTATGCTACTGGCCGCCCGCATGGCGATCAGACACCTTCTGACACGGTGGCGGCTACAATCTCGCCAGACCGCGCCGCGCGGGTTTGATTCCCTGAAATTCCCCGAATTTCGAGTTCCTTGCTTTCGACATGTCAGAAGCCCCCGACCGTTCCCCATCCGCCCCCGACTGGCGCATCGATGCCGATTCCCTGCATCGCGAGCTTGGAGCGGGTGCCGCGCACGCCTGGGCCGTCGAGGTGGTCGAGGAAACCGGCTCGACCAATGCCGACCTGACCCTGGCTTGCCGTGCCGCGCCATGGTCGGACGATGCGTGCAGCGTGCGGGTGGCCTATCGCCAGACAGCGGGCCGTGGCCGGCATGGCCGCCCGTGGCGGGGGCAAGCTGGCCTGACTTTCTCGGTGGCGATGCCGCTGGCGCTGGCGCCAGCGCGCCTGAGCGGACTGAGTCTTGCCGTCGGACTGGCGCTGGCCGAGGCGCTGGAGGACGTGGACGCGGCGCTTGGCGCGCGCGTTGGCCTGAAATGGCCGAACGATCTCCAGATCGACGGCCGCAAGCTGTCGGGCATCCTGATCGAATCGGTACCTGCCGGGCCGGAGCGGGTCTGGGCCGTGATCGGCATTGGCCTGAATCTGGTGCGTGACCCGGAGATGGAAGCCGCCCTGGGCCGCGATCTGGCTGGCGTGGCCGAGGCCATGACGACGTTCGATCCGCAACGGGACCCGACGCGCATCCTGGCTGCGATCGCGAACCGGTTGGCGCGGATGCGCGAGGCATTCCTGGTGGATGGCTTCGCGCCGATGGCGTCGCGCTGGTCTGCGCGGGATGCATTCCGCGATGAGCCGGTGCGCCTGCTGCACGATGGCGTGGTGCAGGCCGAAGGGCTGGCGCGTGGCGTGGATGGCGAAGGCTACCTGCTGCTGCACACGCCCGAGGGGCTGCAGCGCATCGCCAGTGGCGAAGTCTCGCTGCGCGGAGCCGGTGCATGAGTCGGCTCCTGATCGACATCGGCAACACACGCCTCAAATGGGCGTGGTGCGATGACGCGCCCGTGGCTGCGGAGCATGTCGTCGAGGGTGGCGCGGTTCTGCCCTCGCCTTGGCGACACGGCGGCGCGGCGGCGCACGCCGTGCCGGCGGAACGCTCGGCGCTGGTCGGCACATGGCGGCAACTCGCCGCCGGGACCACGCCCGAGATCTGGATCGCCAACGTGGCCGGCCCGACCATCGCGGCGGCCATGGAAGCCGTGATGGAAGACGCATTTGGCGCGGTGTCGCCACATTGGGTACGTACCACGGCCGCGCACGGCGACCTCGTCAACGGCTATCGCGAGCCCACGCAGCTTGGCGTGGACCGCTGGGTCGGCAGTATCGGCGCGCACCGGTGGTTGCCCGGCGAGACCCTGCTGATCGTGACGGCGGGCACGGCCACCACACTCGATATCGTCACGGCCACGGCGGATGGCGCCCGCTTCGAGGGCGGGCTGATCCTGCCCGGCCTCGAACTGATGCTCGGCACGCTGGCCCGCAATACTGCGCAATTGCCTGAACTCGATGTGCTCGACACCGGCGCGGGCGCCGAACGAGCCGTTCGGGCGTTGGGCGCGGACAACACTCACGATGCGATCGCGGCTGGCTGTCTGGCCGCGCAGGCCGGTGCCATCGAGCGTTCCTGGCGTGCGCTCGCGGGACGCGGCCCGGTCCGCTGCCTGCTCTCGGGCGGCGCGCGGCACGCGGTGGCTGGCGCGCTCGCGATGCCGTTCGAGATGCACGATAATCTCGTGCTGCTCGGGTTGCACGCCATGGCGCTGCCTGCCTGACATACCTGCGCAACCCCTATCCGTCGCCTGTCATTCGTCACCATGCTCCGCAAAGGTTTCAACGCCCTGCTGCTGATCCTGCTGCTCGTCAACCTTTGGCTTGCGGCGGCCGTGGCCGGCAAGTTCGGCCCGGAGCCACTGGCCGGGTGGGCAGAAAGCCCGCGCGAGCCGCAACGCCTGGGGCAACAGGCGCGGGTGGAGCGGATGCAGATCCAGCCGCCGAGGGCGGCGGCGGCCGCAGAGGAGGCAGTGGATCCGGCATCGTCCCCGGCCGTGCCACGCGCGGCCCAGCCGGCGGCCATCTCCAGCACCGCGCGGACATCCGCCGATAGTTGCATGGAGGTGGGCGGCTTCACGGCGCAGAACGTGCAGCGCGCGATCGAGGACCTGAAGGCGATTGCCGTGACCGCACCCCTGCCGATGGAGCAGTTCGAGCGATCGGAGCAGGTGCGGTGGTGGGTTCATCTGCCGGCCCAGCCGACGCGCGAGAACGCCGATCGAAAGCTGGCGGAGCTGCGTCGCCGCAAGGTCACCGACGTATCGGTGGTGGCGGGCGAGAATCCCGAGTCGTACACGGTTTCGCTCGGACTGTTCCGTGACCGCGAGCGTGCCGACAAATTCCTGGAAGTGTTGCGCGGGCAGGGCGTGCGCACCGCGCAGATCAGCGATGCGCCGAGAGCGATCGCGCGGCAGTGGCTGCGCGTGGCGCACGCCGACGATGCCGTGCGCGCGCGGATGGACGAAGTGAGGCTGCGCTATGGCGGCGATGTGCTGCAGGACTGCCGCCCGGTGACCCAGGCGCGCGGCGAGCCAGTCGCGGCGCGCGCCGAGGGTTAAGAGGTGGTTTCAAAATGAAGCGAAGCGGTTCTGGCTGGACGCGGGGCCGCAGACAGTACCAGTCGTACGGCAAGGCCCTGCAACGACGCCAGAGTCTTTCTGAAACGGCTTCTAAATGCCGGCTCAGCCGCCGCGTACCTTCGTCAGCAGCTTGGTGGTCGAGCGGTCGTGCAGGAACTGGATCGCGTACGCCTGTCCGCCCCAGCTACGCACCAGCCGCGTTTCCTCCAGCGTGTCGATGTCGTAGTCGCCGCCCTTCACATAAACGTCCGGCCGCACCAGCCGGATCAGTTCCACCGGTGTCTTCTCGCGGAACATCGCCACCAGATCCACAGACGCAAGCGCGGCCAGCAGCGCCATGCGGTCGGCATCGTGATTGAGCGGGCGGTCGTCGCCCTTGCCGAGCATCTTCACCGAAGCGTCGCTGTTCACCCCGACCACCAGGCTGGCGCCCATCGCGCGCGCCTGCGCCAGATACGTGGCGTGGCCGCGGTGGAGGATGTCGAACACGCCGTTGGTGAAGACCAGCGGGCGCGGCAGCTTTGCCACTGCGGCGTGCAGGGCCGCGACATCGTCGGCGGGGACCAGCTTGGATTCGAAGGCGGGTGCGTTCATGGGTCGTGGAGAAAGAAAAACCCCATCGTATCCGATGGGGTTTGGCATGTTCAGGCGCTCAAGCGGGGTCGGAACACTCAGGCCTGGGCAGGCTGGGCACCGCCGCCCTGCAGGCTGACGTTCAGTTCCTTGCGGTAGCGGTTCAGGTCCTGCACCGTGTCGAACGTGCGCTCGAACAGCAGCGACATGTTGTGCAGAATCCGCTCGATGACCTTCTTTTCCCAGATCTCGTCGAAGCGGATCTGTTCGTCGAGCCAGTGCTCGAGCCAGTCCGGATCGGGCAGGCGGGACTGCACCGTGTCGTTCGGGAACAGCGCCTTGTTCACGTGCAGGTTGGTCGGGTGCAGCGGCTTTTCCGTGCGACGGGCCGACGCCATCAGCACGCCGATCTTGGCGAACGCGGCACGCGCGTTGTCGCCAAACTGGTTCAGGTACTTCTTCATGTAGCGCAGGTAGGCGCCGCCATGGCGTGCCTCGTCCTGCGACAGCGTGCGGTAGATATGCTTGATCACCGGTTCCGAGTGCCATTCGGCGGCACGGCGGTACCAGTGGTTCAGGCGAATCTCGCCGCAGAAATGCAGCATCAACGTTTCCAGCGGCGGAGCCGGATCGAACTCGAAGCGCACGGCGTGCAGCTCTTCCTCGGTCGGCACCAGGTCCGGACGGAAACGGCGCAGGTACTCCATCAGCACCAGCGAGTGCTTCTGTTCCTCGAAGAACCAGATGCTCATGAACGCCGAAAAGTCGGAGTCGTGGCGGTTGTCGCGCAGGAACATCTCCGTGGCGGGCAGGGCCGACCATTCGGTGATGGCATTCATGCGGATGGTTTTCGCCTGGTCGTCAGTGAGCAGGCTGGCGTCGAAGGTATCCCAGGGGATGTCCTTGTCCATATGCCAGCGGACCGCCTCCAACGATTTGAACAGTTCGGGGTAGAGCATGCTAAGCCTTTGAAATTACGGGCGGATTCTACCAGACAAGAATTATTCTCGAATGATTTCTCTACTCCGTTGTAGCCCGGATCGTAGCGATTTCAATCGGATTGCCGCTTGTTGTCGCAAAAAGTGGCGCTATTGCGACACTTCTGTCACTTCTTTTTTGACCGGCGTGGTTTCCGGCACCACACCATAGAGGAAAGCGGCGATCTGGTCGCCCTGGGCGGCCGCGTCACGTTCGCCCAGCGCCAGCAAGGCCTGGGTGAACTCGGGTTCGAACAACAGATAGCTCGCGAACGCGGCGCCGCGCGCCTCGGTGCCGCCCAGTGGCGACAGGAACGCGCGCACGGTGCGTGGCAGGCGATTCAGGTGCTCGGCCGCGATGGCCTCGATCGGCTCGCTGGGTGAAATCGTCATGACCTGCACTGGGCGCCAGCCTTCGGTGTCGTTGGCCATCTCGGGCATCCGCGACAGCAGCCGGTTGATGTGCATGAGTCGCTCGATGTCGGCCTGCAGGCCATCCAGGAAGATGCTGGCCAGGGCCTGGCCGCCAACCTGCGCCAGCGACGGATAGCCGCCTGATGGCACGGTATCGAACCAGCCGGCCCGCTGGCGCGACGCGGCGCCGATGGCCAGGATGCGCGACGCGCCAAGGTGAATCGCGGGCGATAGCGGCGACATCTGCCGCATCGTGCCGTCGCCGAACCATTCGTGATGGCCTTCGAGTTCGAGCGGTATGGCCGGGAACAGGAACGGAATCGAGGCCGATGCCAGCAGGTGATCGACGCCAATCGCGGACTCCACGGCCATGCGCTGGCTGCGTTGCCATCCGTGGATACGGCGGTGAGACTGATAGAACGTGACATGGCGGCCGGTGCTGTACGACAGCGCCGTGACCGCGAAGGCTTGCAGTACGCCGGCGTCCAGACTGGCCTGGACGCGCTCCGGCTCGAACAGCTCGGTCAGGAAGCTGCCGAGCGGCGCATTGTCGAACAGCGCGCGTGGCGATGACCGCCGCGTGACCCAGCCGAAGGCCAGCGAGGACAGCCATCGCGCGCCGGAAACGCCCACGCGCAGCACGTCGGTCCGGTAGACGTCGTCGGCGTGCAGGCTGTGCCAGAGCGCTGACAGCTTGTCCGTGGCCGCGCGGAAGTCGGCGGCGCCGACCGCCAGGCCCGCGCCATTGATCGCACCCGCGGATGTCCCGGCGATGATGCCGAACGGCAGCGGGCAATGCGCCAGCCCAAGACGTGCGGCGATCTTCGCGATGCCGGACAGCACACCGGCCTGGTACGCGGCCCGCGCGCCACCGCCCATCATCACCAGAGCGGTGCTCTGGCGCTGGCGGGCGCGGGCCGAAGCCTCCGCCGAATGTGCGGAGAGCGCGCTCACTCGAACGTGTCCTCCGGCGTGCCGGGCGCGGGTGGGGTCTGAGGCTTGGCCGTTGATTTCCCGGCCGGTGCCTTTCGGGCTGCGGGTTTCTTTGCAGACGACTTGCCCGATGTCTTCGCCGCTGGCTTTGTCGCCGATTTTGCGGATTTCCTGGCTACGGTCTTTGTTCCCGCCTTCTTCGTCCCGGACGTCTTCGCCCCCTTGGGCGTAGGGCCGGACTTGTTATCGCCGGCGCTCGTGGCGCTCTTGGTGCTCGTAGCAGACTCGCTGCCTGCCGGGCCGACGCTGAAGCCACCAAGGTTGCTGAACGGCGTGACATTGGCCGCCGCTGCCGCGCTGCTGGCGATCTGGTTGAACTGTTGCTGCATCAGGTCCCACCACAGCGATGCATTGGGCGGCACCGGGGCGGGTCCGGTGGAAGTGGCCGAGGCTTCGGCACCAGCTTCGGGGCCGGATTCGGGCGGCGCGTCGATGTCGTCATCGGCGGGCTCGTCATTTTCCGCATCGGCTTGTGCTTCCGAGACCGTCTTGCCGGTGCCGTACTCGTGATGCGGCGCGGCGCTCGGCGCGCTGGCGGCGCGCGCCACGTTTTCCATCGCGCTCTGCATGGCATCGGGGGAGAGCGCGCTGCCAAACGTCTGCAGCGCCACCAGCGTGGCGCGTTGCACTTCAAGGCCCTGGATGGTCGTGCGCAACAGGCTCGAGTTGAGCTGCAGCCAGCTTTCCACTGCCTTGAGGTCGTGAATCCGCTTGTCGATGCCCTCGAGATCCATCGGGGGCGTCATCGCGCTCAGGCCGGGCATCAGCCCGCTGGGCATTCCGCTGCCGGAAGCCCAGAGCTTGCGAAGGAACTCGTAGCTGTTGGTGAAATCGGGTAACTGTCCGAACATGGTCGCGCAACTCCGTCTGACATGGTCGTCCCGAACCGTGAGCAGGACGATCGGTTACTTGAATTCGGGCGGCCGCTTCTGACGCAGGCTCGCCATGCCTTCGTGCACGTCGGGGCCGGCAAAGCCCATGAATTCGAGCGCCAGCGAGGTATCGAACGCGGGTCCGGCCATACGCAGCCAGTTGTTGAGCGCGTACTTGGTCCAGCGGATGGCGGTCTGCGATCCGGCCGCAAGCCGGTTGGCCACCTCGAACGCTTTCGCGACCAGTTCGTCTTCCTCCACCGCCAGCGACACCAGGCCGATCCGCTCGGCTTCCTCGCCGCTGACCGACTCGCACAGCATCAGATAGTACTTGGCCTTGGCCATTCCGCACAGCAACGGCCAGACGATGGCGGCATGATCGCCGGCGGCCACACCCAGCCGGGTATGGCCATCCACGATGCGCGCGGTCTTTGCCGCGATCGAGATATCGGCCAGCAGCCCGGCTACCAGCCCCGCGCCAACGGCCGGGCCATGCATCGCGGAGACGATCGGCTTGTCGCAGTTGATGACGTTGTAGACCAGGTCACGTGCCTCATGCCAGACGCGGGTGCGCGTCTCGAAATCATTGGCCATCTCCTCGACCAGCCCGAGGTCGCCGCCGGCCGAGAAGCCCTTGCCTTCGCCACGGATCAGCGCCACGCGGATTTCGGGTTCTGCCGAAATATCACGCCAGATCTCGGCCAGTTCGCGGTGCATGGAGGCGTCGGCGGTGGCCAGTTTCTGGTTGGCCGATTGGGCCGCGCCCATGATCACCTCGAGGATGGGGCCGTGGCGGCGCAGGGTCAGGGCGCGATAGCGCGCCAGGCGCGGGGGCAGGGTATTGGCGTCGGAAGTGGTCATTTGGGCGGGTATCGAAGAAGTTTCGGGCCGCCGGGCAGGGGACTGGATGTCCGAAAGAGGCGAAGGAGCGCGAAGGGACGCAAGGAAGACGCGTCGAATGCAATTCCCCGACCGGCTGGTCGGGGAATTATAGGCCCAGGAACGCCTGGCGCGGCAAGGCTTGCGTGCCTTAGAGGCGCTATCAAAAAGATTCTGGCGTTGTTGCGCGGCCTTGGCCAGTCCACTTGTACTGTCTGCGGCCGCGCCCTTGCAGGGCGCGCATGTGCTCGCAGGCACGTGCCGTTCCGCAGGCGGCTCGCATACGAGCCGAAACCCCTGCTTCACCCTAGCCAGAACCGCTTCGCTTCATTTTGATAGCGCCTCTTATGGGCCGGTGCCCGTTATGGCGCGGCCACCACCTGGTCGATTGCGCCGAAGATCGACTTGTGTTCGGCGTCGAACATCTCGATACGGACGGCATCGCCGTACTTCATGAACTCGGTCTCGGGCTTGCCGCTGTCGATCGTCTCGATCATGCGTTTTTCGGCGATGCAGCAGTACCCCTTGCTGCGATCGACGTTCGAAATCGTGCCCGAGCCGACGATGCTGCCCGCGCGCACGTTGCGCGTCCTGCAGATGTGGGCAATCAGCTGGCCGAAGTCGAACACCATATCGGTGCCGCAGTCGGGCGAGCCCACCTTCTTGCTGTTCCAGTGGACCACCATCGGGCGATGCACGCGGCGCTCGCGCCAGGCGTCGCCGAGTTCGTCCGGCGTGACCGCCACCGGCGAAAACGCCGTGGCCGGCTTGCTCTGGAAGAAGCCGAAGCCTTTGCCGAGTTCGGCCGGGATCAGGTTGCGTAGCGAAACATCGTTGGCCAGCATCACCAGCCGGATGGCCTCCCCGGCCTGGTCGGGGGTGGCGCCCATGCGCACGTCGCCGGTGATCACGGCCACTTCGGCCTCGAAATCGATGCCGAAGGCCTCGCTGGCGCAGACGATGTCGTCCTGCGGGCCGATGAAGTCGTCGGAGCCGCCCTGGTACATCAGCGGGTCGGTCCAGAACTCGGGTGGCATCTCGGCGCCGCGCGCCTTGCGTACCAGTTCCACGTGGTTCACGTAGGCCGAGCCGTCGGCCCACTGGTACGCGCGCGGCAGCGGCGCCATGCAGTCCTTGGTCTGGAACGGGAACGGGTGGCGTGACCGGCCGGCGTTCAGCGCGTCATACAGGTCCTGGAGCTGCGGCGCGTAGAAGGCCCAGTCGTCGAGCACAGTCTGGAGCTTGCCTGCGATATCGGTGGCGAAGTGCGCGGTTTTCAAGTCGCGCGAGACAACGACGAGCTGGCCGTCGCGCGAACCATCCTTCAGGGTGGCGAGTTTCATGCGGAGTCGAACATAGGCAAATCGGATGGGCCACAGTCTACCGGAGCGGCGCGGGCGCACCGTATAGAATGGCCGGCAATACCGATACGCTTGCCAGGAACGCATGACCGCAGCCGAAGACGACGATACCCGGGACGATATTGCCGATGACACCAGGCGTGCCGGCATCCAGTCCATCGAGGTGGGATTCCGGCTGCTGCAGGCGCTGGCCGCGTCGCCGCGCGCGATGATGCTGCGCGACCTGGCCGCGGCGGCGGACATGAGTCCGGCCAAGGCGCACCGCTATCTGGTCAGCTTCCAGCGGCTGGGCGCCGTGACGCAGGACGCCGTGAGCCAGCGCTACGACCTTGGCCCGTTCGCGCTGCAGCTTGGCCTGGCCGGGCTGAACCGGCTTGACCCGGTGCGCAAGGCGCGCCCGATCCTGTCGCAGCTGCGTGACGAGATCGACCAGACGGCCGGTATCGCCGTGTGGGGCAACCACGGGCCGACCATCGTCCACTGGGAGGAATCGAGCCAGCCGGTCAGCGCCAGCCTGCGGCTCGGTGACGTCATGCCGATGCTTAACTCGGCCACGGGCCGCCTTTATGGGGCTTATCTGTCGCGCCGCCAGACGCTGCCGCTGATCGAGCGGGAACTGGCCACGCGTGGCACCGTCCCACTGCCTGACATGCCGGTATCGCTGGACGAATATGACGCGATCTGCGCGGACGTGCGAGAGCACGGCGCGGCACGCACGCGCGGCGGGGTGTTGCCGGGCATCAATGCGATCTCCACGCCCGTGTTCGACGCGAATGGCCATCTGGCGATGGCGCTGATCGTGCTCGGCGCGCAGAGCGTATTCGATGCAGAATGGGGCGGTATGGTGGATCGGCGCGTGCGCGATATCGCCCGGCAAATCTCTTCGGAACTCGGTTACCTTGACGGCAGCCAACGGGCCGGACAAACCGGTCAAACCTCGTAGTCGGTCGCGGGGCGGCATGCTGAGCTGGTGGCAGCGCCGTCGCAGATGGATTGTGGTCATTCTGTTGGTGGTGGCCGCCCATTTGCTGGCGCTGCTGCGTCTGGTTCATGCGCCGGCGCCGAGCCTGCCCGATATCGAGCCGAGCCCTACGCTCAGCGCCATCCTGCTGCCGCCGCCCAAGCCACCGGCTCCGCCGGCGCCTCCTCCGCCCGTGCCCGCGCCACGACCGGCGCCGCAACCGCCAGCCCCTTCAGCACCCCCAAAACCTGCGCCACCGGAGTCCGCGCCGGCACTCGCCACGGCGGAAAGCGGCCAGACCGCGGCAACCACCGGATCAGGCGGAGAGGGATCGGCGGCGGCCGCGCCGCCCGCAGTGACGCCGGCAACCCCAGCCGCCCCACCGAGCCCGCCCGCGCCCAGGTACGACGCACCGCCGTCGGTGGTGCTGCGCTACGCCAGTTTCGTCAACGGCGTGCAGAACCCCGATGGCCGGATCACGTGGCAGCAGGACGGTCAGCACTACCGGCTGGCGGTGGAAACCCGCGTGCTCTGGTTCCGCTTCGCGTTCCAGAGCACGGGCGACATAAGCGACGGGGGATTGAATCCCACCCGTTACGAGGAAGCCCGGCGCAGCAAGGTCGAAGTCGCCCGCTTTGATCGCACGGCAGGCACAGTGGTGTTTGAAACGCGTGGCGGACAGGTGCCAATGCCGTCAGCATTCCAGGACCGCTTCAGCGTGTTCCTGCAACTGGTTGGGTGGGCGCGGGGCGATCCGCAGCGCTACGCGACCCCGGGCGTGACGGAGACGTTCAACGTGTCCGACACGCGGGAAGTGGAAGTCATGCAGGTGCAGTACGTTGGCGAACAGGACATTGATATCGGTATCGACAGGGTGCGCACGAAGCACTTCGTGCGCCTGCCGCGCCACCCGAACGACAAACGCAAGGTGGAAATCTGGCTGGCGCCGTCCCTGAACTGGATGCCGGCGCGTCTGCGTCAGACGGAGCCTGATGGCACTCAGATCGATCTCGTCTATCGTAGTAGTGAGACACATTGACGAATGCGCCTTGGGAGCCGGTGGGTGGCGCCATGACCGTACGGAGACTGACATATGTCTGACACTTCCGCATCGACCGCGTCGCAAACGAACCGGCTTCAGGTCGGGGATGTGCATTTGCAAGTGCGCGTCGATGGTGCCGAAGGCCCTTGGGTGATCCTGGCCCATGCGCTCGGTGCGAATCTGACTTTGTGGGATGACACCGCGCGGCACCTTGCCGCACGCTATCGCGTGCTGCGTTTCGACATGCGGGGCCATGGTGGTAGCGATGCGCCGGTGGGCGCCTACACCATGGCGCGGCTGGCCGACGACGTGGTGGCGCTGATGGACGAACTCGATATCGCGCAGGCCCACTTCTGTGGGGTGTCGGTGGGCGGCATGGTGGCGCAGACGTTGGGCGTGCGCCATCCGGAGCGGCTGTTGTCGCTGACGCTGGTGGACACGATTCACCACACGCCGCTGGAAGCCCGGGCGATGTGGGCCGACCGGATCGGACAGGTGGAAGCGCATGGCATGCGCGGGACCGTCGAGTCGACGTTGAATCGGTGGCTGACCGCACCGTTCCGCGAGCGGCACCCAGAAATCGTCGAGAGAATCAGGAAAATGTTGCTGGAAACACCGGTGCGCGGCTATGTTGGTGTAGCGCAGGCGATCGAAGCCTTCGATCTGGCCCGCGCGATCTCCCGGATTCACTGTCCGACGCTGGTGGTGGTCGGCGACAAGGACGAGGGCTCGCCGGTGTCGATCGCCGAAGCCATCGCCAATGAGATTCACGGTTCAAGGCTGGAAGTGCTGCCGGACGCGGCGCACCTGTCATTCATCGAACAACCGGAACGCTTCCATGCGATCTTCGACGCGTTCCTGGGACACGCGGCTTGTGGCGGCCAGTGTGATATTCCGTAACGCCATTGGAAATATCGCAACACAGTAGTGCACGGCGCTCAAGAAACTTGCAGGCTGCGCCGATGCCCAATGTAAGAGGGCAGCAATGGCACGACAAGGTCCGCCCGGTCGTACAACTTGAATTACGGGCGACTACCCTCAGCTTGGAGAGGAAATCGCGTCAATTCCACAGGCCTTGTGCCGGGAGCGCAGCAATGCGCGGAGTTGCCGCTAACTATGCCAGGAGGAAAGTGCGATGCAAATGATCTACAACAGCGACAATTACTGCATTGTCGAGTTTGGAGCAGACGTCGAGCATGCGACCCTTGCCTCGGGCGGTTACGAGATCGTCGACAAGAATCTGAAACGCGAAATTTTCCTCGGTGGCCTGATGGCCGAGACCTTCCGCGCCGATGTGACGCGTTTGATCGAGAGCGAACCCTCCGTGGAAGAAGTCGACGAGTTTCTCGGCAAATTCGATACGGTGATGAACAACCCGCTGGTCATGCACTGACCACTGGCGCGTCGCATCACACCGGGAGGCGCGGCAGCGGTAGACCGTTTGTCCGCTTCCAAAAACAAACGCCCGCTTATGCGGGCGTTACTGTCTTCTCAGAAGTCGCGAAATCAGATCAATACTGTTCCCAGGGTAGCCCGTCGTGACGCCAGCCGTTGACCGTGTTGCGATGGCGCTGGGCGTCGAGGTCGCCTTCGAATCCATGCAGTACGCAGTAGATAGTGGCGAATCCGGCGCCTTCCAGCGCGCGAGCGGCTGCGGACGACCGGTTGCCGCTGCGGCAGATCAGCACGACCGGGCGGGCCGAGGCTTGCCCGGCCAGTTTTTTTACCGCCTGCACGAAGTGCGGATTGACTTCCCAGTCGGGGCCGTCGTTCCAGGGAACGTTGTGCGCCCCGCGGGGATGACCGACGAACAGGTATTCCATCTCGCTGCGGCAGTCGATGAACAGTGCATCGGGCTCGCCTTCGAGCAAGGTCCGGGCGTCGTTGGGGCTGAGGGTTTGCATGGTGCGGATAAGCGTGACGAATGCGTCTCTCAGTGTAGGCGCGCGGCCGGTTGCTGACAACTGGCCCAACACCCGGGCCGACACCCGGGCCGACACCCGGCCATCAAAGTGGCAGGGCAAGTCCCTGACCGCCGCAATGCCTTGATCTACCTGATAAAATCGCCGGTTCTGAATTGTCACAAACTGCGCGGCTCCGCCGTCGCATCGAAGATCGAGCCCCACCATGAGCGCCGCCCAATCCCAACCACGCCCCTACACCCGGGCCGCCAGCCTGCCGAAGCTGCTGCGCAACCGCATTCTGATTCTCGACGGCGCGATGGGCACGATGATCCAGCGTTACAAGCTCACGGAAGCTGACTATCGGGGCACGCGCTTCGCTGACCATCGGATCGACGTGAAGGGCAATAACGAATTGCTGCTCCTGACCCGTCCGCAGGTCATCACGGAGATTCACGAGCAGTACCTGGCCGCCGGTGCCGATCTGATCGAGACGAACACGTTCGGCGCCACGCGCGTGGCGCAGGAAGACTACAAGATGGCCGACCTCGCGTACGAGATGAACGTCGAGGCCGCCCGCCTGGCGCGCGCCGCGTGCGACAAGTACAGCACGCTGGACAAGCCGCGCTTCGTGGCCGGCGCGTTCGGTCCGACGCCGAAGACAGCCAGCATCAGCCCGGATGTCAACGACCCGGGCGCGCGCAACGTCACCTTCGAGGAACTGCGCGATTCGTACTACGAACAGGGCAAGGCCCTGCTCGAAGGCGGGGCCGATGTGTTTCTGGTCGAGACAATTTTCGACACGCTCAACGCCAAGGCCGCGCTGTTCGCGATCGACCAGTTGTTCGAGGACACCGGCGAGCGCGTGCCGGTGATGATCTCGGGCACCGTGACCGATGCCTCGGGCCGCATTCTCTCCGGTCAGACCGTGGAGGCGTTCTGGAACAGCCTGCGCCACGCGAAGCCCGTCACATTCGGCCTGAACTGCGCGCTTGGCGCTACGCTGATGCGCCCGTACATCGCCGAACTGGCCAAGGTGTGCGATGCCGCGGTGTCGTGCTACCCGAACGCCGGCCTGCCCAATCCGATGAGCGACACCGGCTTTGATGAAACGCCCGAGGTGACCTCCGCGCTGGTGGAGGAGTTCGCGGCATCCGGCCTGGTGAACCTGGTGGGCGGCTGCTGTGGCACCACGCCCGATCACATCGCTGCCATCGCCAAGAGCGTGGCCAACAAGACGCCACGCGCCTGGCCCGGCCAGTATCGCGAAGACACCGCACAATCGGCCGCCTGAAGCCATCGCACGCAAGAGAACAGAAATCATGAGCCAGCAAAACCTGCCCCCGCGTCCGATGCGCCTGTCCGGTCTGGAACCGTTCACGATCGACGACGACACGCTGTTCGTCAACGTTGGCGAGCGTACCAACGTCACCGGTTCGAAGGCATTCGCCCGCATGATCCTGAACGGCCAGTTCGACGAAGCCCTGGCGGTGGCCCGCCAGCAGGTGGAGAACGGCGCGCAGATCATCGACATCAACATGGACGAGGCGATGCTCGATTCGAAGGCGGCGATGGTGCGCTTCCTGAATCTGATCGCGTCTGAGCCGGACATCGCGCGCGTGCCGATCATGATCGATTCGTCGAAGTGGGACGTGATCGAGGCGGGCCTGCGCTGCGTGCAGGGCAAGGCCGTGGTGAACTCGATCTCGCTCAAGGAAGGCGAGGAGCAGTTCCGCCACCACGCCACGCAGATCCGCCGTTATGGCGCGGCCAGCGTGGTGATGGCATTCGACGAGAAGGGCCAGGCGGACACGTTCGAGCGCAAGACCGAGATCTGCAAGCGCAGCTACGACTTCCTCGTAAACGAAGTGGGCTTCCCGCCCGAGGACATCATCTTCGATCCGAACATCTTCGCGGTGGCCACCGGTATCGAGGAGCACAACAACTACGCGGTGGACTTCATCGAAGCCACGCGCTGGATCAAGCAGAACCTGCCGTACGCCAAGGTCAGCGGCGGGGTGTCGAACGTGTCGTTCTCGTTCCGCGGCAACGACGTGGTGCGCGAGGCGATCCACACCGTGTTCCTGTACCACGCGATCGCGGCGGGCATGGACATGGGCATCGTCAACGCTGGCCAGCTGGGCGTGTATGACCAGCTCGACCCGGAATTGCGCGAGCGTGTGGAAGACGTGGTGCTGAACCGTCGCGACGACGCCACCGATCGCCTGCTGGAGATCGCCGACCGCTTCAAGGGCGGTGGCACGAAGCGGGAAGAGAACCTGGCCTGGCGTGGCACGCCCGAGCAACCGGTGCCAGTGGGTGATCGCCTGGCGCATGCGCTGGTGCACGGCATCACCACGTTCATCGTCGAGGACACCGAGGAAGTGCGCCAGCAGATCGCGGCGCGCGGTGGCCGCCCCATCGAGGTGATCGAGGGGCCGCTGATGGATGGCATGAACATTGTTGGCGACCTGTTTGGCGCGGGCAAGATGTTCCTGCCGCAGGTGGTGAAGAGCGCCCGCGTGATGAAGCAGGCCGTGGCACATCTGCTGCCGTTCATCGAGGAAGAAAAGCGCCTGGTGGCCGAGGCCGGCGGCGACGTGCGCGCGCGCGGCAAGATCGTGATCGCCACCGTGAAGGGCGACGTGCACGACATCGGCAAGAACATCGTGTCGGTGGTGCTCCAGTGCAACAACTTCGAAGTGGTCAACATGGGCGTGATGGTGCCGTGCAACGAGATCCTGGCGCGCGCCAAGGTCGAGGGGGCGGACATCGTCGGGCTGTCCGGCCTGATCACACCGTCGCTCGAGGAAATGGCCTACGTTGCCTCGGAGATGCAGCGCGACGACTACTTCCGCGTGAAGAAGATTCCGCTGCTGATCGGCGGTGCCACTACATCGCGCGTGCATACCGCGGTCAAGATCGCGCCGAACTATGAAGGCCCGGTGGTCTATGTGCCCGATGCCTCGCGCTCGGTCAGCGTGGCGTCGAATCTCTTGTCTGACGAAGGCGCGGCGAAGTACCTGGACGAGCTGAAGTCCGACTACGACCGCATTCGCACGCAGCACGCCAACAAGAAGGCCACGCCGATGGTGTCGCTGGCGCAGGCGCGCGCCAACAAGACGCAGATCGACTGGAGCACCTATGTGCCGCCGAAGCCGAAGTTCATCGGCCGCCGCCTGTTCCGCAACTACGATCTGTCCGAACTGGCCAACTACATCGACTGGGGGCCGTTCTTCCAGACCTGGGATCTGGCCGGCAAATTCCCGGACATCCTCAACGACGAGATCGTCGGCGAATCGGCGCGACGCGTCTTCTCGGATGGCAAGAGCATGCTGGCTCGCCTGATCCAGGGACGCTGGCTGACGGCCAACGGCGTGATGGCGCTGCTGCCGGCCAATACGGTCAATGACGACGACATCGAGATCTATACCGACGAGTCGCGCAGCAAGGTCGCGCTGACCTGGAACAACCTGCGCCAGCAGAGCGAGCGTCCGGTGGTGGATGGCGTGCGTCGCCCGAACCGCTGCCTGGCCGATTTCATCGCGCCGAAGTCGAGCGGCGTGGCCGACTACATTGGCCTGTTCGCGGTCACGGCGGGGATTGGCGTGGACAAGAAGGAGGCGCAGTTCGAGGCCGACCACGACGACTACAGCGCCATCATGCTCAAGGCGCTGGCCGATCGTCTGGCCGAGGCGTTCGCCGAATGCCTGCACGAGCGCGTGCGCAAGGATCTCTGGGGCTACGACGCCGCGGAGTCGCTGAGCAATGATCAGCTCGTCGCCGAAGCGTATCGCGGTATTCGTCCGGCACCCGGCTATCCGGCTTGCCCGGAGCACACGGTCAAGGCGCCGATGTTCACGTTCCTCGATGCTGCCGATATCGGCATGGGCATCACCGAGGCGCTGGCCATGACGCCGGCGGCATCGGTGAGCGGCTTCTACCTGTCGCATCCGGACTCGACCTACTTCAGCATCGGCAAGATCGGTCAGGACCAGCT
Source organism: Cupriavidus sp. UBA2010 (assembly GCF_002335265.1). NCBI lineage: Bacteria > Pseudomonadati > Pseudomonadota > Betaproteobacteria > Burkholderiales > Burkholderiaceae > Cupriavidus > Cupriavidus sp. UBA2010. Next base: position 61,457 of record NZ_DDCI01000013.1, read on the forward strand.
CGACGATATGGTGGCCCGTCGCGGTGAGGACCGTCTTACGCTCGAACGCGCACTGGCGCCGAACCTGTAGAAGCTGTAACCAGGTGCAAGAGCCGGGATGCCGCGCGCGCGTGGCATCCCGGCTTTTTTCATACTCGGCGTCAGCCGTTGATGGTTGGGGGCAGGCCCGCGATGCCCTCGCATGGCGCGCTGTGCCGAATCGCGTCGAATCGTGCCGATTTGTAGCGGCAATGTCCTCACCTCTGCTTACAGGGCATTACAAGTCCTCACAGAAGCGAGTGGAGCGAGTCCATAGACTGGGCCTCAGTTCACGTGACACCGCGTGAATGCCGCGGCGAATGTTTCGCTGCGGGGCATTCCAGTAAAGGAGTCTTCCATGAACAAGCTGCTGATCTCGCTGTCCGCCCTGTCGATTGCCGCCGCCTCGTCGCTTGCGATGGCGCAAGGCACTGGAGCCACCGCCGGAAGTGCCGGCACACAGGCCGGCGTCGGTGCCGCGGTGAACGCACCGTCCCTGCAAACCGGCACCGGCGCATCGGTCAACGCTTCCGGTGGTGCGGTGACGCCTGGGGCCTCGGCCGACGGCGGTACCGGCGCCCAGATGGACGTGCCGAAGGGCCATCAGGGCAAGCAAGCCAAGGGCAAATCCAAGAAGGGCGAAACCAGCGAATCCAGTGCCAGCGCGGGTGGTCAGGCCGGTACGAAGATGCAGTAATCCTGTCAGGTGCCGGGGCGGGCCCCTCCAGACTGCCCCAGCTCCCACTGTCGACAGACCGCGACAGACCTCGACAAACCGGCAACGGGCGCCTTGTGCGCCCGTTGTGCATTTCCGACAGCGCGCGTGGGGGCAGGTATCCTTCCGGACATGTCAGCCTGAGACTGACATATTTGGCCGCGCGGCAGCACTACAATGCAAAAAAGCCGGCCCGGTCCATCCATCCGAAGCCGGGCCATCCTTCACCGTGGAGACACAGATGATTCGCGTCCTGATCGCCGACGATCACGAGATCGTGCGTGCAGGTCTGCGCCAGTTCATTGCCGAGGAGCCTGACATCGAGGTGACGGGCGAAGCTGGCAGCGGCGACGAAGTGATGGCGCAGTTGCGCGACCGCGAGTTCGACGTGCTCGTGCTCGACATTTCCATGCCGGATCGGAATGGCATCGACGTGCTGAAGCTGATCCGACAGAGACTGCCTGCCTTGCCTGTGCTGATCCTGTCGACCTATCCGGAAGACCAGTACGCCATCAATCTGATACGTGCGGGAGCATCCGGTTACCTGACCAAGGAGTCGGCGCCGGACGACCTCGTCAAGGCGATCCGCACCGTTGCCCAGGGACGACGTTACGTGAGCCCGACCGTGGCCGACCTGCTGATCGGCGGACTGGACAAGCCCACCGATCAGCCCGTGCACCGCACGCTCTCCGAGCGCGAGTTCCAGATCTTCTGCAAGCTGTCGCGCGGGCAATCCGTCTCGGTCATCGCTGACGAACTGTTCCTGAGCGTCAAGACGGTGAGTACCTATCGTTCACGCATCCTGGAGAAGATGGGGATGAAGACTAATGCCGATCTGACGTACTACGCCATCAAGAACGGCCTGGTGGAGTAAAAGGCGCTATCAAAAAGATTCTGGCGTCGTTGCGGGGCGCGCATGTGCTTGCAGGCACATGCCGTTCTGCAGGCGGCTCGCATACGAGCCGAAACCCCTGCTTCACCCTGGCCAGAACCGCTTCGCTTCATTTTGATAGCGCCTCCAAGCAGGCTTCCATAAATCGCTCAATTCTCGGAACCATCATCGCACCATGCCGGAGCAGCCCACTGCCTCCATACCCCGACCACTGCGCGTCCTCCTGATCGAGGACTCGGCCGTGATTCGGAGCATGTTGATGGAGTACCTGACCGCGTTTCCGTTCGTGGAAGCCGTGGATTGGGCCGATACAGAAAGCAAGGCGGTGGGGCTGGCCGCAGCCGGGGCCTATCACGTGGCGATCGTCGATCTGCAACTGCGTCAGGGCAATGGCATCAATGTGCTGCGCGAGATGCAGAAGGCGCGGTTCCCGGGCATCCGCATCGTCTACACGAACCATGCGCAGGTATCGATGTACCGGCGCCAGTGCGCCGAAGCCGGCGCGGACTATTTCTTCGACAAGTCACTCGAAATGGAACAGGTGTTCCGGGTGATCGAGGACTACGCGATGTCGACGCCCTGACGTCGACGTTCATTCCTGCGTCACCTGTTCCGGTGCCCTTGGATCGGCGCCTTCATATCTTCCCCTCACTCGGCCGGCTCTTCCTGCGCCAGCACCGCCGCGGTCAGCGGCACCTCGATCCCGATCGTCACACCGTGTCCCGGCGAGGAATCCACCTGCATCGTGCCGCCCAGCGCCAGTACGCGCTGCTCCATGCCGAGCAGGCCGTGATGGCCGGCAATGCTGCCAGCGTCGAAATCGGGCGGCAGGCCACGGCCGTCGTCGCGCACGGTCAGCACCAGATGTTCGGTCGTGCACGCCAGGGTTACTGACACCTGCTTGGCCTCGGCGTACTTGCTGGCATTCGTCAGCGATTCCTGCACGATGCGGTACAGCGCGATGGCCGCAGGGTCATTCAGTCTTGGCAGCGTCTCGGGCAGGTCCAGCGCGGTATCCCACTGGTTGCGCGTGCCGACGTCCTCCACCAGCTGCACGATGGCCTCGCGCAGGCCCAGGTTCAGCAGCACGGTCGGACGCAGGTCCTCGATCAGTTGCCGCTTGATCTGAATGGCCTGGTCCGCGTGCTGCATCACGCGCGTCAGCTTGTCGCGCGCCTCCGGATGCGTGTCTTGCACGCGCATCCGCACCCAGTGCAGATCCAGCTTGATGGCGGTGAGGATGGCGCCGAGTTCGTCGTGCAGCTCGCGCGCCAGGCGCGTCTTCTCGTCTTCGGTCACGCGTTGCAGGTGAGCGGCCAGGGCGGACAACTGGCGCGTGCGGGCGCGCACCTTGCGGTCGAGCCGCGCGCTTTCCTCTTCCAGTTCGGCCCGGGTGGCATCGGCCATCGCCATGCGGCGCGCGTGGCCCATGCCGAGCGTCACCATCAATGCGATGTTGATGGCCGTGAGCAGCCCAATGCCGTAGCGCGACAGTTGCAGGTCATGCTCGGCCGCTTCGAGATTGTGCGTGACCGTGCCCGACTCGCGCACCTGCAGATGCTCGAGACCGCGCCGGGCATTCTCCATGGTCTGCTTGCCGAAGTCGGTGCGAACCATGTCGAGCGCCACGTCGAAGTCGCGCTTGCCGTAGACCAGCGTCAGTGCCATCTCGTTGAGTTTGCGCGTCACGAACTGGGATGCCTCGCCGAATTGACGCAGGCCTTCCGGATCGTCCGCGTAGTGCTGGCGGATGCGCGACATCAGTTCGTTGATGCGCGGCAGCGCCTTGTAGTACGGGTCGAGGTAGCTGTCTTTTCCGGTCAGCAGGAAGCCGCGCTGGCCGCCCTCGGCATTGACGAGTTCGCCGATCAGGTCGCCCAGGTCGTTCTGAAGCTGCTGCGAACGGATTGCCTCGGTGTATCCCTCGCGCAGGCGCTGGTTGCCGGTCTCGGATGCGATCAGTACGGCCAGCGTCAGCATGATGCCGCTGACCAGCAGCAGTGTGTTTCGCACGAGTAGGGAATGCTTGGCCATTGAGAATTACCGGTTAGAAGACCGTTTCCAGGTGCGCGGCGGCCCGATGGGCGACCATCGCATCACATTGAGGGGGCGGGGTCAATCGTAGCCGTGGCCCGGCCGGTCTCGCACCCGGTGTGGCGCGCGGTGCGCTGTAGGACTTGGCTGACATGGGAATCGGTCTGGATTCGGTGCCTGCTCTGGCGAGCGAACCCTACGATGAGGCTATGAGCTTGCGCGCCGTGGTGCAAGCCGGACGCGCCACTTTCGGCGTGCCCATCATCCGAGGGAGGCTGGACATGCTGTACTACGCACTCGTCTTCTTTATTGTTGCCCTGATCGCGGCGATCTTCGGATTCGGCGGCATTGCCGCCGGCGCGGTAGAAATTGCCAAGATCCTGTTCTTGATATTCCTGGTGGTGGCAATCGTAACGTTTGTAATGGGCCTGGTCCGCCGACGGTAAGTCGCCCCACGTCCGGAAACAGGAGATCCCATGCTCACGCAAAACCCCAAGGTTCGCAAGGAAATCAACCACCTGCACGACAGCGCTGACGCAGCGGTCCGGCAGATCCGCCATGCCGCGCGCGACACCCGCGACGCGGCACGCGATGCCGCCGGCCCGGTGTCGGAGGACGTCAAGGCATTGATCGGGCAGCTTCAGCAAACGATCGACGTGCTGGCGCGTGAGGGTTCGGCGGAAAGCCTGGCGGCGGGGCGCCGACTGCGTGACCGTGCGCAGGATCTGGCCGAACGGCTGCGCGAGCGTGGCCGGGACGGCGTGGACTGGGCGCGTGTGCATGTTGACGATGCCGTCGACCACGGCCGTCAGCGCGTGGTGGAATCCCCGCTGATGGCGGTGGGGATTGCCGCGCTGGTTGGCGCGTTCGTCGGCCTGCTGCTGGCCGGCGGCCGACGTAGCGACGACTAAGAAGCTGTTTCAAAGCGATTCTGGCGTCGTTCCGCAGGTGGCTCGCAAGCGAGCCGAAACTCCTGCTTCACCCTGGCCAGAACCGCTTCGCTTCATGTTGAAGCTGCTTCCAAGGAAACGAAGCCGGAAGGCGCGCGGCAGGCCGCTGCCGCGCGCTTTTCCGCAGTAACCCCCCTTCCCGGATACCAATCCCTGGTCCGGGTCGCCCGGTCGCCCTGCGGCAGCCGGGCGCTTTTTCGTGTGCGACGACCGGATGTCGCAGAACCTTTCAAACGGCTTTCTGGGGCAGGGCGTGTGGAGACCGGCGGCACGGTGTCGCCGGACGAAGGTGGAGCAGGGCGCCAGCGATGGTGGCGCCCCGAGGGGGCGTCAGTGGGTCAGACGCCCCACATCACATCCGCGCCTTCCTTGACGGACTCACGCAGCATGTCGAGGAACGGATAGGCGCGCTGGCCCAGATGGAGCGGTTCCTCTTCGCGCTCGTCATCCTTGCCGGGGTGGACGGTGGCTTCGGCCGGGTGGACTTTCTTGGCGTCCTGGACGGCGGCTTCGAGCTTTCGGATTGCCGCCGGCATTTCGTCGGCCTTGATCACCCCGCGCTCGCCCAGATGCTTGCCGATGATGCCAAGCAGCGTAATGGCAAGATCCTTCATCATGATCAGGTCTTGCGCCGCGTGGGATTTGAAGGTGATCAACATAGTGGTTCCTTTCACGAGTGGCGGTGTCTGGCGCAGGGCGTACAGGCCATCCGCATGATGTCAGCATAGCACCTGATAAAATTCCGCGTTTCCCGATTTCCACTGCCGGTCACGCGGCGCGGCGTTCACTTGCCGACGCATGGCCGGAAGCACCCCAGCCTCAGGGCCCAGATATCCATGCTGCCTGTTCAGACCTCCCAACTTGCCGCCGCGTTCACGGATGCCGTGCGTGCGCTCGCCCCCGCCGATGCCAACCTGCCCGCGGTGACATTCGAGCGACCCAAGGCGGCCGCCCACGGCGACCTGGCCTGCAACATCGCCATGCAGGTGGCCAAGTCGCTCAAGACCAATCCGCGCGAACTGGCGCAGAAGGTCGTCGACGCAGTCAAGGCCGATCCGCGCGCGACCGCGCTCGTGGCCGCGCTTGAGATCGCCGGCCCGGGCTTCATCAACCTGCGCCTGAGCCCCGAGGCCCGCGCGGAAGTCCTGCGTGCCGTGCTGGCCGATGGCGACCGCTACGGCGCGCGTCCGGTCGGCGAGCATGGCCAGGTGCTGGTGGAGTTCGTCTCGGCCAACCCGACCGGGCCGCTGCACGTGGGCCACGGCCGCCAGGCCGCGCTGGGCGATGCGCTGGCGAACCTGCTGGCCTGGCAGGGCTGGTCGGTCCATCGCGAGTTCTACTACAACGACGCCGGCGTGCAGATCCATACGCTGGCCATCTCGGTACAGGCCCGCGCGCGCGGCCTGAAGCCAGGTGACGCCGGCTGGCCCGAGTCCGCCTACAACGGTGACTACATCGCCGATATCGCGGCCGATTTCCTGGCCGGCAAGACCGTGTCCGCCTCGGACGGCGAGCCGGTGACTGCCTCGGGCAACATCGAGGATCTGGAGTCGATCCGCAAGTTCGCGGTGACCTACCTGCGCAATGAGCAGGACATCGACCTGCAGGCGTTTGGCGTCAAGTTCGACCGGTACTACCTGGAATCATCGCTGTACAGCGATGGCCGCGTGGAAGCCGCCGTGCAGTCGCTGATCGCCAAGGGCAAGACGTACGAGAGCGAAGGCGCGCTGTGGCTGCGCACCACCGACGACGGCGACGACAAGGACCGCGTCATGAAGAAGGGCGACGGCACGTACACGTACTTCGTGCCGGACGTGGCGTACCACACCACCAAGTGGGAACGCGGCTTCTCGAAGGTCATCAACGTGCAGGGCAGCGACCACCACGGCACCATCGCCCGCGTGCGTGCCGGCCTGCAGGGCCTGGACATCGGCATTCCGCAGGGCTACCCCGACTACGTGCTGCACAAGATGGTCACCGTCATGAAGAACGGCGAGGAGGTGAAGATCTCCAAGCGCGCTGGCTCGTACGTGACCGTGCGCGACCTGATCGAATGGAGCAACGGCGGCGAAGAGACGATCCGCGGTTGCCTGGAAGCAGGCGTGGCCGACTGGCCCGCGCACTTCACGCGCGGCCGCGACGCGGTGCGCTTCTTCCTGTTGTCGCGCAAGGCCGACACCGAGTTCGTGTTCGACGTGGACCTGGCGCTGAAGCAGAACGACGAGAACCCGGTGTACTACGTCCAGTACGCGCACGCCCGCATCTGCTCGATTTTCGAGGCCTGGGGCGGCGCGGACTGGGAAGCGCGGCTGGGCGAGCTGGCCAGCGTGGACCTGGCCGCCGTGACGGCTGCTGACGTGAGCCCGCAGGCGATCGCGCTGGGCCGCCGTCTGGCCGAGTTCCGCGACATGCTGGCCGCTGCCTCCAGCGAACTGGCCCCGCACGCCGTGGCCTTCTACCTGCGCGACCTGGCTGGCGATTTCCACGCGTTCTACAACGCCGACCGCGTTCTGGTGGACGACGAGACGGTCAAGCGCGCGCGGCTGGCGCTGCTGGCCGCCACGCGCCAGGTGCTCAAGAACGGCCTGGCGGTGATCGGTGTTTCGGCACCGCAGCGCATGGACCGCGAAGCGGCTCCGGCCTGATCGTGGTAGGGGTGGTGGGTTGACGCACCACCCGCCAGCCCATGGCATCGGCGGCCGGCAGTCGACAATTTGCGACGAATCTGAAGCCGTGCGTCATGGGTCTGGCTCTATAATCCCCGGCATCACCGAAGAGGACTTCATGCAACAGATTGCCAAGCGCGCCCCGCGCACCGTCCGCCATACCAAGACGCAGCGTGGCGGCACGTTCCTGGGCCTAGTGCTCGGGTTGATCGTCGGCCTGGCCATTGCCGTGGTGGTGGCGCTGTACATCACCAAGTCTCCTGCGCCGTTCCAGCAGAAGGGCGGCAGTAGTGCCCCGGCCCCGCGTCCCAGCGAGCCTGGCAATGTGGTCAGCACCTTGCCGAGCCCGACGCAACAGGCGCAGCAGCCCGAGGAGCCGTCGGACCCGAACCGGCCGCTCTGGAGCAAGACGCCGGCCAAGCCGGTGGGCCAGCCCGAACAGGCGCAGCCCGGCCAGCCCGCGCCGCAGCCCCCGGTGGCGACCACCCGTCCGGCCGATGCCGGCACCAGCGCCGCAGCCAGCTCCACCGTTGCCGGCAAGACCCCGGAGAAGCCTGCCGCGCGCCCGGCCGAGAAGCCGGTGGCCGACCCGATCGCGGAGATTGCCCAGGCCGATGCCAACAAGGTGGGATACCTGCTGCAGGTAGGGGCGTTCCGGTCGCAGGATGACGCCGATCGTCAGAAAGCCAACCTGGCCATGCAGGGTTTCGAGGCCAAGGTGACGGATCGCGATGTCAACGGCGTGAAGATGTATCGCGTTCGACTGGGACCGTTCAACCGCATCGACGACATGAACCGCGCACGTGACCGCCTGCAATCGGCCGGTTTCGAAGCCTCGGTGATCCGCTTTACCAAGCAGTAACAGGTTCGCGGCGGCAGGCGGTGAACCGCGCGCCGCCGCCGTGGTCATAGCCTGAGATCCGGGGCCCGGCCGGGCGCTGGACAACGCAATCCGCTGCTTCGCTGTACCCTTGCATACCCTCGATAAACCGGAAGGCCCTTCGAACATGAAGAAAATCGCCGCACTGCTTGCCACCGTTGCCGCTGTCAGCGGCCTGCTGATGACCGCGCCCGCCGCCATGGCCGCGCCGACGGAAGGCAAGGACTACACGGTCCTGAAATCGCCGCAGCCCGTGCCGGCCGGCAAGATCGAGGTGACCGAGTTCTTCTGGTACGGCTGCCCGCACTGCTACGACTTCGAGCCCGAGCTCGAGGCGTGGGTCAAGAAGCAGGGCAAGGACGTGGTGTTCAAGCGCGTGCCGGTGGCGTTCCGCGACGACCTGCTGCCCCACACGAAGATCTTCTATGCGCTGGAAGCCATGGGCAAGCTGGACGCGATGCACACCAAGGTGTTCGACGCGATCCACAAGCAGCGCAAGCGCATGCTGACCACCGACGAAATCGCCGATTTCATGGCCCAGAACGGCATCGACAAGAAGCAGTGGCTGGACACCTACAACTCGTTCTCGGTGACCACCAACTCGCAACGTGCCAACAAGATCGCCGACGCCTACAAGATCGACGGCGTGCCGACCGTGGTGGTGCAGGGCAAGTACGAGACCTCGCCTTCGATCGCAGGCACCAAGGCTGGCGCCATCCAGGCCATGGACTTCCTGGTCACGGGCGTGCGCGACAAGAAGCTCTGATCGCCGCGACTTGACCGACGACGGCCCGGCGTACCATGTGGTGCGCCGGGCCGTTCTGCTTTGGAATCTCCGACTTCGCTATATTGACGCGATGCAACCACAGAAAATCTTTATCACCGGCGCCTCCAGCGGCATTGGCCAGGCGCTGGCACGCGCGTACGCGGAGCAGGGCGCCACGCTTGGCCTGGTCGGCCGGCGCGAGGATGCGCTCAGGGCGTTCGCGGGCACGCTGCCCAATCCCGACGCCGTGCGCGTCTATGCCGTGGACGTTCGCGATGTCGACGCCATGGGGGCCGCGGCCGCCGATTTCCTTGCGAACGTGGGCTGTCCCGACGTCGTGATCGCCAACGCGGGCGTCTCGGTGGGTACGGTGGCCAGCGAGCGCGAGGATCTGGAGGTGTTCCGCACGGTCATGGACACCAACTGGTTCGGCACGCTGACTACGTTTCAGCCGTTCCTCGGGCCGATGCGCGAGCAGCCACCCGGACCCGACGGATGGCGTGGCACGCTGGTCGGCATCGCCAGCGTGGCCGGGGTGCGGGGATTGCCCGGCGGCGGGGCCTACAGTGCATCGAAATCGGCGGTGATCAAGCTGCTGGAGAGCCTGCGACTCGAACAGGCGCACGAGAAGATTCGCGTGGTGACGATTGCACCGGGTTACATCCGCACGCCAATGACGTCGCACAACCCGTACCGGATGCCATTCCTGATGGATGCCGAGGTGTTCGCCCAAAAAGCTGTGCGGCGAATTGCCGCAGGCAGCCGCTTCGCGGTGATCCCCTGGCAGATGGGTGTTGTGGCTTCGCTGCTGCACCTGATGCCGCGCTGGCTTTACGACGCGCTGTTCGCGCGCGCGCCGCGCAAGCCGCGCCGCCCCCGGGACGCATGATGTGGACCGACGCAGGCGGGCAGGTACATGAGGCGGCATCCGGCGATGTCCGTATCGCATCGCTCGTGCCATCGATCACCGAACTGCTGTTCGATCTCGGCTTGGCTGACCAGCTTGTGGCGCGTACCGGCTTCTGCATTCATCCGGAGCCGGCAGTGCGCGCCGTTGCCAAGGTCGGCGGCACCAAGGATGTGAAGCTCGATCGCCTGCGCGCACGGGCTCCGACGCACGTGGTGGTCAATATCGATGAAAACCGTCGGGAGACCGTCGACGAAATCCGCACCTTCGTGCCGCACGTGATCGTCACCCATCCGTGTGCGCCAGAAGACAACTTCGCGCTTTACCGGCTGCTGGGCGGCATCTTCGGCCGCCGGCCGCAAGCCGAAGCGCTGGTGGGGCAGTTACGCGGTGAACTCGATGCCATCCAGGCGCAAACCTGGCCGGCCCGGCGCGTGCTCTATGCGATCTGGCAAGACCCCTGGATGACGGTGTCGCGCGCGACCTATATCAGCCGGATGCTGGCGCTGGTGAACTGGGCGACGTGGCCCGATGACGCAGATACGTCGGACACGCCGGCCGCCTGCGTTGACGGCGACTGCAGCCGCCCGAACGCGCCGGGCGAGCGCTATCCGACCTTCCGCTGGAGCGACGCGCTAGTGCGCGAGCTGGATGCCGTGCTGTTGTCGACCGAACCCTATCGCTTTACCGAGGATCATGCCGATGCGCTGGAGCGGCAGATCGGCAAGCCGGTATTGCTGGTCGATGGAGAGATGCTGTCGTGGTACGGCAGCCGCGCCGTGGCCGGCGCGCGCTACCTCAGGTCATTGGCCCAGGGCTTCTGATCAGCCCGCCTTCTTGAACCGGATCACCCCGTCGTCACCTACCACGCGCACCAGCTCGCCGCGGTGCCACAGCGCGTGCAGGTGGGCCAGCGCCTCGCCGATCGCAAACGTGAGCTGGTGAATGTCGAACTGGCGACGGAAGATCACGCTGACGATGTCGTGCGCGTTGCAGGGCTTTTCCGCGCACGCGGCCAGCGTTTCGGCCAGACGATCGACGTGGTGTTCGCGAAGCTGGTTGATGCGAGTGTGAAGATTGCGGAACGGACGACCGTGCGACGGCAGGATCAGCACATCCTTCGGCAGGCCTTCGTACTTGCTGAGCGAGTCCAGGTAGAGCTGCAGCGGATTGGCTTCCGGCTCCATGTCGAACACGCTGACGTTGGTCGAGATACGCGGCAGCACCATGTCGCCGGAAATCAGCACGTTGGTGGCCGGGTTGAACAACGCAACGTGCTCCGGCGCATGGCCGTAACCGGTGATCACGCGCCACGACGCGGTGGCCGGGTCCGCCCCGATCTTGACCGTGTCGCCATCCATCAGTCTGCGGTACTGGGTGGGCAGGTCTGGCACCAGCGACGGGTAGTAGCTCTTGCGGGCCCGCAGCTTTTCGAGGTTGTCGGGATCGACCATGCCGTGACGGGCGAAGTGGCTGGCCGCGAAGTCGCCGCCCGCGTTCGAGCCGACGCCCGAGCCGCCGGCCATCACGCGCGCCGACATGTAGTCACCCAGGCTCATCCACAGCCGCACATCCCAGTGCTTGCAGAGCCAGTGCGCCAGGCCGACGTGGTCGGGGTGGCAGTGCGTGACCAGCACGCGCAGCACGGGCAGGCCTTCGAGTTCGTTGGCGAAAATGGTTTCCCAGTGCGCCTTGATGGTGTCGTTGGTGATGCCGCAGTCCACGATCGTCCAGCCGTCGCGCCCGTCGATGCGGTCACGCAGCAGCCAGAGGTTGATGTGGTCCAGCGCGAACGGTAGCGGCATGCGCAGCCAGTACACGCCAGGTGCGACTTCCTGCCGGGTGCCCGGTTCGGGCATGGTTTCGCCAAACGGGTATTGGAGCTGGTGTTCGAGTGCGTTCATGGGGCTGTCTCTGGTCGTTATAAGGCGCTAGACTTGACGCTAACGTTAACGTCAATTCGCTCTGCTTGTTCGTCATCTTAGACGAAAACTTGATTGCGCAACGAACGATCGTTCACTTTTTCCGGACGCACCATGTCGGCTCAGCCAACAACCGTTACCTACACGATTACCGAACTCGCGCGCGAGTTCGACATTACACCGCGCGCGATACGATTCTACGAGGACCAGGGCCTGCTGGCGCCTGATCGCGAAGGGCCGAGCGGCCGGCGGCGTGTCTACAACAACCGTGAGCGCACCCGGTTGAAGCTGACGCTGCGTGGCAAGAGGTTAGGGCTTACTCTCAATGAGATCCGCGAAATTCTGGATCTGTACGAGTCTCCGCGCGATACCGCTCCCCAACTCGAGCGCTTCCTGCATCTCCTGGCCGGCCACCGTGGCACGCTTGAGCGCCAGTTGGAAGACCTGCAGGCGCAGCTTGCCGAGATCGATCAGCACGAGCGTCAGTGCCAGGCGCTGCTGGCTGCCCAACATGCGAAGAACGCGGGCAACAAGACTCCCACAGCCTGAGATTGCCGCCCCGGCGGCACACCATACGACTTCTAATTGACGTTTACGTAAACGTCAATAAAATAGCCGACACCGACCTCATCGAACCCATCGAACCAACAGGAGACACCACCATGACCGAACTACCCGGCCTGAAATTCGACCTTGGCGAAGACATCGAGATGCTGCGCGAATCGGTGCGCAACTGGGCGCAGGGCGAACTGGCACCGCGCGCCGCGGAGATCGACCGGACCGACCAGTTTCCGATGGATGCCTGGCGGAAGATGGGCGACCTGGGCGTGCTGGGCATCACGGTGGCCGAGGAGTACGGCGGCGCCAACATGGGCTACCTGGCCCATATGATCGCGATGGAGGAAATCAGCCGCGCGTCGGCGTCGGTCGGCTTGTCGTACGGCGCCCATTCGAACCTGTGCGTGAACCAGATCCACCGCAACGGCACGGCGGCCCAGAAGGCGAAGTACCTGCCGAAGCTGGTTTCGGGCGAATGGATCGGCGCGCTGGCCATGAGCGAGCCGAACGCCGGATCGGACGTGGTCAGCATGAAGCTGCGCGCCGATTTCAAGGGCGACCGCTACGTGCTCAACGGCACCAAGATGTGGATCACGAACGGGCCGGACTGCGACGTGCTGGTGGTCTACGCCAAGACCGAGCCGGACCTGGGCGCGCGCGGCATGACCGCCTTCATCGTCGAGAAGGGCATGAAGGGCTTCTCGGTGGCCCAGAAGCTGGACAAGCTCGGCATGCGCGGTTCGCACACTGGCGAACTGGTGTTCCAGGACGTGGAAGTGCCGGTCGAGAACATCCTCGGGGCCGAGAATGGTGGCGCCAAGGTGCTGATGAGCGGCCTGGACTACGAGCGCGCCGTGCTGTCGGGCGGCCCGGTCGGCATCATGCAGGCTTGCATGGACGTGATCACGCCGTACATCCATGATCGCAAGCAGTTTGGCCAGAGCATTGGCGAGTTCCAGCTGATCCAGGGCAAGGTGGCCGACATGTACACCACGCTGCAGGCCGCGCGCAGCTATCTGTACACCGTGGGCAAGAACCTGGACTCGCTGGGCACGGACCACGTGCGCCAGGTCCGCAAGGACTGCGCCGCAGTGATTCTGTACACGGCAGAGAAGGCCACGTGGATGGCAGGTGAGTCGGTGCAGATCCTGGGCGGTAACGGCTACATCAACGAATATCCGGTCGGCCGCCTGTGGCGTGATGCCAAGCTGTACGAGATTGGTGCGGGCACTTCGGAGATCCGCCGCATGCTGATTGGCCGCGAATTGTTCTCCGAAACGATGTAATCCGCTCAGTCGACAGAAAAGTGCTTCATGAGGCGTTCGGCGCCGCCATTGGGCCGGCACCGAACGCCTTTACAATCTCAACATCGCCGCCTGCCCGATTCTCACAGTCTTCGAGCCCTCCGAGCCATGTCCCACTTCCCCAAGCTGCTCTCGTCGCAGATTGCCTACGATGTGGCACGGACCATGCTGGATGGCTTCGACAAGCACTACCGGCTGTTCCGCGAAGTCAGCATCGAGGCCAAGGCGCGCTTCGAGGCCGGTGACTGGCATGGCCTGCAGCAACTGCAGCGGGACCGCATCGCGTTCTACAACCAGCGCGTGCACGAAACCATCGTGACGCTCCAGGACGAGTACGACGCGGAGGACATCGAGGACGAGATCTGGCAGCAAATCAAGCTGCACTACATCGGCCTGCTGACGAACCATCACCAGCCCGAACTGGCCGAGACGTTCTTCAACTCGGTCTTTACGCGGATCCAGCACCGCTCGTACTTCAACAACGATTTCATCTTCGTGCGCCCCGCGATCTCGACCGAGTACATCGAGAACGAGGAGTCACCGATCAAGCCGACCTACCGCGCCTACTACCCGGGCAGCCGCGAGGGCATGGCGGCTTGCTTCGAGCGGATCGTGAACAACTTTCAGCTCGAGCGTCCGTTCGAGGATCTCAAGCGGGATGCCGGCTATGTGGCCCGCGCGATCACCGAGCACTTCGGCGAATTCCGCATTGCGCCGAATTTCCAGGTGCATACGCTGTCGTCGCTGTTCTTCCGCAACAAGACCGCATTCGTCATTGGCCGCGTGATCAACGGCGACCATACCTATCCACTGGTGGTGCCGATCATTCACGCGGCATCGGGCAAGCTCGTGCTGGACACTGTGCTGCTGCACCGGGAGCAGATCCTGATCCTGTTCTCGTTCGCGCACGCCTACTTCATGGTCGACATGGAGATCCCGTCGGCCTACGTGACCTTCCTGCGAGACCTCCTGCCGCGCAAGTCGCGCGCGGAGATCTATACCTCGCTGGGTTTGCAGAAGCAGGGCAAGAACCTGTTCTATCGCGACTTCCTGCATCATCTGCAGCATTCGTCGGACAAATTCATCAGCGCGCCGGGCATCAAGGGGCTGGTGATGCTGGTGTTCACGCTGCCGTCGTTCCCATACGTGTTCAAGGTGATCCGCGATTTCTTCCCGGCGCCGAAGGAGACCACGCGCGAACTGGTGAAATCGAAATACCAGCTCGTCAAGCAGCATGACCGCGTGGGCCGCATGGCCGATACGCTCGAGTACTCCGATGTGGCGTTCCCGCTGTCCCGCTTCGACGACGCGCTGGTGCGCGAGCTGAAGCAGCACGCGCCGTCGATGATCGAGTACCAGCGCAGCAAGCAGGGCGAGGACGAGATCGTCGTGCGCCATGTCTATATCGAACGCCGCATGACGCCGCTGAACATCTGGCTTCAGGAGGGAACGGACGAGCAGGTGGATCACGGCATCCTCGAATACGGCAACGCCGTCAAGGAACTGATCGCCGCGAACATCTTCCCCGGCGACATGCTTTACAAGAATTTCGGCGTAACCCGCCACGGCCGCGTGGTCTTCTACGACTACGACGAGATCGAGTATCTGACCGACTGCAACGTCCGCCGCGTGCCCGCCCCGCGCAACGAGGAAGAGGAAATGTCCGGCGAGGTGTGGTACACCGTACGTCCGCACGACATTTTCCCGGAGACCTACGGCACATTCCTGCTGGGCGATCCGCGTGTGCGCGCCGCTTTCATGCGGCATCACCCCGATTTCTTTGACGCTGCGATGTGGCAGCACCACAAAGACCGGCTCCTGGCCGGCCATGTCCATGACTTTTTTGCGTACCACAGCCAAGAACGCTTCATCCACCGCTACGGGTCCGGCGCAACCGGCCCCGCAACTGAAGAACCAAGGAGGGCAGCATGAGTGACGCCATCGCCCAGCTGTTCCGCAACAACCGCGAATGGGTAGACCGCGTCAACGCGGAAGACCCGGCCTTCTTCACGCGCCTGGCCAACCAGCAGGCCCCCGAGTACCTGTGGATCGGTTGTTCCGATTCGCGCGTGCCGGCTAACCAGATTCTTGGCCTGGCGCCGGGCGAGGTCTTCGTCCATCGCAATATCGCCAACGTGATTTCGCACAGCGATCTGAATGCGCTGTCGGTGCTGCAGTTCGCCGTTGATGTGCTCAAGGTTCGCCACGTCACCGTGGTGGGCCACTACGGCTGCGGCGGCGTGAAGGTGGCGCTCAAGCGCGAGCGTGTCGGCCTGGCCGACAACTGGCTGCGCCACGTGCAGGATGTGGCCGACAAGCACGCGGGCTATCTGGGCACCGTGCTGCGCGAGGACGACGCGCATACCCGCCTGTGCGAGCTGAACGTGATCGAGCAGGTCAACAACGTCTGCCAGACCACCGTGCTCCAGGATGCCTGGGCGCGCGGTCAGGCCGTCACGGTGCATGGCTGGGTCTACGGTGTGTCCGACGGTCTGCTGCGCGATCTCGGCATGGCCGCCAGCAACAACGACGAACTGCACGCGCAGATTGCAGCCGCACTGCGCCAGTACGGCGATCCGCCACAAGCATCGATTCGCTGATTTCAACCCACGAAGCTCCACCCCTGCTTCAGGAGACAGACATGCAGAAGGACCCAGTCGTTATCGTTTCCGCGGTGCGTACCCCGATGGGTGCGTTCCAGAGTGAACTGAGCAGTCTGATGGCGCCGCAGCTTGGCGCCGCCGCGATACGCGCGGCGGTCGAGCGCGCGGGCATCAAGCCTGAGCAGGTGGAGGAGGTGGTGTTCGGCTGCGTGCTGCCAGCCGGACAGGGGCAGGCGCCCGCCCGGCAGGCCGCGCTTGGCGCGGGCCTGCCGCTCGACGTGGCGTGTACCACCGTCAACAAGATGTGCGGCTCCGGCATGCGTGCGGCGATGAGCGTCTACGACGGCCTGCTGGCCGGATCGTTCGATATCGCCGTGGCCGGCGGCATGGAAAGCATGACCAACGCGCCATACCTGGTGCCGAAGGCGCGTGGTGGCTATCGCATCGGCCACGGCATGATCTACGACCACATGATGCTGGACGGCCTGGAAGATGCGTACGACAAGGGCCGGGCCATGGGCACCTTCGGCGAGGACTGCGCCGCCAAGTACCACTTCACGCGCGAACAGCAGGATGCGTTCGCGATGGAGTCGGTGCGCCGCGCCCAGCGTGCCACCGAGCAGGGCGACTTCCGCTGGGAGATCGTGCCGGTGACGGTGTCGGGCAAGGGTGGCGATACCGTCATCGACACCGATGAGGGGCCGCGCCGCATCAAGGTCGACAAGATCCCGTCGCTGAAGCCGGCGTTTGCCAAGGACGGCACGATCACCGCCGCGTCGTCGTCGTCGATCAATGACGGCGCCTCGGCGCTGGTGATGATGCGCGAATCCACCGCGAAATCGCTCGGGTTGCAGCCAATCGCCCGAATGCTCGGTCATACGTCCCACGCGCAGGCGCCGGGCTGGTTCACCACCGCGCCGGTGGAGGCCATCGCCAAGCTGTATCGCAAGCTCGACTGGACCACCGGCAGCGTCGATCTGTTCGAAATCAACGAGGCCTTTGCCGTGGTGCCGATGGCCGCGATGCACGATCTCGACATTCCGCGCGACAAGGTCAACATCCACGGCGGCGCATGTGCGCTGGGCCATCCGATCGGCGCTTCCGGCGCACGTATCATGACCACGCTGATCGGCGCGTTGCGCAAGACCGGCGGCAAGCGCGGCGTGGCCAGCCTCTGCATCGGCGGCGGCGAAGC
Source organism: Cupriavidus sp. UBA2010 (assembly GCF_002335265.1). NCBI lineage: Bacteria > Pseudomonadati > Pseudomonadota > Betaproteobacteria > Burkholderiales > Burkholderiaceae > Cupriavidus > Cupriavidus sp. UBA2010. The sequence continues at coordinate 78,867 of NZ_DDCI01000013.1, forward strand.
CACGGCGGTCGGCATCGAACTCTACTGACGTTACTGACTTTCCCGACGCACTCGCAACCATCCACAGGAGGCTGACCATGCCCACCGTTCTCGTCCTCGGCGCCTCGCGCGGCCTGGGTCTCGAATTTGTCCGGCAGTACCGCGCCGATGGCTGGCGCGTCATCGCCGCCGCGCGTAGCGACGAGGGCGTTGATGCGCTCACGGCGCTCGGCGCGGAAGCGCACAAGCTCGACCTGACCGACGCGGCCGCCGTGGCGGGGCTCGCCTGGAAGCTCGATGGCGAGACGCTGGATGTGGCGATCTACAACGCCGGCGTGATCGGCCCGCGTTCGGAAACGGCGGAGCCGGTGACCCGCGAGGAATTCGACGCGGTGATGCACACCAACGTGCTCGGTCCGATGATGGCGCTGCCGGTGCTGCTGCCGTTCGTCGAATCCGGCAATCACGGCCGCGGTGGCGTGCTGGCAGTGCTGTCGTCGCGCATGGGCAGCATCGGCGCGATGGACAGCAACCGTAGCTGGCTCTATCGCGTGAGCAAGGCATCGGTGAACGCCGCGCTGAAGTCCGTTTCGCTCGATGCGCGCCATGCGATCTGCGTGGCACTGCATCCGGGCTGGGTCCAGACCGACATGGGTGGCGCGAAGGCCGACCTCACGCCGCAGCAGAGCGTGACGGGTATGCGCCGCGTGCTGGCCGGCGTAGCGCGTCACGATAACGGCAGCTTCCACAACTACGACGGTACGTCGATTCCCTGGTAAGAGACCCGGTACAACATGCTGCTGACCCCTGAACAGGAAATGATCCGTGACGCCGTGCGGCAGTTCGCGCAGGATGTCATCGCACCGCAGGCCGCCCGATGGGATCGCGACAAGACGTTCCCGAAGGACGTGCACAAGGAGCTGGCGCGTCTGGGTGCCTGCGGCGTGGCCGTGCCCGAAGCCCTTGGCGGCGCCGGGCTCGACTATCTGTCGCTCGCGCTGATCCTGGAAGAGATCGCGGCCGGAGATGGCGGCACCTCCACCGTCATCAGCGTCAACAACTGCCCGGTGTGCAGCATGTTGATGGCCTTCGCCAGCGATGCGCAGAAGCAGCAGTGGCTGGTGCCGCTGGCGCAAGGTGACATGCTCGGCGCGTTCTGCCTGACCGAGCCGCACGTCGGTTCCGACGCATCGGCGCTGCGCACCACGGCCACGCGCGATGGCGACCACTACGTGCTCAACGGTGTGAAGCAGTTCATCACCAGTGGCAAACATGCCGACGTGGCGATCGTGATGGCCGTGACCGACAAGGCCGCGGGCAAGCGCGGCATCAGCGCGTTCCTGGTGCCGACGTCAACCCCCGGCTATATCGTCGCGCGTCTGGAGGAAAAGCTGGGCCAGCATTCTTCCGACACCGCGCAGATCGTGTTCGAGAACTGCCGGATTCCGGCCGCGAACATGCTTGGCGAGGAGGGCGCGGGCTACAAGATGGCGCTCTCCGGTCTCGAAGGCGGTCGCATCGGTATCGCGTCGCAAAGCATCGGCATGGCGCGCGCGGCATTCGAGGCGGCGCTGGCCTACGCCAAGGAGCGCGAGAGCTTCGGGCAGCCGCTATTCCAGCACCAGGCCGTGCAGTTCCGGCTTGCCGATATGGCGACGCAGATCGATGTGGCGCGCCAGATGGTGTGGCATGCCGCATCGCTCAAGGATGCCGGCCGGCCCTGCCTGAAGGAAGCGGCCATGGCCAAGCTGTTCGCCAGCGAGATGGCGGAGCGGGTATGCTCGGATGCCATCCAGGTGTTCGGCGGCTACGGCTACGTGACCGATTTCCCCGTCGAGCGCATCTATCGCGATGTGCGCGTGTGCCAGATCTATGAAGGGACCAGCGATATCCAGAAGATCCTGATCGCCCGCGCGCTTGGCTGACAGGCATCTCGAATACGAATACGAACACGAATATCCGCACTTTCCTCAACCGTTGTCTGTGAACCGGAGCCTTTGCGATGACCGCCCCCATCGACTTCTACTTCGATTTCTCCTCGCCCTATGGCTACTTCGCCAGCACGCGCATCGACGATATTGCCCAGAAGTACGGCCGCTATGTGATCTGGCATCCGATCCTGCTCGGCGTGGTGTTCAAGACAACCGGCTCGTCGCCGCTTCCCAGCATTCCGCTCAAGGGTGATTACTGCTGGCGTGATTTCGAGCGGACCTCGGAATTCAACCATATCGACTACAAGCGGCCCACGCATTTCCCACTGCCGACGCAACATGCAGCGCGCGCGATGCTATGGCTGCAGAACAACCACGGTGCGGATGTGGCCACGGCGTTTGCCAAGGCCGTGTATCGCGCGCTGTTTGTCGACGACATCAACATTGCCGAACCCGCCGAGCTGGCGAAGCTGGCCGAACCGCTCGGCGTCGACCCGATCGCCATGAATGAAGGCGCCAACAACTACCAGATCAAGGACCAGCTCAAGGCCGAGATCGACGTGGCGATGGCCAAGGGCGTGTTCGGCTCGCCGTTCGTGATCGTCGACGGCGAACCGTTCTGGGGCTTCGACCGCTTCGACCAGGTCGAGGCCTATCTGAAGAGCCGGCGGCAGACCGAACTGCGCGCCGTCGGCGGTAACGAACTCAACAAGGAAAAGAAACCCGCATGACCGCAGCAAACCAGGCCGCACGCTTCGATTGCGTGATTTTCGATTGTGACGGCGTGCTCGTCGATAGCGAACCGATCGTGCATCGCGTGCTCAATCGCGTGCTGAACGAGATTGGCATCGAGATCACGCTCGAGGAATCCATGAAGTGGTTCCTCGGACGCGCGGTGCGTGACGAGCTTGGCAATATCGAGGCGCGCCTGGGCAAGCCATTGCCCAGGAATTTCCTGTCCGAGTGGTTCGTGCGTCGCGACGCGGCGCTCATCGAGGAACTGGAAGCCGTGCCGCACGTCCGTCAGGCGATCGAAGCCATCAAGGCACGTGGCCTGCCGGTGTGCGTGGCGTCCGGCGCCGACCGCATCAAGGTCAAGCTGCAGTTGAACCACACGAAGCTGGTGGAACTGTTCACCGACGATGCCGCGCGCGAGCACATCTTCTCGGCCACCGAGGTGGAGCACAGCAAGCCCGCGCCCGATGTGTACCTGCTGGCCGCGCGCACAATGGGCGTCGATCCGTCGCGCTGCGCGGTGATCGAGGACAGTCCCACCGGCGCCACGGCGGGCGTCGCTGCCGGCATGACGGTGTTTGGCTACGCCGCGAGCACCAACGCCGACGCCTTGCGCGCGGTCGGCGTGACGACGATCTTCACTGACATGCGCCAGTTGCCGGGGCTGATCGGATGACGAACAAGCGTCGGGCCGGCGCAGGCCCGGCACCGTGCCCCTGCGGCAACGGCGCCTACGACACGTGCTGCGGCCGCTTCCATCGCGGCGAGGCATCGCCACCCACGGCGGAGGCGCTGATGCGGTCGCGTTACAGCGCCTATGTGCTGGGTGACGCGAGCTGGCTGCGCCAGACCTGGCACGCGTCGACCTGCCCGCAGGACCTCTCGGCCGATCCCGGCACGAACTGGCTCGGGCTGACCGTGAAGTCCCACGCGCAGCAGGACGCCACGCATGCCACAGTCGAGTTCGTCGCACGCTACAAGGTGGGTGGCCGCGCGCACCGGCTGCATGAGCTGAGCCGTTTTGTATTCGAGTCGCGTGAGCCGGGCGAAGCGTCGCGCTGGCTCTACGTGGATGGTGACCTGCACGAACCGGCTTGACCGGCGCTGCAATGCATCCTGGCGAATTGCGCCAGTAACGTTTTCTGAAGAAGGTTGGTTGTGAAGTCTCGCGTCGTCTCCTCCATCTGCGGCATCGCAGCCGCGCTCGCTGGCCTGATCTGGTGCGCGACGGCCATCGCTCAGGTGGCTCTGCCCGCGCATACGATCGAGCAGGTCGTGATGGTGCCGAAGGTCGGCGCGGAGGACACGGTGGATCTGGAAACGACGATCTTCCGGCCACCCGGCGAAGGACGCCGGCCGCTCGTGGTGATCAACCACGGCAAGACGCCGGGCAAACCGGCGTTTCAGCGGCGCGCGCGCTTTGCCGCGCAGACCGCCGAATTCGTGCGGCGCGGTTTCGTGGTGGCGCTGCCGATGCGGCAAGGCTTTTCGAAGTCTGGCGGCAAGTACGTCGGCGGAAGCTGCGATGTCGGCGCGAACGGCATGGCGCAGGCCGAGGATGTGATCGCCGCGCTCGATTACCTCGTGGAGCAGCCCTACGTGGACCCGACGCGCATCGTCGTCATTGGCCAGTCGTTTGGCGGCCTGTCGACCATGGCGCTGTCCACGATCGGCTATCCGGGCGTGGTCGGCGTGATCAACTTCGCCGGCGGGCTGCGCAATGAAAGCTGCAGCGGATGGGAAAACAACCTGGTCGATGTGTTCGGCGACTACGGCCGCGGCGCGCGCTATCCGTCGCTCTGGATCTATGGCGACAACGACCGCTTCTGGCCGTGGCCGTTGCCGGAGCGGATGTTCAACAGCTACAAGGCCAACGTGAGCGGCGCGGCAAAGGACACGCGCTTTGTCGACGTCGGCGAGTTCGATGGCGATTCGCACCAGCTTTTCAGCGACAGCGCGGGCATCGCCGTATGGCTGCCAGAGGTGGAAGCCTTCTTCCGCGACCACGGCCTGCCTTTCGACGTGCAGCCGCCGGAGTCCGAGCCCGTCACGCGTGGCGTGACCAGCAACCGGCGCCAGAAATCCTGAGTTGGCCGGATTCGACGGAATTCGGCCCCGTCCATTACACATCCGTTTCTCGGAGGAGACATGCAATTCACCACGCTTACGGTTACCGCTGAACGTCACGTCGCGACGGTCACGCTCAATCGGCCCGACGTCCGCAACGCATTCAACGAGACGGTCATCGCGGAACTGACCGGCGCGTTCCGTGCGCTTGGCGATACGCCCGACGTGCGTGCGATCGTGCTGGCGGGTAACGGCCCGGCCTTCTGTGCCGGCGCGGACCTGAACTGGATGAAGAAGATGGCCGGTTACTCGAATGACGAGAACCGCGCCGACGCGCTGACGCTGGCGCAGATGCTGCACACGATCTGGTCCTGCCCGAAGCCCGTGATCGCGCGTGTGCACGGCGATACCTATGCCGGTGGCGTGGGTCTGGTGGCGGCGTGCGATGTGGCGGTAGCGGCCGAGGGCGTGAACTTCTGCCTGTCCGAAGCGCGCCTGGGCCTGTTGCCGGCGACGATCAGCCCGTATGTGATTCGCGCGATGGGCGAACAGGCCGCGCGCCGCTACTTCATCACCGCCGAGCGGTTCGATGCGGCGGAAGCGCTGCGCATCGGCTTCGTCCATGCCACGGTGCCGGCAGCGGGGCTCGACGCCAAGGTGGCCGAACTGGCCGCGGCGCTGGTCGGCAACAGCCCGAATGCCGTGCGCGAAAGCAAGCGGCTGGTGCAGGACGTGGCCGGCCGCGCCATCGACAAGGACCTGCTGACCGATACCGCGGACCGGATCGCGGTCATCCGCGCGTCGGAGGAGGGCCGCGAAGGCGTGCGTTCGTTCCTGGAAAAGCGCGCGCCTGCGTGGAAGCCGCAGTAACGGCAATCGGGCGCCAGCCCTCTCGCGCTTGCGGGAGGGTGCGGCCCCGCCACATCGAGAGATTTTTTTTGTAGCGCGTTAGCCGATGTTATCGGCGCGTAGCAGGTAGCAGGGCGAAGTGCACGGCACTGCGGGCGACAAGATCGTCCAACGTCTGTGAAATTGCACTCAACTGGCTGAGTGCGGCCGGTTTGCCAATCCGGCGGGGACCTTCCTACCATGAGCTTCCCACATCCGGCCGTGCGTGATGCGCGGGCGGACACTCATAGGAGAGTCCCTTTGACACATCCTGTCCTCGATTCCGGAGGCGGTGACACGTCGCTCGCGGCACGCAGCCAGCGCGCCGTGTGGCATCCGTGCACGCGCCTGCGTCCCGACGCCAGCGCCAACGAGCCGCCGCTCGCCATCGCACGTGGCGAAGGGCCCTGGCTGATCGACGCTGGCGACAAGCGCTACTTCGATGCCATCAGCTCCTGGTGGGTCAATCTGTTCGGCCATGCCAACCCGGCCATCAACGCCGCCATCGGCGAACAACTGCAGACACTGGAACACGTGATGCTGGCCGGCTGCACGCACGCACCGGCCGTGGAACTGGCCGAGCGGCTGACGGCGCTTACCGGTGGCGCGCTCGGCAACGCGTTCTATGCGTCTGATGGCGCCTCTGCCGTCGAGATCGCGCTCAAGATGAGCTTCCACTACTGGCGCAACACCGGCCTCACGGCCAAGCGCGAGTTTGTCTGTCTGCGCCATGGCTATCACGGCGAAACCGTGGGCGCACTGGCCGTGACCGACGTGGAGATCTTCCGCGATGCCTACGATCCGCTGACGCGCCGCGCCCACGTGGTGATGTCTCCCGATGCACGCCAGGCCGCGCGCGGTGAATCCGCCGCCGATGTGGCCACCCGGGCGCTGGCTGAACTCGAAGCACTGCTGCGCGAGCGTGCCGGCCAGATCGCGGCGCTGATCGTCGAGCCGCTGGTGCAGGGCGCGGCTGGCATGGCGATGTACGACCCGTCATATCTCGAAGGCGCGCGCGCGTTGTGCGATCGCTATCGCGTGCACCTGATCGCCGACGAGATCGCCGTGGGCTGTGGCCGCACCGGCACGTTCTTCGCCTGGGAGCAGGCACGCGGCGGCGACGCCGTGCCCGCGCATGCCTGGCCGGATTTCCTGTGTCTGTCGAAGGGCATTACCGGCGGCTACCTGCCGCTGTCGCTGGTGCTGTCGCGTCCCGAGATCCAGCGTGCGTTCGTGGCCGACGATATCGCGCGCAGCTTCCTGCATTCGCATTCGTACACGGGCAATCCGCTGGCCTGCCGGGCCGCGCTGGCCACGCTGGACCTGTTCGAATCCGAAGACGCGCTCGCCAGCAACCGTGAGCGCGCGCAATGGCTTGGCACGGCGATGGCCGGTATTGCCGCCGACCCGCGCGTCAGCCACGTGCGCCAGCGCGGCATGATCTGGGCCGCCGACATCGACCCGCAGGCAGCGGGGGCGAACTTTGCCGGACGCTTCCATCTGGCCGCGCGCGAACGCGGCGTGCTGGCGCGCCCGATCGGGCACACGCTCTACGTGATGCCGCCGTATGTTTTCGATGCCGGGCTGGCCAACTGGCTCGGTGAACAATTGCTGGACACGCTGCAGGCAGTGCTCGATCCGGCGGAGGAGGCACGCCATGTTGCTTGATCACCTGAAACGCGTGGCCGCGGAACGCGAAGCCCAGTCGCTGACGCGCCGTCGCCGCATTGCTCACACGGCCTGCGCGCCGCACCAGTCGGTGGGCGGGATCGACGCCACACCCACGCCGCTGCTCACGTTCTGCAGCAACGACTACCTGGGCCTGGCCAATCACGGCTCGATCGCGCACGCGCTGGCCGAAGGCGCGCATCGCTACGGTGCGGGCAGCGGGGCATCGCACCTGGTCAGCGGGCATTCGCTGGCGCATGCGCAGCTCGAGCGCGAACTGGCGCGCTGGCTGGCGCCATACATCCCGCAGGCGCAGGCGCTGTATTTCTGCACCGGCTACATGGCGAACCTGGCGGTGCTGACGTCGCTCGGCGCGGCGGGTGCGACGCTGTTCTGCGAATCGCTCAACCATGCCTCGCTGATCGACGGCGCGCGTCTGGCACGTGCCGATGTCCAGCGCTACCCACATGGTGATACCGGGGCGCTTGACGCGCTGCTGGCGGCCAGCACGACTGCCTTGAAGCTGATCGTGACCGATAGCGTCTTCAGCATGGATGGCGATATCGCGCCGCTGGCGGCGCTGCTGGAAGTCGCCGATCGCCATGATGCATGGATCATCGTCGACGACGCGCACGGCTTTGGCGTGCTCGGCGAGAACGGCCATGGCGTGTTCGAACACCTGGGCCTGCGTTCGGAGCGGCTGATCTACATCGGCACGCTCGGCAAGGCCGCTGGCGTGGCGGGCGCATTCGTCGCCGCGCACGAGACGATCGTCGAACACCTGATCAACACGGCGCGCCCGTACATCTACACCACGGCAGCACCGCCAGCGGTGGCCCACGCGTTGCTGACGAGCCTGGAAATCATCGCCGGCGAGGAGGGCCGCTCCCGCCGGGCGCATCTGGCCGGGCTGATCGCGCAACTGCGCGTGGGGCTCGCGGTGCTGGCCGCCCAGGCGGGGTGGTCGCTCGGTGAGAGCGAGACCGCTATCCAGCCGCTGATCGTTGGCGACAATGCCGCCGCGCTGGCGCTGTCGGCCGCGCTCGAAGCCGAAGGCATTCGCGTTGGGGCGATTCGCCCGCCGACGGTGCCTGCCGGTACCGCGCGGCTGCGCATCACGCTGTCGGCATCGCATTCGGCAGCCGACGTGACGCGGCTGCTGGAGGCCATCGCGCGCGCCGTGCCTCAACTGCACAAGGAGGCCGCATGACCGGCATCGCCGACCGGCCAGAACGCTTCGCCTGCTTTATCACCGGTACCGATACTGGCGTGGGCAAGACGCATGCGACCGCCACGCTGCTGCACGCGCTGCATGGCGCGGGTTACAGCACGGTGGGCATGAAGCCCATCGCCGCGGGCGGAGAATGGCTCGACGACCAGTGGCAGAACGACGACGTCGATCAGCTTCGCGCGGCCGGCTCGGTGATCGTGCCGCAGGAAGAGATGTGCCCGTTCTTCTTTCGCACGCCGGTATCGCCGCACCTGGCCGCCGCGCTGGAAGGCGCGCGCATTACGCCCGAGCCGATCCGCGATGCATTCGAGTCGTTGCGCCAGCACGCCGAGGCCGTGGTGGTCGAAGGTGTGGGCGGCTTCATCGTGCCGCTCGACATGGGCGCCGCGCGCTGGAACACGGCGGACCTGGCCGTGATGCTCGACCTGCCGGTGATCATGGTGGTCGGCATCCGCCTGGGTTGCCTCAGTCACGCCATGGTGACCGCCGAAGCGATTCGCGCGCGCGGTCTCAGGCTGGCAGGCTGGATCGCCAACCGTATCGACCCCGACATGCTGCTGCCGAGCGAGAACATCGTCACGCTGCAGGATGCGCTCGAAGTACCGCTGCTGGGCGAACTGCCGTGGCAGGTCGCGCCCGCCGTGGCAGCCCAGTACCTCGACCTCGCGCCGCTGCTATCGGCCGCGCCATCCGTTGTTCCCCATCACAGTGCCGCGACGCCTCGCGCGTGAAGTGGCCAAGCCGAATCCACTACCGAACCCCATACCGATCATGACGCAACAAGCCAACCAGACCGTCGCCACCATTTCCGCCGAAGCCCTGCGCCAGTCGGCCCGCAATATCGCGGCCGCCGCGCCGAAGGAGGGCGATGCATGGCGTGTCGACGATGTCGCCGCACTGTTCGCACTGCCGTTCAACGACCTGCTGTTCCGCGCCCAGCAAGTGCATCGCGAGCACTTCGATGCCAACACCGTGCAGCTTTCCACGCTGCTGTCGATCAAGACCGGTGGTTGCGAGGAGGACTGCGGCTACTGCCCGCAGAGCGCCCACCACGATGCGGGCGTGAAGGCCGAGAAGTTGATGGACCTGGAGGCCGTGCTCGACGCCGCCAAGGCGGCCAAGGCCAACGGCGCCACGCGCTTCTGCATGGGCGCGGCCTGGCGCGAGCCGAAGGAGCGTCACCTCGAGCCCGTGATCGACATGGTGCGCGAGGTCAAGGCGATGGGCCTGGAAACCTGCGTGACACTGGGGATGCTCAAGGCCGAGCAGGCGCAGCGTCTGAAGGACGCGGGCCTCGACTACTACAACCACAACCTCGATACCTCGCCCGAGTTCTACGGCAAGATCATCACCACACGCACGTACCAGGATCGCCTGGACACCATCGGCCATGTGCGCGAAGCCGGCATCAACGTCTGCTGTGGCGGCATCGTTGGCATGGGCGAAGCCCGTGAGGCGCGTGCCGGCCTGATCGCACAACTGGCCAATATGGACCCGTACCCGGAGTCGGTGCCCATCAACAACCTGGTGCAGGTGGAAGGCACGCCGCTGGCGGGTACCGAGGCGCTGGACCCGTTCGAGTTTGTCCGCACGATCGCGGTGGCCCGTATCACGATGCCGCGCGCGATGGTGCGCCTGTCCGCCGGCCGTGAGGCCATGGATGAGGCGCTGCAGGCACTGTGCTTTATGGCGGGCGCGAACTCGATCTTCTACGGCGAGAAGCTGCTGACCACCGGCAATCCCCAGGCTGACCGTGACCGCGCGCTGCTGGCGCGTCTGGATATCCGCGCCGAAGGCTACGCGGGGTAAGCCGTCCTGGCGCCTGTTTCCCACAACGTGGGAAACAGGTGCCTCCCATCGATCCGCTATGCGGAACGCGCTTCCGCAATCCAACCGCTGACCCGCGACCTCTGCCAAAATACTTCATCCCATCCCCCAAAAAGAAAACTGGAGTCGAGATGAAGTTGCAGCTGTACGTGCCGGATGGCCGCTATGCCCCGTGGATCGATGGTTTTGCCGAAGTACTGCCGGAAGCGCAGTGCGTGACCTGGGAAGACAGCCAGGGCCAGTCCGTGGACTACGCAGTGGTGTGGCGTCCGCCGGTGGAAATGCTGAGCGGCCGTACCGATCTCAAGGCCATCTTCAATCTCGGCGCCGGTGTGGACGGCATCCTGAAGCTGAATGCCCAGCATCCCGACGCCCTGCCGGCCGGCGTGCCGATCGTCCGGCTCGATGACGCCGGCATGGCGGCCCAGATGGCCGAGTACGTCACGGCCGCCGCGCTGCGTTACTTCCGCCGGCTCGATGTGTACGACGCGCAGGAACGCGCCGGCACGTGGAAATTCCAGAAACCGCATCGTCGTGCCGATTTCACGATCGGCGTGATGGGCGTTGGCACGCTCGGTGCCCATATCGCCCGCACGCTGGCTGGCTTCGGCTTCCCGGTGCGCGGATGGAGCCGCTCGCCGAAGGCGGTGGACGGCGTGCAATCGTTCCACGGTGAAGACGGGCAGGCCGCCTTCCTTGATGGCTTGTGCGTGCTGGTCAACGTGTTGCCGCTGACGCCCGAGACCCAGGACATTATCGACACGGGCCTGCTGCATCGCCTGGCGCACGGCGCCTACCTGATCAATGTGGCGCGTGGCCAGCACCTCGTGGAAGAGGATCTGCTCGCCGCCGTGCGTGAAGGACAGATCGCGGGTGCCACGCTTGACGTGTTCCGCACAGAGCCGCTGCCTGCCGATCATCCATACTGGCAGGAGCCGCGCATCACGATCACACCGCATATCTCGGCGCTGACGCTGCGCGAGGACAGCATTGCGCAGATCGCCGGCAAGATTCGCCTGCTTGAGTCGGGCAAGCCGATCGCCGGCGTGGTGGACCTGCTGCGCGGCTACTAGACCGCGACGCGCCCAGACAAAGGAGACACGATCCATGAGCGAGAGCCCCACGCTTCCCGATGCCGCGCAACGCGTGGCCGATCTGTTGGTCGGCATCGGCCACGACCGCCCCGTGGTAATGCTGCCGGCCACCGGCAAGACCTCGGCGGAAGCGGCCGCCGGTCTGGGCTGCACCGTGGCCGAGATCGCGAAGTCCATCATCTTCCGCCGCGTGGAAGACGATGTGCCGGTGCTGGTGATCGCCAGCGGCAGCAACCGCGTCGACGAGGCCAAGGTGGCGGCACGCGTGGGCGCGCTGGGCAAGGCCGACGCCAAGTTCGTGCGCGAGAAGACCGGCTACGCGATTGGCGGTGTCTGCCCGATCGGGCACGCCGTCGCACCCGTGATGTTGCTCGATCAGGACCTGTTCCAGTACGACAGCGTGTGGGCAGCCGCGGGACATCCGCATGCGGTCTTCAACCTGACGCCGCAACAGCTTCAGGCGATGACCGGAGCGGAAGTCGCGGACGTGGCCCAGGTGACTTCGGCATGACCGCCGCGCAACGCCGTCTGCTGGCCGATCTGGTGCGTGGCGCTGCCGCGGCACAGATCGTCGCGCCGGTGCCGTCGCCCTGCCGCAACGTCTGCAAGATGGACGCGGCCAGCGGCTATTGCGAAGGCTGCCTGCGCACGATTCCGGAGATCGCGGGTTGGTCGAAGGCCGATGACGAGGAACGCCGCCGCATCTGGGCCCTGCTGCCCGAGCGCGTGCCGCGTCTGTGCGCCGCGGGGAGCGAAGCATGAGCACGCCTCCGTTGCTGCCATCGACGATGCGCGTGTTCGAGCGCGGCTGGCTATCGGCAAACAACATTCTGTTCATTGACGATGCCGCCCGGGAGTCGGCGCTCGTCGATACGGGCTACGTCACACACGCAGCGCAGACCGAGGCGCTCGTGGCGGCGGCGCTCGATGGCCGGCCGCTGACTCATATCATCAATACGCATCTGCACTCCGACCATTGCGGCGGTAACGCGGCATTGCAGGCACGCTGGCAGCCCCGCACGGCGATTCCGGCGGCGGAGGCCGCGGCGGTCGCGTCCTGGGACCATGTCGCGCTGTCGTTCGATGCCACGGGTCAGCAGTGCGCACGCTTCGGCTTCGATGCCGTGCTGCAGGATGGGGGCCGTCTGCGGCTCGGCGGAATCGATTGGGACGTGGTGGCTGCTCCGGGCCATGATCCACACGCGGTGATGCTGTTCGCGCCGTCGCACGGCATTCTGATTTCAGGCGATGCGCTCTGGGAACGCGGCTTCGGCGTGATCTTTCCGGAGCTCGATGGCGAAAGCGGCTTCGTCGAGCAGGCCGCCGTGCTCGACCGCATCGCGGCGCTTGATGCGCGCATCGTGATCCCCGGACACGGGCGGCCGTTTGACGATGCGAAAGGCGCCATCTCGCACGCCAGAAGCCGGCTCGACTACCTGCAAGCCGACGGCGCGCGCAATGCCATCCACGCCGTGCGCGTGCTTGTGAAATTCAAGCTGCTGGAACTGCAGACGGTTTCGCGCGAGGCGCTGTTCGCATGGATGCGCGACACACCGCTGATGCAGCGCATTCACGCGCGCTTCATGGCGGCGCAATCCATCGAGGATGTGTTCGACCAGACGTTGCGCGCGCTGGCCAAGGCGGGTGCGCTGACGACCGAAGGCGATCAGGTCCGCAACCAGGACTGAGAATGCAGCCGCTGCGGGGCAAGGACTTCCTGTTGCGACCGTTCCGCGCCAGCGACGTGGACCCGTTCGTTGCCGCCGTGCGGGAGTCGATGGGCACCGTGGGCGCGTGGATGCCATGGGCCCACCCGGACTACAACACGCTCGATGCGCAGGAGTGGTTCGCGCGCTGCGCGACGTGCATGGACGAGGGCACCGCGTATGACGTCGGCGTGTTCTCGGCCGACGGGCGCACGCTGTACGGTGGCGTGGCCATCAACCAGATCCGTCGCGAGGACAACCTTGGCAATCTCGGTTACTGGATTCGCCAGAGCCATCAGCGGCAGGGCCTGGCGTCGGGCGCGGCAACGATGATGGCTTGCCACGGATTCCACGCGCTGGGCCTCACGCGGATCGAGATCGTGGCAGCCGAGACCAACCTCGCAAGCCGCGGCGTCGCCGAGAAGATCGGTGCAGCGTTCGAATGCATCGCCCGCAACCGCCTGATCCTGGGCGGCCGGCCCGTGGCGGCCGCCGTGTATTCGCTCGTGCCCGAGTCATTTGATTTCGGCCGATAGCCGTCGTTATGCGCGCCCCTCCCCCGTGCGCGGGAGAGGGGCGCTTCCAGATCGTCAGAACATCGTCCGCATTCCGATCTTGACACTGCGACCCGGCAGCGGCGCGATGTCGCGCAGGATCGACGTGGCGCTGCGGGCTTCCGTATTGGTCAGGTTGTCGCCGCGGAGGTAGAGCAGCGTCTGGGTACCCGACACCTTGAGCTTGTATGTCAGCGATACGCCCAGCATCGTGTATGCGTCGGTCGGCGTGTCGCCGGTCGGCACGCGGGTCTGGCGCGCGTTCCAGTCCACATTGATGCGCGCGCCCCACGGGCCGGCCGCATAGACCAGCGATCCACCCAGGCGCAGCGGTGCCAGTCGCGGCAGCGGCTCGCCGTTGTTGCGGTTTTCGCCATGCACGTAGTCGGCGCGGGCCTCGAAGTCGAGGGTGTCGCCGGTGGTCAGCATCTTCTGCAGCAGGCGCGTCTTGCCTTCCGCCTCGAAGCCATACAGCGTGGCCGGCACGCCCGCGTATTGCAGGACAGGCAGCGCGCCGTCGCTGCCGGCCGTCACCACATTGCCTTCGGCATCGCGGAACGTGCCCGTGTTCAGCAGCGCAAGGTAGTTCTGGAAGCGGCTGTAGTAGCCCGACACGCTGCCGCTATGATCCCCTTGCTTGAAGCGCATGCCGAGGTCGATCGACGTGGCGCGTTCCTTGTTCGCATTCGGGTCGCCGATTTCGTAGGCGTTGGTGGCCAGGTGCGGACCGTTGGCGTACAGCTCGTAGAACGTTGGCGCGCGCTCGGTGTACGACAGGTTCGACGTGACGGTCCAGATCGGATTGAGCTTGTACAGCAGCCCGGCCGACGCGCTGCCCGCGTTGAAGCTGCGGTTGTCGTCGGTGAAGCGATCGTTGCCGTTGGCGCTGGCCTTGACGCTGCTGTGGTCGATGCGGCCGCCAAGGTTGAGCTTGAGATCACCCGACGAAATCAGCGGCAGTTCCTCGAAGACGAAGAGCGCGGCGTTGTCGGTGGTGGTGCTCGGGACGAAGGCTTCCTCCCCCAGCGCCGAGAAATCGGAATGGCCGAACTGCGTGCCGATCACGCCGCTCATGTTCCCGATCTTGCCGTGCGTGGCCTCGATGCGCGTATCCCAGCCACGGTTCTTGAACGTCGTGCCGGTCACGCCGTTTTCGAGTTCGCGGTGTTCGTAGTCGGTGTAGTTGAAGCTGCCCTTCACCGATTCGATGATGCCGTTGGTATTGCCGGCCAGATTGCGCGCCTCGCCCGCCAGGCCGATGCGGTCCTGTCGCATCTTGATGCGGGCGTCGGCCTCGGCCGGGGTGCCGTAATCGTTGCGGTAGGTCGAGTAGTTGGCGCCGAGGAAACCGTCCGCCCAGGTGTAGGAGCCGCCCATCGAGCCGCCTTCCTGATGGGAGCTCGTATTCGGCAGCGTGCCGTAGGCCTCGCTCTCTCCTGCGGGCAGCGGCTGCGTGGCACGCAGGTTGGCGCTGCGCGCGAATCCGGGAATGCGCAGGTCGCTGGTCTGGCGGACAAAGGCGTCGGCGTGCACGGCGAAAGTGCCATTGCCCGCTTCCAGCAGGCCGCTGGCGTTGCGCCCCTTGTCACCACCGATCGTGCCACTGACATCGGCCGCGCCGGATACCCCGGTGACGGGGTCGCGCGGGATGCGGTTGTCGATCACATTGACCACGCCGCCCAGTGCATTGCCGCCGTACATCAGCGCCGCGGGGCCGCGCACCACTTCCACTTTCTCGGCAACCAGCGGGTCGATCGGCACCGCGTGGTCATAGGACAGCGACGATGCGTCGAGCGTGGAGCCGCCGCTCTGCAGCAACTTGATGCGGTCGCCATCGAGGCCGCGGATGGAAGGACGGCTCGCGTTCGGACCGAAGTAGGTGGAGGTGACGCCGGGCATGCCGTTCAGCGTCTCGCCAAGCGTGCTGGTCTGGCGCACGGTCAGCGCGTCGCCACCGAGCGTGGAGACGGGCGCGACCATCTCGTTCAGGTCGCTGCCGAGCGGATTGGCCGTGACCACCACTTCCTTCAGCGTTTGCGGTTGCGTTTGCGGCGCGGCCGGCGCGGCTGCAGCGTTGTCCTGGGCCATCGCGTGCGAGGCAGCGCCGGAAGTGACGATCAGGGCGGCAAGCGCCGCCAGCGGGGTGCGACGCACCGCCGGAATACGGGTGTTGTTCGAGAACATGGCTCGCGATTTTCGTTTTCGTTCATGCGTGCGCGGTGCTGCGCGGGCGAGATGCCCGGCACCGCGCCGTGAGGCAGGCGCGAGCGCGCGGCAAGATACCGCGCTCCCGGCCAATCAGGCGAAAGCGAATGCGGCCGGTGGGGCGCGCGAGCGGAATGGTTGCGCGGACGGCAGGTCCGGCCAGCGCCAGGCCAGGTTGGCCGGCTTGACCGGCTTGCCGAAGGCGAGCAGCGGCAGATGGAAGCTGCCGACGTGAATGTCGGCCACGGTTGCGCCGTCGAACAGCACGCAGGAGTGAAGGCCGAGCTTCAGGGAAAACGGTTCGGTGTGCGTTGCATCGTCGGACGTCACCGTCAGCGCCGGCTGCGAGGCGTTGGGCAGGCCACCATGCAACACGCGGTGGACCAGACCCGCGTGCTGGGCGAGCAGCAGGCAAGCGACCAGCCACAGCACGGCCCAGAGGCTCGGGCCGCGCGCGCGCAAGCGAGAGAGGGTGCAGGGCTCAGTGCGCATGTCCGCAATCGCACGGCCCGTCGCCATGATCGTGGTCGTGGCCGTGATCATGGTCGTGGTCGTCATCGAACGCGTTACCCCAGTCGGGGAACGGATCGGGGTAGGCCGCCCACGCCTCGGGGCCGGCGGCCATTTCGTCGTCGGTCAGCAGGCACGCATCGAGTTGCGCTTCGAGCGCGTGCGCGTCGAGATCCAGGCCGATCAGCACCAGTTCCTGGCGACGGTCGCCGTACTCTGCGGGCAGGCCGTCCTCGATCAGGTCGGCCTCGATGGCGGCGCGTGCCGGACCTTCGGGCGGCCACTCCTCGGCGTCGATCGCTGCCCACCATGCACCGGCGGCGCCGGGACGGCACACGCCGCCTGCCTGGCTCCAGTCGCCGGCGATGTCCATGCGGCTGGCGAGCCAGAACAGGCCTTTCGAACGCAGCACGTCGCCATGCTCGCGCATCCATTCGGTATGGATCAGGTCCGCGAAACGCTGCGGGTGAAACGGGCGGCGCCGGCGGTAGACCAGCGTCGACACGCCGGCGGCATCGGGCACCGTATCGCCCTGCAGCGCGGCTTGCCAGCCGGCGGCGTTGGGTGTGGCGTCGATGTCGAAGCGTCCGGTGCCCAGCACGCGCGCGGCGGGCACCTGGCCGTGGCTCGCATCGACGATGTCGGCGCGCGGATTGAGCGCATGGAGCATCACGTGCAGGCGCCCAAGCTGGCCGGCATCGACGAGGTCGATCTTGTTGACGACGAGGACGTCGCATACCTCGACCTGGTCGATCAGCACGTCGACGACCGTGCGGTCGTCGTCATCGTGCGCGGCCAGCCCGCGGGCCGACAGGAAGTCGGCGTCGTGGTAGTCCTGCAGGAAGCGGCTGGCGTCGATCACCGTGACCAGCGTGTCGAGGTGCGCCACGCTGGTGGTCTCGCCGTGCTCGTCCTCGAAGGCGAAGCCCTCGGCCAGGCCCAGCGGTTCATCGGTGGCGCCGGCTTCGATCACCACATGGTCGTACTGGCCGGTCTGGGCCAGCCGTTCGACTTCGGCAAGCAGGTCGCCATGGCTGTCGACCACGGCCACGCGCGCGCCGGCCTGGGCTTCCAGGTGGCGCAGCACGGTGGTCTTGCCGGCGCCGGTAAAACCGGACAGCACGGTGACGGGCAGACGAACGGCCATGATGATCGATGTTGATGCAACAAAGTTGCGACTGTAGCAGAAAGCCTGTCCCGGGGACAGGCGGTCATTCTGAAATCATTCTGCAATGGTAGTGTCGCAATCGTTACACCATCAAGGCAAATACGACTCCGGAAAAGAAAAAGCGGCCCGGATCACCGGGCCGCCGAGTTTTCCGCCTCTCGAAGGATCGAATCAGTCCCCGAACAGCTTTTGGCGCAGTTCGCGGCGCTGTTGCGCTTCCAGCGACAGCGTGGCGGTCGGACGGGCCAGCAGGCGCGGCACGCCGATCGGCTCGCCTGTTTCTTCGCACCAGCCATAGTCGCCGGATTCGATGCGCTGCAGCGATTGCTCGACCTTCTTCAGCAGCTTGCGCTCGCGGTCGCGCGTGCGCAGTTCCAGGGCGTGTTCTTCCTCGATCGTGGCGCGGTCGGCCGGATCCGGCACGATGACCGTTTCGCGCAGGTGTTCCGTCGTCTGGTCCGCATTCTTGAGGATTTCGTCGCGAAGCTGCTCAAGGCGATTTTTGAAGAAGGCGAGTTGCGCCTCGTTCATGTAATCCTTGTCGCTCATCTTCAGGATTTCAGCTTCAGTCAGAAGTTTGTTGCTGCTCATGGTCCCTGCTGATTCTCTTGTTGATGCGACCGGCGGCGTCGTCGTCCGCTCGGGTGCAGTGGCCGTCCGCTTGCGCGGGGCGGCTGTTTCACTCTGGCTGGCTGCAGTCTTGCTGCTTCGCGTGCCTCCCTTGGCCTCGCCCGCATCGGCGTGCGCCGCCGTACTGCCGCGAGGAGCTGGCGTCGCCTTTGCAGGCGCTGCCTTGCGCGTCTCCACCGCAGCGCTACCAGTCTTGCTGCGGCTTTCCTTCGTCTTTGTTGCGGCTGTCATGGGGACACCTCTCTACGCGTCGAAGAGTGACGGCGCATTGTCGAGGCGACCCCAGGCGGAGGGCGGTCTCCGCACAAAGCCCACGACCGCGCCTGCTGGCGGCCCCGCCTCATGCTGACGACGACTGCCGCCCTGCGGATACGGATGCGGCCAAAACGTGCGCCGTCCGTATCAAATCCGGCCTATTGTACTTGAACAACTTTCCGGTAGATATGGGAGAAAACCGGACAAAAGCCACGAGTTTTCCCTGTACCCCCTTTCGGGAGGGATTATCGGGCCGGATTTACGCAAGTGTCTGATGATGCACTAAACGCAAAGTCAGGCGAGGCAGGCCGTCAGTCCCTTCAGAATTGCGTCACGTGGCAGGTCCACGCCAATGAAGACCATCTTCGTGCACGGTTGTTCATCTTCCCACTTGGCGCCGATATCGCTGCCCATGAGCTGGTGCACGCCCTGGAACACCACCTTGCGGTCCACGCCTTCCATATAGAGCACGCCCTTGTAGCGCAGCAGCTTCTCGCCATACACGGACAGGATGCCTGACAGGAATTCCTCGAGCTTGCCGTAATGGAACGGCTTGTCGCTGCGGAAGACGAACGACGCGATCCGGTCGGTGTGGTGGTGATGGTGGTGGTGGTCGTGCGCGTGGCCGTGCCCATGATCGTGGCCATGTTCATGGCCGTGGTCGTGACCGCAATCGGCGCCGCAGTGTTCGCCGTGCTCGTGGTCATGGTCATGTTCGTGCTCGTCGGCGCGCAGGAAATCGGGGTCGATCTCGAGCTTTTCGTTCAGGTTGAAGCCGCGCAGGTCGAAGATCAGGTCGATCGGCGCTTCGCCGAAGTGCGCGGCGTTGATCGGCGCGCGCGGGTTCATGTGCAGCAGGCGATGACGCAGATCCGCCACCTCGGCTTCGCTCACCAGGTCGGCCTTGGTGATGAAGATCGCGTCGGCAAAGCCCACCTGGCGCTGTGCTTCTTCCTGCTTGTCGAGCTGCAGGTTGGCGTGCTTGGCGTCGACCAGCGTGATCACGGCGTCCAGCAGGTAGCGCGAGGCGATTTCCTCGTCCATGAAGAACGTCTGCGCCACCGGGCCCGGATTGGCCACGCCCGTGGTTTCGATCACCACGCGATCGAACGCGATCTTGCCCTCATCGCGCTGGGTGACCAGATCGGAAAGCGCCTGCACCAGATCGCCGCGGATCGTGCAGCAAATGCAGCCGTTGCTCATCTGCACGATCTGCTCGCGGCCGTCCTGCACCAGGATCTCGTTGTCGATGTTTTCTTCGCCGAACTCGTTTTCGATCACGGCGATCTTCATGCCGTGCTGCTCGTTGAGGATACGCTTGAGCAGCGTGGTCTTGCCGCTGCCGAGGAAGCCGGTAAGGATCGTGACCGGAATCAGTTTGGACATGTTGTTGTACTCCGAGAAAAGGTCTCGCCGTCGAAAGGTGTCTGGATGTGTCAGTGCGCGGATGCGTCGCCGTGCGATCGGCCGCATTCGGCGCAGATGCCGTTGACCGTCAGTTCCACATGTTCGATCGCAAATCCGTTGGGTACCCGGGGGGCCACGGATTTCCCGGCCGACTCCAGGCAGAACGTGCGATCGCAGCGTGTGCAGTGAAAGTGGCTGTGCTGTCGATGGACTTCAGCGCGCGCCGCTTCGTGCTCCACAAGCGAGAAGCGGAACACGCGGTCGCTGCCGGCGCGTTTCTGTGCCAGGCCCTGGTCCACCAGCCAGTCCAGCACGCGGTACACGGTCACGCGGTCCACGTCGCCTTCGGCCGGCAGGTGATCGATCACGGCCTGGTGGGTGAGTGGCTCGGGTGCTTCGATCAGGCAGGCCAGAATTGCCAGGCGCGGTTGCGTCACACGTGCGCCAAGCTGGCGCAGACGCAATTGCGCCGCGGCCAGCGGATCTCCGGGCATGACTGCGTCATCGGACGCAGCCGCATGTGGGGTGGTGCGTGTCATGCGAAGGATTTAACCATAGGCCCCTACCCGATGCAATTCAGTTGCACCAGCAGGGTCTTCGAGACGGCGGTGCGCCGGGATTCCGCCTATGATCGGCACAAAGCGCCAAAAAAGGCGCCCGGAGACAAAGTCATGCAGAACGATGCCAGTGCGTTGCTGTTTCCCAATTTCGAGTGGTTCCGGCTGAAGGTGGACGAGGTGGAGATCGCTGGCGTGCGTGGTGGCTCCGGCCCGCCGCTGCTGTTGCTGCACGGGTTTCCGCAAAGCCACCTGATCTGGCACAAGGTGGCCCCGGCGCTGGCCGACCGCTTCACGGTGATTGCCACCGACCTGCGCGGATATGGCAGCAGCAGCGCGCCACCGGCCAGCCCTGGGCACGAGGCCTACAGCAAGCGCGAGATGGCGCGGGACCAGGTGGAGGTCATGCGCCAGCTCGGTTTTTCCCGTTTCGCGCTGTGCGCCCACGACCGTGGCGCGCGTGTGGCGCATCGGCTCTGCATCGACCACCCCGAGGCGGTCAGCCGCGCGATGCTGCTCGATATTGCGCCGACGCTGGCGATGTACGAGGCCACCAGCATGGCCTTTGCCGCCGCCTACTGGCACTGGTTCTTCCTGATTCAGCCGGCGCCGTTTCCGGAAACCTTGATCAACGCCGAGCCCGCGTTCTTCATCGACAAGCTGCTGGGCTTGCGCCACGCCGGCCCGAGCCCATTCGCCCCCGATGCGATGGCTGCGTATGTCGCCGCGATGCAGGACCCGGCGCGCGTCCATGCGATGTGCGAGGACTATCGCGCCGCCGCTACCATCGATCTGGACCACGACCGCGCCGACCGCGAGGCCGGGCGCAAGCTGGCCATGCCCGTACGCGTGCTATGGGGCGAACACGGCGTGGTGGCGCGCTGCTTCGAGCCGCTGGCGCTCTGGCAGGCCCTGGGCGACGCAGTCAGCGGCGCGACGTTGCCGTGTGGCCACTATGTTCCGGAAGAGGTGCCCGAGCCGCTGCTTGAGGAAATGCTCGAATTCTTCCGCTAGATGATAGTGGATCACATTCTCACGGGTTAGCCCCTATACCTCGCAATTGTCCGGGGTTGCTAACATCCACCTCCGGCTCCGCCTGTCGGCGGGGTTCGCTGCCGCTTATCACCACTTACATAGATAGATGCCGATGGTCATCGTGGCGATTCCACCCGGATCGCCACGTTCGGGCGTGCCATGAAGACTGGCCTGCCCGGCGGCATACGCGGCATTGGTACGGGGTATAGAGGGAATCAGGAGAGACGTATATGAAACGAGTTGCATTGAAATTCGCGGCCGTGCTGGCTGTTGCCGGCGTGGGCGTTTTCTCGGGAGCGCAGGCGGAGGAATATCCGGCCGGCAAGCCTGTGCAGGCGGTAGTGCCGTTTGCTGCTGGCGGCCCGACCGACAAGGTCGCGCGTGAACTGACGATGGTGATGTCCAAGCACCTGGGCACCACGATCGTGATCGAAAACCTGGGTGGCGCTGGCGGCACGATCGGCGCGAAGAAGGTGGCTCAGTCCAAGGGTGACGGCTACACGATCCTGATTCACCACATCGGCATGTCCACCGCCCCGGCGCTGTACCGCAACCTGGGCTTCGATCCGCTCAAGGACTTCGAGATGGTCGGCGAGATCGCCGACGTGCCGATGGTGCTGGTGGGTAACAAGCAACTGCCGCCGGCCAGCTTCAAGGAACTGGTGCCGTACATCAAGGCCAATTCCAGCAAGCTGTCGCTGGCCAACGCCGGTATCGGCTCGGCCTCGCACCTGTGCGGCCTGCTGTTCCAGAGCGCAATCCAGACCGAACTGACCACCGTGCCGTACAAGGGTACTGCTCCGGCACTGACCGACATCCTCGGCGGCCAGGTGAACCTGATGTGCGACCAGACCACCAACATCGCCGGCCAGCTCAAGGCGGGCGCGCTCAAGCCGTACGCGGCAATGCAGCCGCGTCGCGTCGAAGCGTTCAAGGACATCCCGACCGCCGCCGAGCAGGGCCTGCCGGGTGTGGAGGTGAAGATCTGGCACGCGATGTACGCACCGAAGGGCACGCCGAAGCCGGTGATCGACAAGCTGTCGGCCGCGCTGCAGAAGTCGGTGGCCGACCCGAACTTCCGCGCCAAGATGGCTGAACTCGGTGCCGAGGCCGTGCCGGCCCAGCGCGCCACGCCGGATTCGCTGCGCCCGTTCCTGGCGTCGGAAATCAACAAGTGGACGCCGGTGATCAAGAAGGCGGGTGTCTACGCGGACTGATCGGCAATCGCTGCTCCGTGCCGCAAAGGCCACGCGTATCGCGTGGCCTTTTTTATTGTCCGTCCCGTCCGCAGATAGGGATGGCGGCGGGAAAACGGGCGATTTCCTATATTGGAGAACCGTATCGGCGCCGGGCTCTTGAAAGCGGCTGAGCCGACGCCACCTACGCGGCTGACACCTATCACGGAAGGCACCATGGAACAGTATCACGGCACCACCATCGTCAGCGTCCGCCGCGGCAATCAGGTCGCACTGGGCGGTGACGGCCAGGTCACGCTGGGCAATATCGTGATGAAGGGCACCGCGCGCAAGGTACGCCGCATCTACAACGGCAAGGTGCTGGTCGGGTTTGCCGGCAGCACGGCCGATGCTTTCTCACTGCTCGACCGCTTCGAAGCCAAGCTCGAGAAGTACCAGGGCAACCTGACCCGCGCCGCGGTGGATCTCGCCAAGGACTGGCGCTCGGATCGCGCGCTGCGCCGCCTGGAAGCCATGCTGATCACGGCAGACAAGGACACCACGCTGGTCATCACTGGCAACGGTGATGTGCTCGACCCCGAAGGCGGCATCGCCGCGATCGGCTCGGGTGGCGCCTACGCGCAGTCCGCGGCCAAGGCACTCGTGGAGAACACGGAGCTGCCGCCGAAGGACGTGGTCGAAAAGGCCCTGACCATCGCGGGCGAGCTCTGCATCTACACGAACACCAATTTCGTTATCGAAACCCTCGACTGACGCGCTGAACGGATTCCCATGTCGCACACCATGACCCCGTCGGAAATCGTTTCCGAACTCGACAAGCACATCATCGGCCAGAACAAGGCCAAGAAGGCCGTGGCCGTGGCGCTGCGCAACCGCTGGCGCCGCCAGCAGGTGGCAGAGCCGCTGCGCCAGGAAATCACGCCGAAGAACATCCTGATGATCGGGCCGACTGGCGTCGGCAAGACCGAAATCGCGCGCCGTCTGGCCAAGCTGGCCGATGCGCCGTTCATCAAGATCGAGGCAACCAAGTTCACTGAAGTCGGCTACGTCGGCCGCGACGTGGACACGATCGTGCGTGATCTGGCCGAAATGGCCGTCAAGCAGACGCGCGAATCGGAAATGAAGAAGGTGCGCACCAAGGCCGAGGAAGCAGCCGAGGACCGCCTGCTGGACGTGCTGCTGCCGCCGCCGCGCGACATCGGCTTTGCCCAGCACGAGGAGAAGGACTCGAACACGCGCCAGGTCTTCCGCAAGAAACTGCGCGAGGGCGAGCTCGACGAGAAGGACATCGAGCTCGAGGTCTCCGCCGGGATGCCGAACATGGACATCATGGGTCCCCCGGGCATGGAAGACATGACCGAGCAGATCCGCTCGATGTTCGCGGGTCTGGGCCAGGGCAAGAAGGCGCGCCGCAAGATGAAGGTCAAGGACGCATTCAAGCTGCTGATCGATGAAGAGGCCGCCAAGCTCGTCAATGAAGAAGAGCTCAAGCACAAGGCCATCGCCAACGTCGAACAGAACGGCATCGTGTTCCTGGACGAGATCGACAAGATCGCCAGCCGCAGCGAAGTGGGCGGCGGCGAAGTGTCGCGCCAGGGCGTGCAGCGAGACCTGCTGCCGCTGGTCGAAGGCACCACGGTGAACACGAAGTACGGGATGATCAAGACCGACCACATCCTGTTCATCGCGTCCGGCGCGTTCCATCTGTCGAAGCCGAGTGACCTGATTCCGGAACTGCAGGGTCGCTTCCCGATCCGCGTGGAACTCGAATCGCTGTCGGTGCAGGACTTCGAGGCCATCCTCACGCAGACCGATGCCAGCCTGACCAAGCAGTACCAGGCGCTGCTGAAGACCGAGGAAGTGGAGCTGCAGTTCTCGCCGGATGGCATCCGCCGCCTGGCCGAGATCGCGTTCTCGGTCAACGAGAAGGTCGAGAACATCGGCGCGCGTCGTCTGTACACAGTGATGGAGCGCCTGCTCGAGGACCTGTCGTTCCACGCAACGAAGTCGTCGGGGGAAACCGTGACAGTCGATGCGGCATACGTCGATGCGCGCCTGGGTGACCTGGCGGGCAACGAGGATCTGTCGCGCTACGTGCTGTAACGCGGGCCGAAGCCTGAAAGTAAAAGAGCCGGGTTGAACTGACCCCGTAAAGTTGGACGGGTAAGTTATGCGGCCAAGGGCTGAGTCCTGTATTGCACAGGACTCAGCCCTTTTAGCTTGAGCTTGATGCGGTCGTGATTGTAATAGTGGATGTATTCGGCAATGCCGTGACGCAGTTGATCGACATCGGCGAAGCGTTCTAGCCGGAAGCATTCTGACTTGAGCGTGCCGAAGAAACTCTCCATCGACGCGTTGTCCAGACAGTTGCCCTTGCGGGACATGCTCTGGCGCAGCCCCCGCGAGGCCAGTTTGCTGCGATACGCTGCCATTTGATAGGCCCAGCCTTGATCCGAGTGCAGCATTGGCGTCTCGCCCGGGCGCAGCTTTCGCAGCGCCTTGTCGAGCATTTCTCGGATCAGCGTGTAGTCAGGCCGCTCACTGGTTTGCCAGGCGATGATCTCCCCGTTGTACAGGTCGAGGACGGGCGACAGGTATAGCTTCTTGCCGCCAACGTTGAACTCCGTCACGTCCGTTACCCACTTCTCGTTCGGCTTGCTCGCCTCAAACTCGCGTTGTAGCAAATTGGGGGCGACCTGCCCGACTTGCCCGCAGTAAGAGCGGTATCTCTTTGGCCGCACGAGCGACTTCAACTGCAGCTCCGACATCAGTCGTTGTATGGTCTTGTGATTCACCAACGTCCCTGCCTGACGTAGCGTCGCCGTGATCCGGCGATAGCCATATCGGCCCTTGTGCTGGGCATAGATCTGCTGAATGCGCTCCTTGAGCTCGCCGTAGCGATCCTCTGCCTGGCTGGCCGCCATCTGGTAGTAGTACGTGCTGCGCGCGAGGTTCGCGGCGTTGAGCAACATCGACAGCGAATGATGCTCGCGCAGCGCGCTCACGACTCGCGCCTTTTCTTTGGCGCCGCTTGCTCCTTGGCCCGGAGCAGGGCATCCAACTTTTTTAGGTACGCCACCTCCGCGCGCAGGTATTCGATTTCCTTGAGCAAGTCTTCGCGTGAGCGCTCGTCCTGAGTGGGCTCGGGGGTAGATTGGGGCGGCTGTTTGGGCTGGGTCAATTTGGGTGGCCGGCCTTTGCGGCGCGGCTTGAGGGCTTCGAAACCGCCCTCATGATACTGGCGCTCCCAGCGGCTGATCCCGCCCGCGTCACGAAGATCGAACAGCGCGCTCACCTGTCGATAGGACAACTCGTCGCGCCACATGCGTCGCAGCACCTTCAGCTTGAACTCGGCGCTGTACGCTTCATGCTTCCGGCGCAGCCCAGATTCCCCATGATGCTCCCACGCGCCGATCCACCGCTGGAGCACCGCACGGCCCACACCGTACTTCTGACTTAGCGCCCGCGTCCCGCCTCCGTCCGTCAAATACTCCTGAACTACTCCGCGCTTAAATGCCTCGTCGTACTTCGTCATGAAAAACACCCCAAAGGTTGGATGGGTGTCCAACTTTTGGGGTGCAGTTCAGGTGACCGGCTCTTTTCGCTTGGGGTGGCGTCGGACGCCCGGTTGCTCAGTGCGAGTGCACGTGGCCGCCGGCAGGTGGCAACACCTCAAGCTCCGCTGCCGGGGTCTTCAGGTCCCGGGTGGTCTGCCCATCGGCGGGAATCTGGGTCCATTCGGACTTGCCGCTCTCGCATTCCTGCAGCACCGGGAAGTAGAGCTTGCCGCCTTGTTCGGGCAGCTTCATCAGCATGCGGAACTCGTCGAAGTGTTCGTCGGCGAGCGTGTTGCCGAACCACCGGATCGTATGCACGTCCTCGTCGATGGTCTTGCCATGCGAGGTATAGGGCTTGGCGAGCTTCGCCCGTTTGATCTCGAGTTGCCAGCCCGGCTTCGGTTGCGGATGCACGCCCTGCACGCCATCTGGGATCGTCACCGTTACCGCGCGCGTCGCGCTGCCGTTGCAGCCATGGCCGACCAGCAGCGTGCCCTTGTAGTAGCTGCCCGCGGGCGCCTGCTTCTGCTCGAAAACGATATGGGCCGAAGCCATGGGGGCGGCAATGATAAGCAACGATGCCAGCAGGGTGCGGATGTTCATGGGGAAAGGTCGGAATGGCGAGCCGTGATAGCGCGCCAGTCTAGCGCCAAAGCGCGTTCGCACCGTGCGACCTGGTGACGCAGCGCATGGCGTGAGGGCGTTCACGTCCTCGGCTGGGCGTTGATGTCAGCGCGATGTATTGCCTCTGCTCACGCCGGTAAGGTTGGTAAGCATTGGTAAGCACACTGGCGCGGTCCTATCGGGAAATGAGACCCTTGCGCATCTTGATGGTCCTGGGAGTCTGCCCATGTCGCAGAACATTTCGCGAACCCCCTTTTTCCATCGCAACCAGGTGCGCAAGCGCCGAGTGGCGATGGCCACTGTTGGCGTCATGGCCGGCATTACCGCGGCAACGTTGTTCCTGTGTGTTCGTCCGACGATGGCGCAGCAGGGTGTCGCCGCATTGCCGGTGACAGATTCGGCCCACGCCGATCAGCCCGAACGTCGCGCCATGCACGAAGGCCAGGCCGCGGTGGCGGCCCTGGCGATGGCGTCCGGCGCGATGGTGACGCTGGCCGATCGCCATGCGACCGATGCCGTGCGCATTGCCGATGCGTCTGCGTCGACGGATGCCGACGATCTTGGTTGGGACTACGTCCAGTTGCGCCTGTAAGCCAGTGCGATGGCTGCGCGGCTGGCGCGAGCCGGCCGGATTCAGCGTGAAACCGGCCGCTTGCCCAGCTTGCGCTGCAAGGTGCGCCGATGCATGTTCAGCGCGCGCGCCGTGGCCGAGATATTGCCCCCATGCTCGGTGAGCACACGTTGAATATGCTCCCATTCGAGCCGTGCCACCGATAGCGGCACCGGTTCCTCCAGCGCGGCCTCGGCCGCATCCTCGGAAACACCCGCCATCAGCGCGGTCAGGATCGAGTCGACATTGGCCGGCTTGGCCAGATACTCGTCAGCCCCTTGTTTGACCGCGGCCACGGCCGTGGCGATGCTTGCGTAGCCGGTCAGCACCAGGATGCGCGCATCGGGCAACGCCGCGCGCAGCGGCGCCACCAGATGCAATCCCGATTCCGACGCTGACGTGCCGCCCGACTCCGGCGGCGGTCCAAGATGCAGATCCAGCGTGACGTAGGCGAATGGTGTCCTGCCGGCCAGGGCCAGCGCTTCGGCGCCGTTATGGGCGACCTGCACAGCATAGCCGCGGCGCGTGAGGGCGCGGGCCAGGGTGCCGGAAAATACTTCGTCGTCATCGATGACGAGGAAGGGCATGGCGTCGTTGGAGGCGGTGACGTCGGTCATCACGGTTGGAAGTCGGGTTGTGCGGCGATGGCGCGTTCGGATGCGGCCGTGAGCGGAAGGCGAAGTTCGAGCACCGTGCCCCCCGCCGGATTGTCATGCCACGAGATCTGGCCACCGAGCTGGCGCGCGGCGCTCTGCGCGAGGTACAGGCCGATGCCCTGGCCACCATGGGCGCTGGCCACCGGCGATTCGCCCAGCCTTGCGCGCAGCCCCGGCGGAAGGCCGTGGCCGTGATCGGTGACGCGGTACACCAGCGCATCCGCCTCGCGCGCGATGTCCAGCCGCAGCGGCGGCCCCTGGCGATGGTCGTGCCCGGCGGCCTGCTGGCTGCGCGCGGCATTGTCGAGCGCGATCGTCAGGATCTGGCTGATGCGTGCCGTGTCCACGGCCTGCGCGGCCGCATCGGGCGCGGCACTGGCCTGCAGGCTTGCCTGCGGATGACGCAGTTGCCAGCGTTCGACGAACGGCGCCAGCCACGCATCGATCCGCTGCGGTGCCAGTGTTTCATGGTCGGCGCGCAGCCGGGCCAGGATCGAACGGCAGAGTTCGAGCTGCTGCTCCATCGTGCGGAGGTCGGCCTGGTAGTCGGCCACCGGTGTGTCGCTGCGATTCGTGTTCTCGGCATCGGCACGCAGTTCCCCGGCGATCACGGCCAGCGTGGCCAGAGGGGTGCCGATCTCGTGCGCCACGGCGGCGGCCTGGTCGTTGAGCGCCTCCACGCGCGCCTCGCGCAGCAGCAGCTCGCGTGCCTCGTTCAGTTGCGCGTCGCGCTGGCGCAGCGCGTTGGACAGCCGCGCCACGAAGAACGCGATCATCACCGCACTGGCCACAAAGTTGAGCCACATCCCGGCCAGGTGATAGTTCACCGCGTTGTCGGGGTTGTGCAGATCGAGCGGTATGTACTCGAGCAGCAGCATCGAATAGCAGGCCAGCGCGTACGCCGCGAGCGTTACCACCAGCCGCCACGGCAGGATGGCCGAGGCAATCGCCAGTCCGGGCAGGTAGAACGACACGAATGGATTGGTTGCGCCGCCCGTGTAGAACAAGATGGCCGACAGCGCGGTCAGGTCGACCATCATCTGCACCATCAGCTCGGCGTCGGACGGCACCGTGCCGTGGCGCGTGTGCCAGTGCAGGCGCGCCACGGTGAACACGTTGAACACGGTCTGAACGGCGAACAGGAACAGCAGCGGCTTGTAGGGCAGGGCGATGCCGGCCAGCGACTCGCATGACACCAGCAGCATGGCCTGGCCTGCCAGCAGCGCCCAGCGCAGCCAGCTAAGGCGGCGCAGGCTCACCAGGCTGTGACGCTGCGGCGCCGTGCCGATGGGCGGGGCGACGGAGGGCGGTAGGGTGGACATGACGATCGGGGGATGCATGGCGCGAGTGTAGCAATGCCGCGGATCGGCGCTTGCAACGTGCGACACAGTGCCGCATTCTGAACGGCGGGCGGCGCTGCCAGACTGCGAGGTTCAGATCGCGGCAAGACACGCGGGGTGCCGCGTGATCTAATGACCGCCCTCAACACCCAATTCGTGCTGAATCGTGGAGATGTTCCCTATGCAAGCCAAGTTCCGCGCGGCCCGCGCCGCATCGATCGCAACCCTCGCCCTGGCCGGTCTGCTGGCCAGCGCCCAGGCCATGGCGCAAGTCGACGTCAGCGACGCCTGGGTGCGCGGCACCGTGCCGGCGCAGACCGCATCTGGCGCATTCATGACGCTGCACGCGCATCAGGACGCCAAGCTGGTCGGCGTGTCGTCGCCGGTGGGCACCGCCGAACTGCATGAAATGAAGATGGAAAACAACGTCATGCGGATGCGCCAGATCCCCTCGCTGGATCTGCCGAAGATGCAGGACGTGCAACTGAAGCCGGGCGGCTATCACGTGATGCTGATGGGCCTGAAGCAGCAGCTCAAGGCGGGCGACACGGTGCCCATCACGCTGAAGTTCGAGCAGAACGGCAAGGTGATCGAGCAGCAGGTGAACGCGCAGGTTCGCGACATGACCGCTTCCGCGCAGGGTGGCGGCCACGGCGATCACAAGCACTGAAGCACTGAAGCGCTGATTTCCGGTGCTGATCCGGGTACGTTGAGCGTCGGCACCGGACCCCGCGTCAGGGGTCATCGGACCGGGTGGTCAGCCGCGCAGGCTGATCGCGTCCGAGCTTTCCGCTTCCGGCGCGACCGCTTGCAGTACCCGTTCGCGCAGCCAGGTCAGTCCCGGGTCCGCATCGGCCTTCGCCGGCCAGATCATGCAGAACGCGAAGCCGGGGATCGTGAACGGCGCCTCGAAGATCGCCAGACGGTCGTCTGCCAGCGCTTCCAGCGAGCGGCGCGCGGTGGTGAGGACCATGTTGGTGCCAAGGATCAGGCCGGGCGCCACGCTCCAGTGCGGCACGGTGCAGGCGATCTTGCGTCGCCCGCCCAGTCGGGTCACGGCCGCGTCGATGGCGTCCCCGCGCTCGGTGGCTGCGGTCACCAGCACGTGCGAGCGCGCCAGATAGGCCACGTGATCTAGCCGGCCCGTGTCGCGTACCGTTGCGGCGTCCACGGCACATGCAAAATCGTCGTCAAACAGCACGGCGGTGCGCACGCCTTCCGGCTCGAACGCGAAGGCGCCGAATGCCAGATCGATCTGGCCATCCGCCACCTGGGCGGTCATCGTTTCCAGGCTGCCCTGCGTGACGGTGAGGTCGATATTGGGCGCGGCCTTGCGCACCGTGCGCAGCAGGCGCGGCAACACCACCAGCGAACCATAGTCGGACATCGCCAGCTTGAATGTGCGCCGGGCCGTGGCGGGCTGAAAGCCTCCGGGCCCCAGCAGGATGCGGACCTGCGCGAGCGCCTCGGCCAGCGGTGCGGCCAGTTCGTGGGCGCGCGCGGTCAGCACCAGGCCGCCCTGGCCGCGTACCAGCAAGGGATCGTCGAGCAACTGGCGCAGCCGCGCCAGCGAGTGGCTCACGGCGGGCTGACTGAGCTGCAGGCGCAGTGCGGCGCGCGAAATATGGCGTTCCGCCAGCAGCGCTTCCAGCACCACCAGAAGGTTGAGGTCGATTCCACGAAGGCTATTCATGCCGCGAATGTTAAACCGAACTTGGGGTGTTTGGGCATTCGCTGCTCTAAAAATTCAATCTGGAGCAACGGCGTCCTGAGGGACGTCGTCCTGCCGCTGCCGAAGGCAGGTCGGACACAGGCAATGCTGGCCCGCCACGATCGTGCGCGACGGCAGCAACGGCAGGCTGGCGCACCAGCATTCGGGCAGCCCGGCCACGTAGCCACAGACGAACGCGGTGCCGCAACGGCTGCAATGTTCGACCGGGCGCAACTGGCCTGTCTGGATTGTCGACGGATCGGTCATCGTATGCCACTCATCCGGATTGCAATGTGGTCGCGGGTTTCTTGTAAAATCGGCGCCTGCCGTGGCCGGATAGCGCACCCGGGGGGATCCCTGTGACGCGCTGCTTCCCAGACGGCTATTGCCGCAACGCCGGCCTCGCGCGTCCTTTGCCTGTCCGGCGGACGATTAGTCATGATACCTGCTCCACATCACACGGAATGTCCAAAGCCATGAACGCTGACAATCCTGAGCCTGCGACCAAGTCGGTTGCGGCCATCGCTCCCTCCCTCAAGGCTGAAATCCTTGCCGAGGCGCTGCCTTATATCCGGAAGTTCCACGGCAAGACCATCGTGGTCAAGTACGGTGGCAACGCGATGACGGAAGAGAAACTCAAGCACGGATTCGCGCGCGACGTGATCCTGCTGAAGCTCGTCGGCATGAACCCGGTGGTCGTGCACGGCGGTGGCCCGCAGATCGACGAGGCGCTCAAGAAGGTCGGCAAGGTCGGCACGTTCATCCAGGGGATGCGCGTGACGGACGAAGAGACGATGGAAGTGGTCGAATGGGTGCTCGGCGGCGAAGTCCAGCAGGACATCGTCATGCTGATCAATCAGTACGGCGGCCAGGCCGTGGGCCTGACCGGCAAGGACGGCGGCCTGATCCGCGCCAAGCGTCTGCAGATGCCGGACCGCGAGAACCCGGGCACCTTCATCGACATCGGCTACGTGGGCGATATCGAGGCGATCAACCCGGCCGTGGTGAAGGCGCTGCAGGACGATGCCTTCATCCCCGTGATCTCGCCGATCGGTTTCTCCGACGATGGCCAGGCCTACAACATCAACGCCGATGTGGTGGCTGGCAAGATGGCCGAGATCCTCAAGGCCGAGAAGCTCGTCATGATGACGAACATCCCGGGCGTGATGGACAAGAAGGGCAACCTGCTGACCGACCTGTCCGCGCGCGAGATCGAGGAACTGTTCGCCGACGGCACGATCTCGGGCGGCATGCTGCCGAAGATCTCGTCGGCGCTCGACGCAGCCAAGAGTGGTGTGCACTCGGTGCACATCATCGACGGCCGCATCGAACACTCGCTGCTGCTCGAAATCCTGACCGAACAGGCCTTCGGCACGATGATCCGCTCGCACTGAGCGCGTCGTACGGGAATCCGCCGCGTGCGGGTTCCCGCCTCTTCCTCCATCTCCAGTTACCCGCGTGTTCATTCGTCAGCCCACTCAGCGTCGCGGCTTAGAACGCGCTCGCCTGCTTTCTACCCACCGGCCGCGGCGTCATCTGGTCCGCGGCGCGGCCGGCAACACGTCTGGCGACACCGTCTGGCTGTTCGATCTCGACAACACGCTGCACGATGCCTCGCACGCCATCTTTCCGGCGATCAACCGACTGATGACGGCCTACGTGGCGCGTGTGCTCGGCTGCGATGACGCTACGGCCAGCCGGGTGCGCGTCGACTACTGGCAGCGCTACGGCGCCACGCTGCTCGGCATGGTCCGCCACCATCAGGTCGATCCGGCGGACTTCCTGCGCGCCGCGCATGATTTCCCCGAGCTGGCGGACATGGTGCGCGTGCGACGAGGTCTGGTGGCCGCGCTGCGCCAGCTGCCGGGTCGGAAGATCCTGGTCACGAACGCACCGAGCAACTACGCGCGCTGCGTGATGGCGATCGCCGGCATCGATCGATGCTTCGAGCGGGTCGTGGCCATCGAGGACATGTGGGTACACGGACATCTGCGTCCGAAGCCGGACCGCCGCATGCTGCTGCGCTTGCTGGCGCAGATCGGCGTGGCGCCGCACCGGGCGGTGCTGGTGGAAGATACGCTGTCGCACCTCAAGCACTATGCGGGTTTGGGTATCCGCAGGGCCTGGGTGACCGGCTATCTGCGCACGATCGCGCCGTCACGGCCGCACGTGGTGGTGCCGGCTCAGGATGCCAGCGTGCCCGGCGCGGCGCGTGACGCGGTCACGCGCTCGACGCTGGCCGCCGAAGACCGCCAGCGCGTGGCGCATCTGGCGCAGGAACGGTCGGTGACGCTGGTGGCGGCCGAGAGCCAGGACCCCACCCGTGCGGCAACCACGCCACAGTCGCAGCCCGATCATTTGCCGCGTGTGCGGGCACGCGTGACGAATCGGCCCGGCTATGTGGACATAAAAGTACAATCGATGCATCAACTCCTACGACGAATGTGGAGAACCGGGTCATGACTCAAACCATTTCAAGCCAGGCAGAGGCGGACACGCCCGCTGGCCACTCGCCGGAAGCGGCGCCCGCGCGCAAGCGTCCGCGCCCGGGTGAACGCCGTATCCAGATCCTCCAGACACTGGCAGGGATGCTCGAACATCCGCGCGGGGAAAAGATCACCACCGCGGCGCTGGCTGCGAAGCTCTCGGTATCCGAGGCCGCGCTGTACCGGCACTTCGCCAGCAAGGCGCAGATGTTCGAAGGCCTGATTGGCTTCATCGAGCAGACCGTCTTCGGCCTGATCAATCAGATCACCACGCAGGAAGAGCATGGGCTGCGCCAGGCGCAGGCGATCGTGCGCATGCTGCTGTCGTTCGCCGAGAAGAACCCCGGCATGACGCGCGTGCTGACTGGCGAGGCACTCGTCGGCGAACACGAGCGCTTGCAGGAGCGCATCAACCAGATGATCGACCGCATCGAGGCGTCGCTGCGTCAGTGTCTGAAGGTGGCCGTCAGCCAGGCGGCGTTTCCGCCCGATGCCGATGTTCCGTTGCGCGTGGCGCTGATCACGGCGGCCGTGCAGGGGCACTGGCACCGCTTCGTGAAGAGCGGTTTCCGCAAGGCGCCGACCGAGAATATCGACGCGCAACTGCGCATCCTGCTGGGCTGATCCGAACAGGAGCAGGCACAAAAAACGGTTTGCACTATAATGTGCGGGTCGCGCCGATTTGATGACTGGCTTGCGGGCGCGCGGCGATGGGAAGGGAAATCTTCCGGTTGCCAATATAAATGCGGCTAAAGAGGTTGGGTCGGTGCCTCGCGGAAGATTCATGCATGGCACCGGCACGCGGGACACCGCGAACGCCCGACTTGGCTGCGAAGCATCACACGCACTGCCAGTCGGGTTTTTTTATGCCTGCCTCAATCGCGGGCCCCGCTCATGACCGATGTCGCTCCTCCCGCTGGTGTGCTCGACGTGCCGACCGATTCCGTCGGTGTCGTTACGCCCCAGCGCATGCATTTTTCGGAGCCGCTGCAGCTCCGCAACGGCAGCCAGATCGCCGACTACGACCTGATGGTCGAAACCTACGGCACGCTGAACGCCGCGCGGACCAATGCCGTGCTGGTCTGTCACGCGCTCAACGCCTCGCACCACGTCGCCGGCATTGCCGCGGACAATCCGCGCGATATCGGCTGGTGGGACAACATGGTGGGCCCCGGCAAGCCGCTCGACACCAACCGCTTCTTCGTGATCGGCGTGAACAACCTCGGTTCGTGCTTCGGATCGACCGGACCGATGAGCACCAATCCGTCGACCGGGGCGCCGTATGGTGCGTTGTTCCCGGTGGTGACGGTGGAAGACTGGGTCAACGCGCAGGCGCGCGTGGCTGACATATTCGGCATTCAGCAGTTCGCCGCCGTGATGGGCGGCAGCCTTGGCGGCATGCAGGCGCTGGCCTGGAGCCTGATGTATCCGGAGCGGCTGCGCCACTGTATCGTGGTGGCTTCCACGCCGAAGCTGTCCGCGCAGAACATCGCGTTCAACGAGGTCGCGCGCAGTTCCATCCTGTCGGACCCGGATTTCCACGGCGGCAACTACTACGCGCACAACGTCAAGCCGAAGCGCGGCCTGCGCGTGGCGCGGATGATCGGCCATATCACCTATCTGTCCGACGAGGACATGGCCGAGAAGTTTGGCCGCTCGCTGAAGGCCGAGGACATCCGCTTCTCGTTTGACGTCGAGTTCCAGGTGGAAAGCTACCTGCGTTACCAGGGCGACAAGTTCGCCGAGTACTTCGACGCGAATACCTACCTGCTGATCACGCGCGCGCTCGACTACTTCGATCCGGCGCTGGCCCACGGCGGCGACCTGACGCGCGCCATGGCGCAGACGCAGGCCGGTTTCCTGGTGGTCAGCTTCACCACGGACTGGCGCTTCGCGCCGAACCGCAGCCGCGAGATCGTCAAGGCGCTGCTCGACAACAAGCGACCGGTGTCGTACGCGGAGATCGACGCGCCGCACGGCCACGACGCCTTCCTGCTCGACGACGCCCGCTATCACAACCTGATGCGCGCCTACTACGACCGCATCGCAGAGGAGATCGGCGCATGAACGCGGCTTCCAATCCGAATATCCTCGCGCTGCGTCCGGACTTCCGCGCTATCGCGCGCTGGATCGAACCGAACTCCACTGTGCTCGACGCCGGCTGCGGCGACGGCAGCCTGCTGCGCGTGCTGCAGGACGAACTGGACGTTCAGGCCTACGGCATCGAGATCCGCGATGAAGAGGTGCTGGCCTGCGCTCAGAAGGGTGTGCATGTCATCCAGCAGAACCTGGAAGGGGGGCTGGCGCTGTTCGAGGACCAGAGCTTTGACACGGTGATCCTGTCGCAGACGCTGCAGACCATCCACAACACGGCCCAGGTGCTGCGCGACACCCTGCGCGTGGGCCGCGAGTGCATCGTCTCGTTCCCGAACTTCGGCTACTGGCCGCACCGGCTGTCGGTGTTTCGTGGCCGGATGCCGGTGTCCGAGTCGCTGCCGTACCAGTGGTACAACACGCCGAACGTGCGTGTGCTGACGATCAGCGATTTCGAGGCGCTGGCGCCCAAGGTGGGCTTGCGCGTGCTCGATCGCGTGGTGATGCACGAGGGTGTGACGGTGAACTGGGGCGTCAACTGGCGCGGCAGCCTGGCGGTGTACCGGGTCTGCGCGGTCTGATGGGGTATCGGTCCGGCGAGTCGATAGCTTGACGCAAGCCTCTGGCAGGCATACCGTACGCGAGTTACCGAACGATCGTACTATTTCCTGCCATGACGCAAGCGCCCCTGCATCCACTCGATCAAGCACTGAAGCTCGAACCCGCTGGCGAACATCGCTATGTGGGCCATACCAGCCAGGCCTACTGGAATATGATCGGCCCGTTCGGCGGCGCCACTGCGGCAGTGATGCTGCAGGCCGCCCTGGTGCATCCGGAGCGCCTGGGCGACCCGATCGCGCTCACCGTCAACTTTGCGGGGCCGATCGGGGAGGGTGAGTTCGAGGTCGAGGCGCGTCCGTCGCGCACCAATCGCTCGACCCAGCACTGGCATCTGGAACTGCGCCAGAACGGCGAGGTGACGACCACCGGCAGCGCCGTGTTTGCCGTGCGTCGCCAAACCTGGAATTCGGGTGAAGCCGTGATGCCGCTGGTGCCCGCCGCCGAATCGCTGCCGGTCATGAGTGGTTTCGCGCCGGTGAAGTGGCTGGGCAGCTACGACATTCGGGCAGTCCGCGGCGCCAAGCCGACCACGGCCCCCGGGACCGAGAACCCTGACAGCCTGTCCCAGTTCTGGATTCGGGACGAACCGGCACGCACGCCCGACTATGCGTCGATGGCGGCATGGTGCGACGCGTTCTATCCGCGCATCTTCCTCAAGCGCGCGGGCTTCGTGCCGGCGGGCACGGTATCCCTGACCACATATTTCCATGCCGATGCCGCCACGCTGGCGGCAGTTGGGGGCAGCCATGTGCTGGGCTGCGCGCAGGCGCGCGTGTTCCGCCAGGGCTTCTTCGACCAGAGCGCGGAGATCTGGAGCGCGAGCGGCGAATTGCTCGCCACCTCGCACCAGATCGTCTACTACAAGGAATAAGTTACGCCGGGCGCGGCACCGCAGGTTCGGTCGGTTCCCGCGCCTGCGCTTCATAGCGGTGGACGGTGTTGCGCATGGCCCAGAGCAGCGCAACGCCGGGCACGGCCGCGATGACGGTGCCGAGGTAGAACGGCGCCCATCCCCAGGCTTCGACCATGTAGCCGGAGGTCGGCCCCACGTAGACGCGCCCGATCGACGCCAGCGCAGATAGCAGCGCGTACTGGGTGGCCGAGAATGACCGGTTGCACAGCGTCATCAGCAGCGCCACGAAGGCCGCGGTGCCCATGCCGCCGCAGAGGTTTTCGACGGCGATCGTCGCACCCATTGTCCACAGGTGCGGCGGCGTGACGGACAGGATCCAGTAGCCCAGATTCGACACGCCCTGCAGGATGCCGAACAGCATCAGCGAACGGTACAGGCCCAGGCGCACCATCAGCGAACCGCCGAACAGCGCGCCGATGATCGTCGCGGCCAGCCCCAGCGTCTTGTTGACGATGCCGACCTCGCCCGGATCGAAGCCCAGGCCGCGAATCAGGAACGTGGTCGACAGGCTGCCCGCGAAGGCGTCACCGAGCTTGTACAGCACGATCAGCAGCAGGAGCCACCACGCGCCCTGGCGGCCAAAGAAATCGCGCAGCGGCCCGACCACCGCTTCTTCCAGCGAGCGCGGCGCGCGCGCCGGGACGTCCGGCTCCGGCGCCCAGATCAGCGTGACCAGCCCAACGCTCATCAGCGCCGCCATCAGCAGGTACATGTGTGGCCACCCCAGCACGCGGTCGGCCAGATAGAGCGCCAGCCCTCCCGACACCAGCATCGCCAGCCGGTAGCCGAGCACCTTGACCGCCGCGCCGGCGCCGCGCTCGGTCGGGCGCAGCACGTCGGTGCTGTAGGCATCGAACACGATGTCCTGTGAAGCCGACAGGAAGGCGACCAGTGTGGCCAGCGCGGCCAGCGCCCACAGTGCCTCGTGGGG
The DNA here is from genome assembly GCF_002335265.1 of Cupriavidus sp. UBA2010. Lineage (NCBI taxonomy): Bacteria > Pseudomonadati > Pseudomonadota > Betaproteobacteria > Burkholderiales > Burkholderiaceae > Cupriavidus > Cupriavidus sp. UBA2010. The sequence continues at coordinate 117,053 of NZ_DDCI01000013.1, forward strand.
CGGACAAAACGCCATCGCCGCGATGCTGCCCACCAGCCCGAGCTGCGTGACCAGCAGCCAACCGCGCCGACGGCCCAGTAGCGGCGGCGTGAAGCGGTCCATCAGAGGGGCCCAGAGGAACTTGAAGATATAGGCCTGGCCGACCAGCGAGAAAAAGCCGATCGTCTTGATGTCCAGCCCTTCGACCGTCATCCACGCCTGCAGCGTGCCCGAGGTCAGCGCCAGGGGGAGTCCGGAGGCAAAACCGAGCGTCAGCATGGCCCCGATGCGGCGATTGCGGAAGATGTCGAGATAGTCTTGAAAAGTCATGATGGCGAGGACGGCGCGCGGCTGGCTGTGTATTATTGCATCACCAATTCCGCGCCCCCGAACAAGTCGAAACTTTCTACCCAGCGAGCCCTGCCTTGAACCCGAACGTGTCCGACACATCGTGCCGGTTGCGCCAGCAGGCCGTGGCCGCAGCCTTCGTACTGGCTGCCGCGCTGGGCGTCGCGCATCCGCTTCCCGCGCGGGCGCAGGGAGTTGCCGTGGTTTCCGCGCCCGAAGATGGCGTGCGGGTCGATCGCCGCTATTCGAAAGTGCGGGAAATCGTGCCGATGGAGGTGATCGACCAGCAGGCGGCGCGCGAGTACGAACAGGTCAAGCAGGAAGCGATCGCCAAGCACACGCTGGTCGACGAAGACGATCCGCAGGTGAAGCGCCTGCGCGAGATCGGCATCCGGCTGCTGCCGCAGACCGTGCTCTGGAATCCGCGCGCCGGGCGCTGGGCCTGGGAAATCAACCTGATCCGGTCCAAGCAGGTCAACGCCTTCTGCATGCCTGGCGGCAAGATGGCCGTCTATTCCGGCCTGCTTGATGAGCTCAATCTGACCGACGACGAAGTGGCCATGGTCATGGGCCACGAGATCTCGCACGCATTGGAAGAACACGCCCGCCAGCGCGCGGCGCAGGCCGAGATCTCGAACCTGGGCGCGAACGTGGTGTCGCAGCTGACCGGCTTCGGTAACCTCGGCAATATGGATATCGGCTCCAATGCCAAGATGCTGTCGCTGCGCTTTTCGCGCCAGGAAGAGACCGAAGCCGACCTGATCGGCATGGATATCGCCGCGCGCGCCGGGTATGACCCCCGCGCGGCCATCACGCTCTGGCAGAAGATGGGCGCAGTGCTCAAGGCCGGCGACGAGTTCACCTCGACCCATCCGTCCGGCCGCAGCCGGATCGCCGTGCTTCAGGCGCATATGAATGAAGTGCTGCCGCTCTATGCCAAGGCCATGAACATGCCGATGGAGAAGCTGCCGCCTTACAAGGCCAATATGGCTGACCTGCACGACGCACCGGTCGACGCGGGCGACGAGGATCTCCAGCATCCGCTGAAAAAGTAGGGACGGTGGCCCGGACGGGCGAAAAAAAACCGGCTCAGGTCGAGCCGGTTTTTCTTTTGAAGCGGGCGAGACGTCAGGCAACGAGCCCCGTGGCTTCGTCGGCGCCGATATGGACGTTCATGCATTGCACGGCCGCACCGGCCGCGCCCTTGCCGAGGTTGTCCAGGCGCGCCACCAGGTTCAGGCGGTCTTCGTTGCCGAAGACAAACAGGTCCACGCGGTTGGTGTCGTTGTTCGCCTGGACGTCGAAGAAGCCGTTGTCCAGATTGGCGTCGCTGTTGAACGGATGGACGCGCACGAACTGCTCGCCTTCGTAGTGCTTGCGGTAGATGTCGAGGATGGCTTGCGCATCGGCCTTGCGCGACAGCAGCCCCGGATACACCGGCACCGTCACGGCCAGACCCTTCAGGAAGTTGCCGACGATCGGGTTGAAGATCGGCGCCTGCGACAGGCCGGTCTGCACACGCATTTCCGGCAGGTGCTTGTGCGCCAGACCCAGCGCGTACGGGCGCGGGCTCATCAGCTTCGGATTTCCGCCGGCTTCGAACTCCGCGATCATCGACTTGCCGCCGCCGCTGTAACCGGTCAGCGAGAACGCCGAAGCCGGATAGTCGGCAGGCATCAGGCCGGCTTCCACCAGCGGACGCACGGCCAGCACGAACGCGCTGGCGTGGCAGCCTGGCACGGCGATGCGCTTGCTGCCGCGCACCTTCTCGCGCTGGCCACGGGTCAGTTCCGGCAGGCCGTAGGCCCAGTTGTCAGCCGTGCGGAACGCCGTGCTGGCGTCTATCACGCAGGTGTTGGGGTTGGTCACCAGCGACACGGCCTCGCGCGAGGCCACGTCCGGCAGGCACAGGAAAGAGACGTCCGAGGCGTTCAGGAATCGTGCTCGCTCCTGCGGGTCCTTGCGCTTGTCATCGGCAATGCGCAGCAGTTCCACATCGGTGCGACCCGAGAGATAGTCAAGCAGCCGGAGACCGGTAGTGCCTTCCTGACCATCGACGAACACTTTGAAAACCATGGCGGACTCACTCTGAAAAATGCGAAAAGTCTCGCGTCCTTGGGGGCGGAGAACCAGCATTGTAACGAGGTTGGGTGTCCGGTGCAGGGTTTACGCGAGAGTGGCGGCCGCTGCCATCCGATCAGGCGGCTGAAGCTGCGGGACCGTCACCCGAACCTGCTCGACGAGATGCGCGCCATCTGAAGGCGGACGGCACCCCCGGCGTTGCGCCGGGGGATGCGCACATCACAACGGAAAATCGTAATCGATCGACAGCGGGGCGTGGTCGCTGAACTTCTCGTCCTTGTAGATCGACGTAGCCCTGGCGGTAGCCGCGATCTTCGCCGTGGTCAGGTGGTAATCGATGCGCCACCCAACGTTCTTCGCGTATGCCTGACCACGGTTGCTCCACCATGTGTACTGTTCGGGGCGCGGGTCGAGCTGGCGGAATACGTCGACATAGCCGTGGTTGTCGAACAGTTCGCCGATCCAGGCGCGCTCTTCGGGCAGGAAACCGGAGTTCTTCAGGTTGCCCTTCCAGTTCTTGATGTCAATTTCCTTGTGGGCGATGTTCACGTCACCGCACAGCACGATCTCGCGGCCGCTGGCTTTCAGTTCCAGCAGGTGCGGCAGGAAGGCTTCCATAAAGCGGAACTTGGCCAGCTGGCGCTCCTCGGAGCTTGAGCCGGAAGGCACGTAGACCGAGATCACGGCGAGGTGCGGATACTGCACTTCCACGTAGCGGCCCTCGGCGTCGAACTCATCATTGCCGAAGCCGATAATCACGCGCTCCGGCTTGTGGCGGGTATAGAGGCCCACGCCGCTGTAGCCCTTTTTCTCGGCATAGTGGAAGTAGCCGTGATAGCCGTGTGGCGCCAGGAACGCCTCGGTCATGTCGGCTTCCTGGGCCTTGAGTTCCTGAACGCAGACCATGTCCGCTTCCTGCTTGCCCATCCACTCGAAGAAGCCCTTCTTGGAGGCGGAGCGGATGCCGTTGAGGTTGGCGCTGATAATCCGTAACATCTCGGGAAATTTTGAATTCAGAGAGAAAAGATGACGCAGCAGACGACGCCGGACGACCTCAGCCAGTCCTTCATCCGCTTTGCACTGGACGCAGGCGTGCTGTCCTTCGGCGAGTTCGTGACCAAGGCTGGCCGCAAGTCGCCGTACTTCTTCAACGCCGGTCTGTTCAACCAGGGCGCGATGCTGGGCCAGGTGGCGCAATTCTACGCGAAGACCCTGCTGGAATCGGGCGTGCAGTTCGACGTGCTGTTCGGGCCGGCCTACAAGGGCATCACTCTGGCCTCCGCCACGGCGGTGGCGCTGGCCGGCATGGGACGTGACGTCGGCTTCTCCTACAACCGCAAGGAAGCGAAGGACCATGGCGAAGGTGGCACGCTGGTCGGCGCCAAGCTCCAGGGCAAGGTCGTGATCATCGACGACGTGATCTCCGCCGGTACCTCGGTGCGCGAGTCGATGCAGCTGATTCGCGCCGCGGGCGCCGAGCCTGCCGCCGTGCTGATCGCGCTGGACCGCATGGAAAAGAGCGGCACGGCCGACAACATCGGCACGCATTCGGCGGTGCAGGATGTGCAGCGCGAATACGGCATTCCGGTGATCGCGATTGCCACGCTCAAGGACCTGCTGGCGTATCTGGATGCGTCGAAAGACCCGTCACTCGGGAACTCCCGGGAGGCTGTGGCAGCCTATCGTCAGAAGTACGGCGTCTGACAACGAACACGGCCCCGGATGGGGCCGTTTCTTTTTGGGAGCATGGCGTGGCGGTCAAGCGGCGAAACAAGGAAGCGATCCAAAGGGAAATCGGCGAACAGGGTGGTCCGCCGCAGGATTCATCGTCACAGGCCACACCGGAGCGGGCGAAACGCGGCGCCAGTGGGCGCGGCTCGGCGCTCAGCGAGCATTGCGGCCAGCCGGTCGAGCCCGGGGACGGGCCGCCGCATGAGGCCTATGCGATCCGCGCGCTGGTGCTGCAGGGCGGTGGCGCGCTTGGTTCCTATCAGGCCGGTGTCTACCAGGGGCTGGCCGAAGGGGGCATCCATCCCAACTGGGTCGCGGGTATCTCGATCGGCGCGCTCAACGCCGCCGTCATCGCCGGCAATCCTCCCGAGACGCGCGTGGCGCAACTGCGCGCGTTCTGGGAATACATCTGTGCCCAGCCGTGGCTGCCCGGGCTGCCGCTGGAGATGCTCAGCGACTCCGCGCCGACGTGGCCCGAGCCGATGCGAATCTGGTTCGACAGCTTCAACGCCGCGCGTGCGATCGTGGAGGGGCAACGCGGCTTCTTCTCGCCGCGCGCGGTGACCGACCTCTGGGCGCATTTCGAAGACCCTACGCGGGTCAGCTACTACGACACCGCGCCTTTGAAATCCACGCTCGAGCGGTTCGCCGATTTCGACCGGATCAATCATCCGAAGGGGATGCGCGTGTCGGTGGGCGCCGTCAATGTCCACACGGGCAACTTCGCCTACTTCGACAACACGCGCACCACGCTGCGTCCCGAGCATTTCATGGCGTCGGGCGCGCTGCCGCCGGGATTCCCGGCGATCGAGATCGATGGCGAGTACTACTGGGACGGCGGGCTCGTATCGAACACGCCCCTGCAAGAGGTGCTGACCGCCCAGCCGCGACGCGATGCGCTGATTTTCCAGGTGGACCTGTGGAGCGCCCGTGGCGGGCTGCCGCACAATCTGCAGGACGTGGTCGAGCGCCAGAAAGACATCCAGTATTCCAGCCGCACGCGGGCCATCACCGACTACATGCGCGAGCAGCAGAACTATCGCCGGATGCTTGGCGAAGTGCTGGCGCTGGTGCCACAGTCAAAGCGCAACGACCCCTGGTATCAGCGGGCGGCGGACCATGCCTGCGACGCACGGCGCAACGTGATTCAACTGATCTATCGTGACAAGTCGTTCGAGGGCAGCGCGAAGGATTACCAGTTCGGCGTGCTGACGATGCACGAGCATTGGGCCAGCGGCCTCGAGGACATTCGCGAAACGCTCAAGCACCCGAAGTGGCTGGCCATGCCGGGGCCGGACCGCCCGTTCGTTACCCACGACGTGCATCGCGGCAACGGCGGCAACGACTGATCCGGTCGCCTATTCCACGGTCACTTTCGCCAGCTCGGGCTTGGGCGGTGGATAGCTTGGCTTGAGTTTGCGGAACACGTCCGCAAGGATCTCCGCGACCATCAGGTTGCGGTGGCTTTTCGAGTCCGCGGGCACGATGTACCAGGGACACGCCGGCGTGGCCGTGGCGGCGATCGCGGCCTCGTAGCGCTGCTGGTACTCCTTCCAGTATTTGCGCTCGGCCAGGTCCTGCATGTCGAACTTCCAGTGCTTCTGCGGATCGGCGATGCGGTCTTCGAGTCGCCGCTTCTGCTCGGCTTTCGAAATGTGCAGGAAGCATTTGACGATCGTCGTCCCGGTCTCCGTCAACATCTCCTCGAACGCGCGGATCTGGCGGAAGCGACGCTCGCACTCTTCGTCGTCGATCCAGTCATGCACGCGCGTGATCAGCACGTCTTCATAGTGGCTACGGTTGAAGATGGCGATCTCGCCCTGGCGCGGTACCTGCAGGTGCACACGCCACAGATAGTCGCGCGCCAGTTCCTCCGCCGTAGGGGCCTTGAAGCTGGCGACACGCACGCCTAATGGGTCGAAATTCCGGAAGACGGAGCGCACGGTGCCGTCCTTGCCGCTGGTGTCCATGCCCTGCAGGATGAACAGCAGCTTGCGGCGGTGCTCGGCGTAGAAAACGTCCTGCTCCGCATCGAGTCGTGCCGACAGGTCGGCAACATGCGCAACGTCAGCGTCTTTTTCCCCCAGGGAGAACGGCTTGCTCTCCGGGTCGAAGGCGGCAAGCTTGAACCCCTTGCCTGAGGTGATGCAGAAATCGTCCAGCTTCATTGGTGCTCCCGAAGACGGGACCGGGCCGGCCCCGCGTGTCTGCGAGCCTCAATGGTCAGGCAGGCAGCGTCGAGAGGTCAATAGTGCCTTCGAACACGGTCGTCGCGGGGCCCGTCATCTGCACGGGCTGGCCTGCGCCCTGCCACGCGATGGTCAGGTCGCCGCCGTGGGTGTGCACCCTGACCGGAGAGTCCAGCAAGCCGCGGCGGATGCCGGCCACCACGGCCGCGCAGGCGCCCGTGCCGCATGCCAGCGTTTCGCCCGCGCCGCGTTCGAACACGCGCAGCCGCACCGTGTTGCGGTCGACGATCTGCATGAATCCGGCATTGACCCGGTTCGGGAACGACTTGTGGTGCTCGATCACCGGGCCGTCCTGAAGCACCGGGAATGTCTCCACGTCGTCCACGATCTGCACCGCGTGCGGATTGCCCATCGACACGGCTGAGATCCACTCGATGCGGCCGTTGACTTCGAGGCCGTAGAGCGTGTCCTGGGCTTCGGCGCGTGTCGGCAGGCCGTCGGCGATGAATGGCACGCGGGCGGGCGTGAGTTCGGGCTCGCCCATGTCCACTGTCACCTGACCGTCGTCCTGCAGCTTCAGCGTGATGACGCCGTTCATGACTTCCACGCGAACCGACTGCTTGTCGGTCATGCCACGGTCCGTGACGAAGCGGACGAAGCAACGGGCGCCGTTGCCGCAGTGTTCGACTTCGCCGCCGTCCGCGTTGACGATCCGGTAGCGGAAATCCACATCGTCGCGCGAGGATTTTTCAACGATCAGGATCTGGTCGGCGCCGATGCCGAAATGGCGATTTGCCAGCGCGCGCCATTGCGCGTCGGTCAGATCGAGCTTCTGGTGAATGCCGTCCAGCACGATGAAATCGTTGCCGGCGCCGTGCATCTTGGTGAACTGGAGTTTCATGTCCGGAATTGTAATCAGTAGATGTCAGGTTCGCCGGGCGGGCGGTGCTTGAAGCGTTTATGCACCCAGTAGTAGTCGGGCACGCGCGGACGGATGGCGTCCTCGAAGAACGCGTTCATGCGCCGTGTGTCGTCGGTGACGCTTTCGCCGGGATAGTCGTCCCAAGGCGGCAGGATGTGCAGGACATACCCCTTGTAGTCCGGCAACTGCTCGGTGTAGATGGGTACGACCTTGGCGCCCGCAAGCCGGGCCAGCCGGGAGACCGATGTCAGGGTCAGCGCCTCCACGCCGAAGAACGGCACGAACTCGGAGTCGCGCTCGCCGAAGTCCATGTCGGAGATCAGCTGCAGGGCCTCGCCTTTCTTCAGCACGCGGAGGATGTTGCGCACGCTGTCGTTGCGCGAAATCATGTTGGCGCCGAAGCGGCCGCGCGCGACCTTCAGGAAGTCATCGAACAGCGCGTTCTTCTGCACCGTGTAGAGCGAGGCGCCCGATCGGCCCACGGTGTCGCGCAGGTGCATCGTCAGGCGAATCGCGCCGGCTTCCAGGCCGGACAGGTGCAGTGTCACCAGGATATGGGGCGAGCCGTCGAGCGAGGGCAGGTCGCCCTGGTCGTTGATCTGCACCAGCTGGCGCATCTTTTTCTCGTTGCAGGTCCAGAAGATGCCGCCCTCGGCAAAGCTGCGGAAGACCTTGCGGTAGGTCTCGCGCGACATCGCCTCGATTTCCGCATCGGTCTTGTCCGGGAAGCACAGCCGAAGGTTGGCCCGCACCACTTCGCGGCGCGGGTTTGGGATCATGAACAGAATGCTGCCTAGCGCCTCGCCGAAGCGGGCCACGAACGGGTAGGGGAGTTTGCCCAGCACCGTCAGCAGACCGATGCCGAGCCACGTGAAGATCCGGCTCATTGAATGTTGTTGGTAGTGGCCTGTGCAGCGGCACGTGTAGTGGCCTGTGTGGTGGCGAGCGTGTCCGGCGGCAATTCCGCGCCGGTTGGACACTTGTAGCGGTTATACCCCCACAGGTACTGGGTCGGGTCGATAGTGATCAAGTCTTCGATAGCCGCATTGATCACGGCCGACGCCGCAGCGGGATCTTCGGGCAACATCCCGCCATCGCTCAGGATACGCAGGTGGCCGCGATAGCCCGCGCCCTTCGGCAGTCGTTCGGCATAGACCATCACCACCGGGGCCTTCGTCAGTTGCTGCAGCCGGTGCACCAGCGTCATCGAATAGGCCGGCTTGCCGAAGAACGGCGCCCAGGTGCCCTCGCCGCCGCTTGGCACCTGATCCGGCAGGATGCCGACCGCTTCGCCGCGCTTCAGGGCCTTGACCAGCATCCGCACGCCGCGTGGATTGGCCGGGGCCATCGCCATGTTGGGCCGGCTGCGCATCTGTTCGACGAACTCGCGCAACCATGCCTGGTGCGGCGGCTTGAACATCGCGGTGACGCGGCGCAGGCGCGCGTACGACTGGGGCAGCACCTCGAAGCAGCCCAGATGCGGCGTCAGGACGATCACACCGTTGCCGGCCGCCTCCAGGCGCGCCAGTTCCGGCCAGAGATGATCGTCGAAGTTGTCCGTGCGGACCGTGATGGACTTGCGGCTCCAGAAGTACGGCATTTCCATGATCAGCCGGCCCGAGTGGCGCGCGGCTTCCGCCAGCATGGCGTCGGATGCATCCGGATAGGCGTGGCGGAAGTTCTCCTCCAGTCTGCGTCCATAGCGGCCTGGCAGCCGTGCCGCCAGCAGTCCCAGGGCGCCGCCGATCGCGTGGAGCGCGCGCAGTGGTAAGCGGGAAATCAGCCAGAAAATAAATGTCATGACGCCGTCAGGGCTAAATTCGGCAGCGTGCCGGCCGAGAATAACAGTATCGGGTTCGCGTCGGCCGCCGCCTGTGGCATACCCAACATGGCACGCTGCAGCGAGGCCGGCAGGCGCGTATAATAGCCTGCATCGCCGAGTTAACTGACAACTTGCGGGGCGATGCCGCTCTACCCGAGGGGCTTGAAAATACCGCTAAAGCGTCGCCGCATCGTTTCCCGAGGCTGGCACGCAATAGCCAACTTGGAGAAACCAGATCGTGTCGAACGATTTCCTCTTTACTTCGGAATCTGTCTCCGAAGGCCATCCCGATAAAGTAGCCGACCAGATTTCGGATGCTGTCCTGGACGCGATCCTTGCCCAGGACAAGTACGCCCGCGTGGCGGCCGAGACGCTTTGCAATACGGGACTTGTCGTGCTGGCGGGTGAAATCACCACGACTGCCAACGTCGACTACATCCAGGTCGCGCGCGAAACCATCAAGCGCATCGGTTACGACAACACCGAGTACGGCATCGACTACAAGGGCTGCGCCGTGCTGGTGGCCTACGACAAGCAATCGCCCGATATCGCCCAGGGCGTCGACCGCGCGTCGGACGACTACCTGAACCAGGGCGCTGGCGACCAGGGCCTGATGTTCGGCTATGCCTGCGACGAAACGCCGGAACTGATGCCGTTCCCGATTTACTACTCGCACCGCCTGGTGGAGCGCCAGTCGCTGCTGCGCCGTGACGGCCGCCTGCCCTGGCTGCGTCCCGACGCCAAGTCGCAGGTGACCGTGCGCTACGTGGATGGCCGTCCGCACAGCGTGGATACCGTGGTGCTGTCGACCCAGCATGCGCCGGACATCTCGCAGGCCCAGATCCGTGAAGCCGTGATCGAAGAGATCATCAAGCCGGTGCTGCCGGCCGAGATGCTCAAGGAAACCAAGTACCTGGTGAACCCGACCGGCCGTTTCGTGATCGGTGGCCCGCAAGGCGATTGCGGCCTCACCGGCCGCAAGATCATCGTCGATACCTACGGTGGCGCTTCGCCGCACGGTGGCGGTGCGTTCTCGGGCAAGGATCCGTCGAAGGTGGACCGTTCGGCCGCCTACGCCGCCCGCTACGTGGCCAAGAACGTCGTGGCCGCCGGCCTGGCGCGCCAGTGCCAGGTGCAGGTCAGCTACGCGATCGGCGTGGCCCGCCCGATCAACGTGACCGTGTACACCGAAGGCACCGGCAAGATCTCCGACGAGAAGATCGCCGCGCTGGTTCAGGAGCATTTCGACCTGCGTCCGAAGGGCATCGTCCAGATGCTGGACCTGCTGCGTCCGATCTACGAGAAGACTGCCGCCTACGGCCACTTCGGCCGCGAGGAGCCGGAGTTCTCGTGGGAAGCCACGGACAAGGCCGCGATTCTGCGCGCTGCCGCCGGCCTGTAAGCGCCTGCTGCTGCGTCCGGGCGTTCTGCCGGATCAAGACCCCGCCGGTCCTTCGGGAGCGCGCGGGGTTTTTTGTTGATCTTGTTGCACAAGACCTCGGGCACAGTAGGGGTAAAATCCGGTCCAAACCGAACTTAATGGAATGGCTATGTCTCTGGATCTGATCCGTACTCAGCCCTACACCGACTGGTCGCCCGAAGTCTCGCCGGAGACGCAGGCGACGCTGCGCCGTGAACTGGAACAAGGCGCCGTGCTGTATTTCCCGAACCTGCATTTCCGCTTTGCGCCGGGAGAAGAGCGTTTTCTCGATAGCCGCTACTCGGATGGCAAGTCGAAGAACATCAACCTGCGTGCCAACGAAGGCGCCGTGCGCGGCGCGGCGGGTACCCAGCAGGACCTGACCGATCTCTACAACCTGATCCGCCGGTACGCCGAATCGACCGAGTCGCTGATCCACGCGCTGTTCCCCGAGTACGGGCCGCACATGACGCGCGCGGGTACCTCGCTGCGGCCGAGCGAGATCGCCGGACGCCCGGTGAGCTGGCGCAAGGACGATACGCGCCTGCACGTCGATGCGTTCCCTTCGAATCCGCTGCTTGGCAAGCGCCTGCTGCGCGTGTTCCACAACATCGATCCGGAGGCACCGCGCGTCTGGCGCGTGGGCGAGCCATTCGCAGATTTCGCGGGCCACTTCGTGCCGAAGACCCACGGGATGTGGCCCGGCCAATCCTGGCTGATGAAGACCCTGCACATCACCAAGCGCGCGCGCAGCGAGTACGACCATCGCATGCTGCAGCTGCATGATCTGGCCAAGGCCGATCTCGACTACCAGAAGTCGGTGCCGCAACAGGAATTCCAGTTCCCGCCGGGTTCGACCTGGATCGTGTTCAGCGACCAGCTTCTCCATGCGGCCATGCGCGGCAAGGCCATGATGGAACAGACCATCTACCTGGACCCCGCCGCCATTGGTGACCGCACGCACTCGCCCGAGGCTGTGTTGTCGAAGATGCTGGGCAAGCCGATGCTGGCGGCTTGAAGGTGGGAAATACGCCCGTTCCCGTAGCGCGGGAGCCGGGCGTTGTCAGCGCAGCAGCAGCTTCAACATCGACTCGAACCGCTTGCCGTAGGGCGGCTTGAGCAGTCCGGCGCCATTGAGGCCGGCCTGATGGAAGATCGGCTTGAGCTTCGAGAACGTCTCGAAGCCGGCCTTGCCGTGATAGACGCCCATGCCGCTCGGGCCGACGCCGCCAAATGGCAGGTCGTCCTGGGCGATATGGAATAGCGTGTCGTTGACGGTCACGCCGCCGGCTACGGTCTGGCGCATCACACGGTCCACCACATCCCCCGACTTATCGAACACATAAAGCGCCAGTGGGCGCGGGCGCGCGTTCACGAAGCCGATCGCGTCCTCGATGCTGCGATACGTCACCACGGGCAGTACCGGCCCGAAGATTTCCTCCTGCATCGCCATCACGTTGTCCGGCACATCCGTCAGCAGCACCGGCGGCAGGCGGCGCGCGGCGGCGTCCGGCGTAGCATCGGTCAGCGGCACTGCCTGCGCCCCCGCCGCGGTGGCGGCGGCGATCATCGACTCCAGCCGGTCGAAGTGACGTGGGCTGATGATGCTGGTGTAGTCGGGGTTGCGCGCGATATCGGGATAAAGCCGGCTGACGCAGCGGCGAGCCGTCTCGGCGAAGCGGTCGCGTTGGTCGGCTTGCACCAGCACGTAGTCGGGCGCGATGCAGGTCTGGCCCGCGTTCAGCAGCTTGCCCACCAGGATCCGCTCCACGGCCCGCTCGAAATCGGCATGCGGCCCGATGATCGCGGGTGACTTGCCGCCCAGTTCCAGCGTGACCGGCGTGAGGTTCGCCGCAGCGGCCCGCATCACATGGTGGCCGACATTGGTTGAGCCCGTGAACAGCAGGTGGTCGAACGGCAGGGTGCTGAAGGCGGCGGCCACTTCGGCGTCGCCGTTGATCACGGCCACCTCGTCGGGCGCGAAGGCCGCCTGCACCAGTTGCGCGAACAATGCGGAGAAACGTGGCGTGTACTCCGACAGCTTGACCATCGCGCGATTGCCGGCCGCCAGCGCGCCGGTCAGCGGTCCGATGGTCAGATACAGTGGGTAGTTCCATGGCACCACGATGCCGACCACGCCAAGCGGCTGCGGCATCAGGCGCGAGCGGCCAGGCTTGAACCAGAGGCCGGTGCTGGCGCGGCGCACACGCATCCAGCGCTTGCCGTGCCGCAATGCGTCATCGATCCCGGCCACGCTCGGGAAGATTTCCAGCAGCGCGGTCTCCTGCCGCGGACGATTGGTGAAGTCCGCGCTGATGGCTGCGGAGATGGCTTCGTGATTGGCCTGCACGAGCCTGCGCAAGCGGCGCAGCCGGTCGGCCCGCACATCCCATGGCGGTGTCTGGTCGTGCCGCGAGGCTGCGCGCATTGCATCAAACAAGGACGACATGGCGGGCACTTCTCTCATTGGCGGTCTCCTTCTGGGACACGGTTTGGTTCCGGGGCGGGGCGGCAGCCCGCAGGCCATTGACGATTGACCATCGGCCACCATAAGCCAGCCGCGCGGTTATCGCAATGGAGGGTGACTACCAAACGCCGCGCGGCGGCCGGGTTGGGCGAAGTGGCATCGCCGCGCTTCACGGCTCCCCGCGCCAGCGCCTACACTGGATTTTCGCGACACGCGTCCGCTGGGGACTGGCAGTACGGACACCGACACGCGAGGAGACAGATGGAAGCGACCTTTGACTATCTCGTCGTGGGCGCCGGCTCGGCCGGCTGCGCGCTGGCCGGGCGGCTGGCCGACAGTGGCAACGACAGTATCGCGCTGCTCGAGGCAGGCGGCCACGATCACCATGTGCTGGTACGCACACCCGCCGCGGGCGCTGCGTTCCTGCCACGGGCCGGCTCGCGCAATGTCGGATACCGAACCGTCCCGCAGGAAGGGCTGGACGGCAGGCGAGTCAGCCTGCCGGGTGGACGCGGCCTCGGCGGCTCATCCTTGATCTCCGCCATGATCTACACGCGCGGCCGCCCGGCCGACTACGACGCCTGGGCCGATGCCGGCTGCGACGGCTGGTCGTGGGTCGACGTGCTGCCGTATTTCCGCCGCGCCGAGTGCAACGCGCGTCTGGCCGGCGAGGACGACGATCCGCTTCACGGTGGCACCGGGCCGCTGCACGTCAGTGACCTGCGTTCGCCGAACCCGTTCGCGCACCATTTCATCGACGCAGCACAGCGTGCCGGCATCGTGCGCAACGGCGACTTCAACGGCGATGAGCAGGAAGGCGTGGGCTGGTATCAGGTGACCCAGCACAACGGCGAGCGATGGAATGCCGCGCGCGCCTATCTGCACGGCGGCAATGCCCGCAACCGGACCAGCAACGGCGGACGCAGCCACCTGCACGTGCTGACGGGGGCGCACGTGCTGCGCGTGCTGTTCGAACGCAGGCGCGCGGTGGGTGTCGTTGCGTGGCGCGACGGCAAGGAACTGGAAATCCGCGCGCGTCGGGAGGTGATCCTTGCTGCAGGCGCGTTCGGGTCTCCGCAATTACTGATGGCCTCCGGCGTGGGGCCGATGATGCATCTGCGCGAGCTTGGCGTTCCCGTGGTCCACGACCTGCCAGGCGTTGGCGCCAATCTGCAGGATCACGTGGATGTCTCGGTGCAACGACGCGTGCGTGCGTCCGAACTGTTCGGCATCTCGCTGGGCAGCGCCTTCCGACTGATTGGCGAAAGCCTGCGCTATCGGCGCGAGCGATCGGGCATGCTGACATCGAACTTGGCCGAAGCAGGCGCCTTCGTGCGCAGCCGCGCCGGGCTGGCCGAGCCCGACCTGCAATTGAGTTTCGTGGTGGGGCTCGTCGACGACGAGACGCGCCGCCTGCGCCTGGGGCACGGCTACGCGTGCCATGCCAGCGTGCTGCGCCCGCGCAGCCGTGGCGCGGTGCGGCTGGCGTCGCCGGACCCGCGCAAGGCGCCGCTGATCGATCCGCATTATCTGTCGGATCCGCAGGACATGGATGCCCTGCTCGACGGGTTGCGTATCGCGCGGCGTATCCTGGCGCAGGCGCCGCTTGCGGCATTCGGCGGGCAGGATCTGCGGCTGAGCCAACTGCGTGACGACGGCGGCAATGACGAAGCCGCACGGGCCTGGATTCGCGCGCACGCGCAATCGGCCTGTCAGCCGGTAGGCACCTGTCGCATGGGCATGGACCCGCTGGCGGTAGTGGACCCTCAACTGCGCGTGCGCGGCATCGAGGGCCTGCGGGTGGTGGATGCTTCGATCATGCCGACGCTGATCGGCGGTGACACAAACGCGCCGGCAATCATGATCGGCGAGCGCGCCCACGACCTGATTCGCTACGCGCCGCATGTGACGTTGCGGATTCTCGAAACCGTGGTGGCCGATTGACGCACGCCGCCGCGTTGGCGGCGTGCCGGGTGACCACTGCAGACGGCGTACTCAGACGCTCATCCTGAACTGGCCTACCATCTCGCGCAGCTTGCTGGCTTGCTCGTCCAGCGACTGCGCGGCGGCGGCGGCTTCTTCGACCAGCGCCGCGTTCTGCTGCGTAACCTGGTCCATCTGGCCCACTGCGTGTCCCACCTGCTCGATGCCAGTGCTTTGCTCCTGCGAGGCCGCCGAGATCTCCGTGATGATGTCCGATACACGTTTCACGGCTTGCTGGATTTCGGTCATCGTACTGCCCACGTCATGCGCCTGCTCGGAGCCGGCACGCACGGTTTCCGCCGAGGCTTCGATCAGATCCTTGATTTCCTTGGCAGCGCTGGAAGACCGTTGCGCCAGGCTGCGCACTTCGCCCGCCACCACGGCGAAACCGCGGCCCTGTTCTCCGGCGCGCGCTGCCTCCACGGCGGCATTGAGCGCGAGGATGTTGGTCTGGAACGCAATGCCTTCGATCATGTTCGTGATCTCGGCGATGCGCCCGGAACTGGTGCTGATCGCGCCCATCGTCTCCACCATCTGGTTGACCGCCTGGTTGCCTTCATCGGCCACCTGCGCGGCGTTGCTGGCCAGCGACGATGCCTGCTGGGCGTTGTCGGCGTTCTGGCGGACAGTCGTGCTCAATTGCTCCATGCTCGAGGCGGTCTCCTCGAGCGAGGCCGCCTGTTGTTCCGTGCGTGAGGACAGGTCGGTGTTCCCGGCGGCAATCTGCGCGGCCGCGACACCGACCGAATCGGTCGATCGACGTACGTCGCGCAACATATTCGCCACGCGCTCGATCAGCGTGTTGAAGGATTGCGCGGTCAGGCCGATTTCGTCGAGCCTGTCCACGACGGCACGATGATCGAGGTCGAGTGTTCGGCTGACGTACTCGAGCGAGCCCTGGATCTGCGCCAGGCTGCCTCGGATCCGCCGGAACAGCATCAGCGCCATGATCGCCGTGAGGGCGAGGGTAATGACGATCACGCTCAGGGAAATGCTGACAGACCGTGCATGTTGGGCCTTGTTGTTGTCCACGGCGATCCCGCCCTGCTTGGTGTTGTATTCAAGGTGCTCGGCCACCGCCTTACGCAGCGCCAGGGAGGCCTTGAACAGTTCGCCGGCCGTCAGCATCTGCTTCGCGCCGGCATAGTCGCCAGTACGGGAGCGCTCGAAGAAAGCCGGGATCTGGTCGCGATAGTGTTTGACCGCGGCGCGATCGGCCGCAAGCATTGTGCGGTCCGTCTCGTCCGAGACGTTATCGTGCGCGTACTTGTCGATCATCCTGTCAAAGCGCTTGCTGGCTTCGTCGAATTGTTGCTCGATCTCGGCCAGACCCTTGGCATCCTCGCTGAGGCCGTGGCGATACAACTCGATACGCATTGCGGCGACCGATTCGGCGACGGTATTCAGGTCATGCACGCTGCCTAGCGTGTTGTCGTTGAAGTACTCGAGGCGTTTCTCCGATTCGTTCATTTGCCAGATGCCGCCGATGCCGACAAAGAGCAGCGCGAGCAGTGCAATGGAGAGCGTAAGTAACAGACGTTTGCTGATAGTCATGGGGCTATTCGACGCACGCCGCAAGGCATGCGTCGTCCGTTGGGTGACTTGGATTTCGCAGCGGGCCGACTGCCCGTCACCTCAACGTTTACGGAGTGCACGCTTCCCCATGAAGATGAGTGAATTGCGGCACATCAACTTTCGTGCGATCTCTCCGCACGGACTGTCGTTGCTTTTCGGTGGCCTCAGGCGGGCCAGGCGCGTGCCGCGATGCGTGCCAGCGTGCTGGAGTCGGCGTCGAGCGTGCCGAACACGCGGCCGTGCTGGCGGCCAAGCCGGCTTGCAACGAATAGCGCCGCCGATTCGGCATTGCCGTGCGCGATCATCAGCGCCGCCTGTGCCGTCAGCACCAGTCCTTGCGCAAAACGTCGCGCGCTGGTTTCGAGCTGTTCAGCGGGCTCTCGCAGCATCGCCTGCAGCGACGCCAGCTCCGCGCGCACGGCGGCGTCACCATTCGACAGCCGCGCCAGATCCTGCAGGATGCGCGCGCCATCGCCAGGATCGCGCTGGAGCGCGCGCAGGACATCCAGGCACATGATGTTGCCCGAGCCTTCCCAGATCGAGTTGACCGGCGCTTCGCGATACAGCCGCGCCATCGGGCCGTCCTCCACGTAGCCGTTGCCGCCCCAGACCTCCATCGTCTCCCCGGTGGCCTCCAGCGCGCGCTTGCAGATCCAGAATTTGGCCGCCGGGGTCATCACGCGCTTCCAGGCGGCGGCCAGCGGATCGTCGTCGGCATGTTCGAAGGCATGAGCCAGCGCCATCATCATCAGTGTGGCGGCCTCGGATTCGAGCGTCAGGTCGGCCAGCACGTTGCGCATCAGCGGCTGGTCCGCCAGCAGCCTGCCGAACGCCATGCGGTGCCGCGCATGGTGGAGCGCCTGCACCAGACCGGCCCGCAGCAGCGCCGCGCTGCCGATCACGCAGTCGAGCCGCGTGTTGGTGGCCATCTCGATGATCGTGGGGATGCCCCGGCCTTCCTCGCCGATCAGGATGCCGGTGGTGCCGCGGAACTCGACTTCGCTGCTCGAGTTGGAGCGGTTGCCGAGCTTGTCCTTGAGCCGCTGGATCTGGACTGGATTCTTGCTGCCGTCGTCGCGGAAGCGTGGCACGAAGAAGCACGATAGTGGCCCGTCGGCCGCGCCCATGCGGGCGACCACCAGATGCGCGTCGCACATCGGCGCCGAGAAAAACCACTTGTGGCCCGTCAGCGCGTATTCGGCGCCCCGGCCGTCGCCGCGCACGGGCAGCGCCACCGTGGTGTTGGCGCGCACGTCAGAGCCACCCTGTTTCTCGGTCATGCCCATGCCGATCATCACGGCGGTCTTGTCGCGCCACAGCAGGTCGCGCGCATCGTGTTCGGTAGCGTAGAGGCGCGGTTCGAGATCGCGGAACAACGCGGGTTCCTTGCGCAGGACCGGAATACTTGCGAGCGTCATCGTGGTGGGACACAGCGAGCCGGATTCAACCTGGGCCTGCAGGAAGTAGCCCACCGTGCGCGCGGCCCAGACGCCGGGGCGTGGCTGGGCGAAGGGCAGGGCCTGGAGTTGCTGGCTGCGCAGCAGCGTCAGCAGGTTGTGCCACGATGGGTGGAATTCCACCTGGTCGATCCGCTCGCCAGTGCGGCTGTGCGTGTGCAGCTCGGGGATGAATCGGTTGGCGTCCGCGGCCCATGCCTGCACCTCCGGATCGCCCAGCCGCGCGCCGAATGCGGCGAGCGTATCGGCGTGCCACGCGCCGCCCAGGCGATCCAGCGCGGCACGCAGGCCGGGGTCCGACTCGAACAGGTTGTAGTGCGCCAGATCGGGCACCTGGTTGAACACCGTATGGGTTTGCGCACTGCCGGCATCGGGAAAGGATGTGGCGTCCATGGCATCTCCTGCGTGCGGAATTCGATCGAGGGGGCGGCCTGATGCGGTTCATGGTACGGCAACAACGGCGCGCGCAACACTGCCGAATCCCGCCACAAGACCCGTCAGCCTGCTTGCATCCGCCGTTATCGTGCACCGCAACATGTCGATTCCGATACTGTGACGCATGACAGATGCAACCGATCTTTGGCTGGCGTCAGGCAGGGGCTTGTGCTTAAATTCACCCCGTTGGATGAAACAGGGGTGCCGTTCGGATGGGCCGGGCGGCTGAGAGAGTCCCTTCGAACCCGATCCGGCTAGTACCGGCGTGGGAAGTTTCAAATAGAACCGAATTGCTCTAGTCCCGCGGATTTCCACTTTGATCCGCACAAACGGGACACCGCCGCTGGCCATGCCGCGCGACGGACCTCACAGGGCTCCTGGTTTCGTCCATCCCCGCATGAGAGAGGACGATACCCATGGCCCGTACTGCCCCCGCTGCTTCGTTTGAATCGCTCGAAAGCGATCTCGACCAGAAATTCGCCTATCCGGCTTCCAGCAAGACCTATATCACCGGCAGCCGGCCGGACATCCGCGTGCCGCTGCGCACGATCCTGCAGACCGCCACGCGCACCGAGAAGGGCGAGATGGCGAACCCGCCGATTCCCGTCTACGACACCTCGGGCCCGTACAGCGATCCGGACGTGCATATCGACCTGAAGGCCGGCCTGCCGCCCGTCCGCGCCAAGTGGATCGAAGAGCGCAACGACACCGAGGTGCTGACTGGCCTGTCGTCGGAGTATGGCCTGGCACGCGCCAATGACCCTGCCACGGCACACCTGCGCTTCGCGCAACTGACGAACCCGCGCCGCGCCAAGGCCGGCGCGAACGTGTCGCAGATGCACTACGCACGCAAGGGCATCATCACGCCCGAAATGGAATACGTGGCGCTGCGCGAATCGCTGAACCTGCAGGCGCTCTACGACAAGCCCGAGTACAAGGCGCTGCTGCGACAGCATCCGGGCAACGCCCTGGGCGCCGCTCTGCCGCTGCGTCCGGAAGATATGACGCCGGAGTTCGTACGCCGCGAAGTGGCTGCCGGCCGCGCCATCATCCCGGCCAACATCAACCACACGGAACTGGAGCCGATGGCGATCGGCCGCAACTTCCGCGTCAAGATCAACGGCAACCTGGGCAATTCGGCGGTGACGTCGTCGCTGGCCGAGGAAGTGGAAAAGATGGTGTGGTCGATCCGCTGGGGCGCCGACACCATCATGGATCTGTCCACCGGCAAGCACATCCACGAAACGCGCGAGTGGATCCTGCGCAACTCGCCGGTGCCTATCGGCACGGTGCCCATCTACCAGGCGCTGGACAAGACCGGCGGTATCGCCGAGGACCTGACCTGGGAAATGTTCCGCGACACGCTGATCGAGCAGGCGGAGCAGGGCGTGGACTACTTCACGATCCACGCCGGCGTGCTGCTGCGCTACGTGCCGATGACGGCCGACCGCGTGACCGGCATCGTCTCGCGCGGTGGTTCGATCATGGCCAAGTGGTGTCTGGCGCACCACAAGGAAAACTTCCTGTACACGCACTTCGACGAGATCTGCGAAATCATGAAGGCGTACGACGTGTCGTTCAGCCTGGGTGATGGTCTGCGTCCGGGCTGTATCGCCGATTCGAACGATGACGCCCAGTTCGGCGAACTGCGCACGCTTGGCGAACTGACCGCCAAGGCGTGGGAGCACGACGTGCAGGTGATGATCGAAGGCCCGGGCCACGTGCCGCTGCAGCGCATCCAGGCCAACATGGACGAAGAGCTCAAGCACTGCTACGAAGCGCCGTTCTACACGCTGGGACCGCTGGTCACCGACATCGCGCCGGGCTATGACCACATCACCAGCGGCATTGGCGCCGCCAACATCGGCTGGATGGGCACCGCGATGCTGTGCTACGTCACGCCGAAGGAGCATCTGGGCCTGCCGGACAAGGAAGACGTGCGCGAGGGCATCATCACGTACAAGATTGCCGCGCACGCCGCCGATCTGGCCAAGGGCTGGCCCGGCGCGCAGCTCCGCGACAACGCGCTGTCCAAGGCGCGCTTCGAGTTCCGCTGGGAAGACCAGTTCAACCTCGGTCTCGATCCCGAGCGCGCGCGTTCGTTCCACGACGCCACGCTGCCGGCCGAAGGCGCCAAGATTGCCCACTTCTGCTCGATGTGCGGCCCGAAGTTCTGCTCGATGAAGATCACGCAGGAAGTGCGCGACTACGCGGCATCGTTGCCGGAAGCCGAACGCGGAATGCAGGAGAAGTCGATCGAGTTCGTGAAGACGGGCTCGAAGATCTACTCGTAAGCCGCTATCTGCGCCGACGTGCAGACGGGTGCGGCCCTTGTGGCCGCGCCCGGCAGTATCCGCAGTACCCGTAGCATCTGAGTCCCGCGCGCGGCGCCCCCACGCGGCGCGGCGGTATTCACCCAACCGGAGGCCGGACGGCACATACCTTTCTCATGCCGCCGGCAAACAATCTCATGACAGCAGTACAGTCCTTCGATGTCGCCATCCTCGGTGCCGGCCTGGCCGGGCGGTTATCCGCCTGGCAGCTCGTGCGCGCCGGCGCCCGCGTGGCGCTGATCGAGCGTGGCGGACCCGATGGCAGCGGCTCGGCCGCGCATGTGGCGGCGGCCATGCTGGCGCCGCTGGCCGAATCGGCGATTGCCGAGCGCCGCATCGTCGATCTCGGCATGGTCAGCGTCGATCTCTGGCGTACCTGGATTGGCGAGTTGCCAGAGCCCGTGTTCTTCCAGGAGGACGGCACGCTGGTGGTCTGGCATGCGCGTGACCGCAGCGAGGTGTCGCTGTTCACGGGGCGTATGCGTGCCGTGGCGCCGCCCGATCTGGTGCAGCAACGCCTGCGCGCGCTCGACGGCGAAGGCGTGGGCCAGATCGAGCCGGCCCTGGCAGGGCGCTTTCCGCAAGGCCTGCTGCTGCAGGGCGAAGGGCAGCTCGACAACCGAGGCGCGCTGCACGCGCTGCTGAGCTGCGCCGTGACGGAGGGCTTGCACTGCGTCTGGGAGGCCGGTGACATCGATGCCGACGCCTTGCCCGCGCTGGGTATTCGCGCCGGCGTGGTGCTCGACTGTCGTGGCCTGGGCGCGCGCGCTGCGTGGACCAATGCGTCCGTGGGCGGCGAGACCGCGCTGCCGGGCCTGCGCGGCCTGCGTGGCGAAGTGGTGCGCGTCCACGCGCCGGATGTAAAGCTGCATCGCCCGGTGCGACTGCTGCATCCGCGCTACCCGATCTATATCGCGCCGAAGCCGAACGATCTCTACGTGATCGGCGCGACGGAACTCGAAAGCGAGGACGAATCGCCAATGAGCGTGCGTTCCGCGCTCGAACTGCTCTCGGCCGCGCATTCGCTGCATCCGGCGTTCGGCGAGGCGCGCGTGCTCGAACTCAATGTCCAGCGCCGGCCAACCCGCCCCGACCATCTGCCGGCGATTCGCGTCGACCAGCAGGCACGCGTCGTGCGCGTCAACGGTCTCTATCGGCATGGCTGGCTGATCGCGCCGGCCGTGACGGAGGCCGCGTGTGCCGTCGTGCGCGCGATGCTCGGTGGTGACCCCGCCGCGCACGCGGTGCCCGCCGCGTTGCGCTGGCCCGGCATGATCGAAGCCGTGCAGGAGCGTGGCAGCGCGATGCTATCGGCCGGGGCCGGGGCCGGGGCCGGCAGCGGCCTGCTGCACTAATCAGACAGACACCATGGAAATCCTGCTCAATGGCCGACCGATCGAGTTGCCCGAAGCCGCCACGCTGGCGGACGCGGTGACGGCGGCGGCCATCGCGCCGCCGTTCGCCGCCGCGGTGAACGGCCAGTTCGTCCCGCGCACCCGCCATGCGGCCACGCCGCTGGCCGCGGGCGACCAGATCGATCTCGTGCAACCCGTGACGGGAGGCTAAGTCCCTTATGACATTCGAACCAACTGAAACCCTGCGCGACCCGTTCGTGCTGTACGGGGAATCGTTTGCGTCGCGCCTGCTGCTCGGCACGGCACGTTACCCGTCCCCCGCCACGCTGCAGGCGGCCGTGGAAGCCTCGCGTCCGGCCATGATCACGGTGGCGCTGCGCCGTCAGACCGCCGTGGGCAGCGGTGATGGCCAGACGCTCGGCGGCGAGACCTTCTGGCAGATGCTGCGCACGCTGGGCGTGCCGGTGCTGCCCAATACCGCCGGCTGTTTCACGGCGCAGGAAGTGATCACCACGGCGATGATGGCCCGCGAGGTATTCGAGACCGACTGGATCAAGCTGGAACTGATCGGCGACGACTACACGCTGCAGCCCGACACGCTCAACATGCCTGCCGTGGCCGAAACGCTGGTCAAGGAAGGCTTCAAGGTGCTGCCGTACTGCACCGAGGACCTCGTGCTGTGTCGCCGCCTGCTCGACGTCGGTTGCCAGGCGCTGATGCCGTGGGCTGCTCCGATCGGCACAGGCCGTGGCGCGGTGAACCCGCACGCGATGCGCACGCTGCGTGACCGTCTGCCCGACACCCCGCTGATCGTCGATGCCGGCCTCGGCCTGCCGTCGCACGCGGCGCAGGTGCTGGAGTGGGGCTACGACGGCGTGCTGCTCAATACGGCCGTGGCCCAGTCCGCGTATCCGGTGAACATGGCGCGCGCGTTCGCGCTGGCCGTGGAAGCCGGGCGCACCGCCTACCTGGCCGGCCCGATGCCAGAGCGCGAGGTGGCCCAGGCCAGCACGCCCGTGGTGGGGATGCCGTTCTGGCACGCCGAAGGCGCGGAGGACCGCGCATGACACGTCAGGGTGTTGCCGCGGCCATCGACGCCGCGCTGTTCGATGACTTGATGGCGCGTTACGCCGCGATGTTCGGCCGTGACGAAACGCCATGGCGCATCTGGTCGGCGGCGAATGCTCCCGCCGCGCTCGATCGCCATGACGTGGTGCTGTCCGATGGCGAGGCCACCGGGGATCTGATCGATCGGGTGGTGGTCGCCGATGCGGTGCTGATCGAATCGGAGCGCGAAGGCGGCCGCTGGATCGACACCGTGCGCTCACCGATGGGTACCTGGGTGCTCGACGTGCGGGCCGACGACGACACGCCGCATTCGCCCGCGTTCGTGGCCGTGCTGCGCGCCGCGTTGTCGCTGCACTTTCCGGCGCACGACGCCCTGTGCATCGCCCGCGCCTGGCAGCCGGGCGCCACGGCCTGGCCGAACGAATTCGCGCGCTTTCCGCAGGTGCGACATGCGGCGCTGGTGCCGCCGGGCCAGACCGCGCAGCCCTTCGCGCCTTGTCCGCCCGATCTCGGTCTCTATGCCGTGATGCCCAGCGCGGCATGGATCGAGACGCTCGTGCCGCTGGCCGTGCCGACCGTGCAGCTGCGCTTCAAGTCTGACGATGGCGATGCGGTGAAGCATGAAGTGGCGCGCGCGGCGAAGGCCGCCAAGGGTTCGCAGTCGCGCCTGTTCATCAACGATCACTGGCGTGTGGCGATCGATCACCACGCAGCTTGCGGTGGCGACAGCGGCATCTACGGGATTCATCTCGGGCAGGAGGATCTGGACGACGCCGACCTCGACGCGATCCGCACGTCGGGCCTGCGCCTCGGGGTGTCCACGCACGGCTACGCGGAAATGCTGCGCGTGGCCGCGATCTCGCCGAGCTACCTCGCGCTTGGCGCGATCTTCCCGACCACCACCAAGGTCATGCCGACCCAGCCGCAGGGCATGGGCCGCTTCCAGTCCTACGTGGCGTTGATGCAGCCTGTGATCCCGTCGCTGGTCGGCATCGGCGGGGTGAACGCAGGCAACATGGGGGAAGTGCTGGCGGTGGGCGTCGGCAGCGCCGCCGTGGTGCGGGCGATCACGGAAGCCAGCGATGTGCCGGCGGCGGTGGCGGGGCTCAACGCCTTGTTTGCCTGATCCGGACGTAGACTTTGGGCGCTGACCGGCCAGCCCGGCTGGTGGCGCCCGGCAATTGCGCATATCCTCTTTGGCTCACCATTAAAGGACTGAGGTTCCGCACTACGGAACGGAACCCTGCAGAGAGGAAACAGCAGTGAACGAGATCATCCCCGCCGCACCGGGCACCCCCGACAAGCCTTACTTCGGCATTGACATTCCGTTGATGCGCCTGCTGGGTCTGCAGCCCGTGCATATGGAAGAGGGTCTGTGCCGCACGCGTCTGCCGGCCAATCCCAACGTGGTGAACAGCCGGGGCGATGTGCATGGCGGCACCCTGATGGCGGTGCTCGACTTCACGCTGAGCGGTGCGGCACGGTCTCATGCCCCGCTGGAGACCGGCGTCATCACGATCGACATGTCCACGCATTTCCTGTCCGCCGCACGCGGCGAACTGACGTTCGAGGCGCGCATCATGCGCCGTGGCGCCAAGATCGCCTTCTGCGAGGGCGAGGCCCGCGACGCGACGGGCACGCTCTGCTGCGTGGCCCGCGCGTCGTTCAAGCTCGTGAAGCTGGTCGGCGGCGATTAATCTTTCGGACCGTCCGCGGGACGGTACACCGCTTCAAATCGCGCGCGCTCGGTGATGCCATAGTCGCCGGGCGCGTATTGCATCAGCCAGTCGCCCGGCTTGCCGGTCAGCACGTCGCCGCCGGTCGAGCGCGCAATCGCGAATGCGTGCGGCATCTCCCGGGCCAGCACCGGCACCGGCTTGTTGCGATACGGGCCGGACTCACCATGGGCGTTCGGTCCCACCGCCACATACCGTGGGTCGAAGCGTCCGCGCGAAACCACCCAGCGGTCGCCGGTGGCGCCGGTCACGATCGCGTCGCCTGGCTGATAGCGGTTCGGGCCCTCGCGGCTGATCAGTTCTCCCGGCTCGGTGGCAAAGGCCACCTGCACCGTTTCATCCTTGACGTACCAGTGGGCGGCGCGGTCTTCGCGCAGGTCGATGTTGGTCAGTGTCTGCATGGTTTTCGCGATGCTCGCGATTAGCCCAGCGCGCGCGGCGCGAAGCTGTGATTGAGGGGGCCGTTGCCGCCGCCAAGGCGCAGCCGGGCGCCCGAGCGAATGGCTTGCGCGACGAAGTCGAGCGCCGCGGCGACCGCATCGGGCAGCGCGTCGCCCCGGGCGAGCTGCGCCGCGATGGCGGCGGCCAGCGTGCAGCCGGTGCCGTGCAGGTTCGGCGTATCGACGCGCGGATGGGTGTAGACGCGCGCGGTGCCGTCGGCCAGCATCAGCAGGTCATCCAGGCCCAGGCTGCCGGGGCCGTCGTCTTCCAGATGGCCGCCTTTGAGCAGCACTGCCTTGCAGCCGAGCGCAAGCAGGTCCGCTGCGGCCGCCTCCATCTCGGCGCGGCGCGTGATGCGGCGGCCTAGCAGGTATGACGCCTCAGGCAGGTTCGGCGTGACCAGCATCGCGCGCGGAAACAGCAGTTTCACCATCGCCTGGCTGGTCGCGTCGTCGGACAGCGTGGCGCCCGAGGTCGAAATCATCACCGGGTCCACCACGAGCTTGCGGATGCCATGCCGATCCACCGCCCCGGCTACGGCCTCAACGATGGCCGCCGTTCCCAGCATGCCGGTCTTGGCCGCGTCCACGCCGATGTCGCTGGCCACGGCGTCGATCTGCGCGGCCACCATGTCGGCCGGTATGGCGTGGACGCCGGTCACGCCGAGCGTGTTCTGAGCCGTGATCGCGGTGATCGCGCTCATGCCGAAACATCCCAGTGCCGCGAACGTCTTCAGATCGGCCTGGATACCGGCCCCGCCTCCGGAGTCGGATCCGGCGATGGTCAGGGTGCGGGGTGGCGTGGGGAGCATGTGCAAGGTGAGGAGAGACGGAGAAAGACCGGAAAAATGTGCCTGCTTGCGCCGCAAGGCGCGGACAGGCACGCTACAATACCGCCACTCCGAGGAGCGTTGCAACGGATGGCCCCGCCTTCCGCCAGGCTCGGAATGTTTCAACGGCGCTCGCAGTTCCGTGGTTCGCACGGACGCGAGTCGACCTGTCCGCCCGCCATGCCAAGTGCTGGCGCGGCCATCGGCACCCCTTCGGGGCTGCCGTCATCTTGTCGCCCTCCCGTTTCTTGCGTGACCACTTCAACTACGGAGTGACGTATGAACGCAGTGACCGACCTGAAGCAAGACTACATCGTGGCCGATATCGGCCTGGCCGGCTGGGGCCGCAAGGAAATCGCCATCGCCGAGACCGAAATGCCCGGCCTGATGGCCATTCGCGACGAATTCGCCGCCGCGCAGCCGCTCAAGGGCGCGCGCATCGCCGGTTCGCTGCACATGACGATCCAGACCGCCGTGCTGATCGAAACCCTCAAGGCACTGGGCGCCGACGTGCGCTGGGCCTCGTGCAACATCTTCTCGACGCAGGATCACGCCGCCGCCGCCATCGCCGCATCGGGCACGCCCGTGTTCGCCTTCAAGGGCGAATCGCTGAAGGAATACTGGGAATTCACGCACCGCATCTTCGACTGGGCCGACGGTGGCACGCCGAACATGATCCTGGACGATGGCGGCGACGCCACGCTGCTGCTGCACCTGGGTGCCCGCGCCGAAAAGGATGCGTCGCTGATCGCCAAGCCGACCAGCGAGGAAGAAACCTTCCTGTTCGCCGCCATCAAGGAAAAGCTGGCCAAGGATTCGACCTGGTACAGCCGCAACCTGGCCGCCATCCGTGGCGTGACCGAGGAAACGACCACCGGCGTGCACCGCCTGTACCAGATGGCGCAAAAGGGTGAACTGAAGTTCCCGGCCATCAACGTCAACGACTCGGTGACCAAGAGCAAGTTCGACAACCTCTACGGCTGCCGCGAATCGCTGGTGGACGGCATCAAGCGCGCCACCGACGTGATGATCGCCGGCAAGATCGCCGTGGTTGCCGGCTACGGCGACGTGGGCAAGGGCAGCGCCCAGGCCCTGCGCGCGCTGTCCGCGCAAGTGTGGGTGACCGAGATCGATCCGATCTGCGCGCTGCAGGCCGCCATGGAAGGCTACCGTGTGGTGACGATGGACTACGCCGCCGAGCACGGCGACATCTTCGTGACCTGCACCGGCAACTACCACGTGATCACGCACGACCATATGGCCAAGATGAAGGACCAGGCCATCGTCTGCAACATCGGCCACTTCGACAACGAGATCGACATCGCATCGGTCGAGAAGTACGAATGGGACGAGATCAAGCCGCAGGTTGACCACGTCAAGTTCCCGGACGGCAAGAAGATCATCATCCTGGCCAAGGGCCGTCTGGTGAACCTGGGCTGCGCCACGGGCCACCCGTCGTACGTGATGAGCAGCTCGTTCGCCAACCAGACGATCGCCCAGATCGAACTGTGGGCCGAACGTGACAGCGGCAAGTACCCGGTTGGCGTGTACGTGCTGCCGAAGCACCTGGACGAAAAGGTTGCGCGCCTGCAGCTCCGGAAGCTGAACGCGCAACTGACCGAACTGACCGAGCAGCAGGCGGCCTACATCGGCGTGAAGAAGGAAGGCCCGTACAAGGCCGACCACTACCGCTACTGATCGGCCACGGCTCTCGCCCCCGGCGCGGCTCCCCGCTCCCGCGCGGGAGCGGGCGCCGCGCCGGCCGCGCGACACGGCGTCATCAAGACCGTGCACAATTAGTGTCATCCAACCAAAAACAAAGGAGTTGCAATGAGACTGTTGGCCGTATGGATCATCAATGCCGCAGCGTTGTTCCTGGTGGGTTACCTGATCAGCGGGGTCCATCTTGGCAGCTTCGGCTCCGCCATGATTGCCGCGCTGGTGCTGGGCCTCGTCAATGCGCTGATTCGGCCGATCCTCGTCATCCTGACGCTGCCGGTCACGCTGCTGACGCTGGGCCTGTTCATCTTCGTCATCAACGCGCTGCTGTTCCTGTTCGTGGGCAACCTGCTGCAAGGATTCGTCGTGGACGGCTTCGGTTCGGCGCTGCTCGGCTCGATCTTGTACAGCGTGATTGCGTGGATCCTGGCCAGCGTGCTGCTGGGCGAGCGCAACTGACGCGTTGAGACTCTTTTTCTGGGCGCCGCCACGGCGGCGTGCCAACCATGACTGATCGTTACTTCAGCTTCGAATTCTTCCCGCCCAAGACGGCGGAGGGCGCGGAGAAACTGCGCAATACGCGCGCGCAGCTTGCGCCGCTGCAGCCCAAGTACATCTCGGTGACGTTCGGCGCCGGCGGTACCACGCAGCAGGGCACGCTCGATGCCGTGCTGGAGATCCAGCGCGAAGGTATCGAGGCTGCGCCGCACTTGTCGTGCGTGGGCTCCACGCGCGACAGCATCCGGACGATTCTCCAGACCTATCGCGATGGCGGCATCCGCCACATCGTGGCGCTGCGCGGCGACATGCCGTCGGGCATGGGCGAGATCGGCGAGTTCCGATATGCCAATGAACTCGTCGAGTTCATCCGCGCGGAAACCGGTGACTGGTTCAACATCGAAGTGGCCGCCTATCCCGAGTACCACCCGCAGGCCCGTTCGCCGCGTCACGACCTGGAAAACTTCGTGCGCAAGGTCAAGGCCGGCGCGGACTCGGCAATCACGCAGTACTTCTTCAACGCCGATGCGTACTTCCGCTTCGTCGACGACGTGCGCGCGATGGGCGTGGAAGTGCCGATCGTGCCCGGCATCATGCCGATCACGAACTACTCTCAGCTGATGCGCTTTTCCGAGATGTGCGGCGCCGAAGTGCCGCGCTGGGTAGCCAAGCGGCTCGAGTCGTTCGGCGATGACAAGGAAGCGATCCGCGCCTTCGGCCTGGACGTGGTGACCGACCTGTGCGCGCGCCTGCTCGATGCGGGCGTGCCGGGCCTGCACTTCTACACGCTCAACGCCGCCGGCGCGACCAAGGCGGTCTGGCAGCGCCTGAAGCTGTAATTCCCGATGCCCGCCGCGCGCCGCCCGGACCCATTCGTCGAGCACCTGCTCGAACTGATGGCGCCGCTGGCGGCCAACATCGGGGCCATCACGGCCAAGCGGATGTTCGGCGGGCATGGCCTGTTCTACGATGGCCTGATGTTCGCGCTCATCAGTGGCGGCCAGTGCTTCCTGAAGGCCGACGACGTCACGCTGGCGCGCTTCGAGGCCGAGGGCAGCGAGCCGTTCCGGTATCAGTCCGCGCGCCGCGAGGTGACGATGCGTCACTACCTGAGCCTGCCACCCGCGTGCCTGGAATCGCCCGCAGCGATGACACCGTGGGCGCGCATGGCCGTGGAAGCGGCGTTACGTCTGGGTAACGCGCGCTGACCGCCTGGTCACTGGCGTGGCCGTTGGTGTCATACTCGGCGGCATGGTCACCGCCACATTCCGTTTCTACGAGGAACTGAACGACTTCCTGGCGCCGGCACAACGTCGCCGGGACTTGTCGTGCCCCTGCGCGCGCGCCGCCACGGTCAAGCACATGATCGAAGCGCTGGGCGTACCGCATACCGAGGTGGAACTGATTCTCGTCAACGGCGAGTCGTCGCCGTTCGAGCGCATCGTGTGCGACGGCGACCGCATCGCGGTCTACCCGAAATTCGAATCGTTCGATGTCGCGCCGCTGCTACGTGTCCGCGAACATCCGCTGCGCGAAATCCGGTTCGTGGCGGACGCCCATCTAGGCGGCCTGGCGCATCTGCTGCGCATGACCGGTTTCGATACGCTCTACGACAACCACTTCGAAGACAGCGAGATCGCCCGCATCGCCTCGGACGAGAAGCGCATCGTACTGACCCGCGACCGCGAACTGCTCAAGCGCCGCGGCATCACCCACGGCTGTTACGTGCGGGCGATCCGGTCGTCATTGCAGGTCAGGGAGATCTTTTCCAGACTGGACCTGGCTCGCAGCGCCAGGCCATTCTCGCTCTGCCTCGATTGCAACGTGCCCCTGCGTCGTATTGGCAAGACCGATGTGGATGGGCGCGTGCCGGAAGGGGTGTTCGAGCGTCACGAGCATTTCGTCACCTGCCCGCATTGCCAGCGCGTGTTCTGGGAAGGATCGCACTGGCGCAAGATGCGGACGCTGGTGGAGGAACTGATGAGCGCCCAGGCCGACCAGGTTGCCTCTGGTGGTCCGGGTGGCCCGGGTGGAAATAGCTAGATCACCCCTCGTTCCGTGACCAGCCAGTCCATCGGCAGGTCATGCGACGCTGCCTGCAGCGGCACCTCGCACGCGGCAAAGGCGATTCCGATCGCTATCGGCGTGGCCTTTGCGGCAGCCATGGCCGCCAGCGTGCGGTCGTAGAAGCCGCCGCCGTATCCCAGGCGGAACTTATCGGCGCTGAATCCGACACATGGAATGAGCAGTGCGTCTGGTGTTACGGCTCCGGTGCCATCGGGCACCGGAATGCCGTACTGGCCGGCGCGCATTGTCGTGTCTGGCGCCCACGCATGGAAATCGAGCGGCGCAGCGGGCCGGCTCACGATGGGCAGGGCGGCCACGCGGCCGGGCATCGCGGCCAGCCATCGGGTCACGGTGTCGCGTACGTCGAACTCCTGCTGGATCGGCCAGTAGAACCCCAGTCGTTGCACGCCGAGACGTTCGAGCAGTGGCGCGAGCGCTGCCGCGATCTGTGCATCCGCCGTCTCTCGATCGGGTAGCGCGGCGCGTAGCGCGAGCAGCCGGCGGCGCAGGGCGCGACGGTCCTCAGGGGCCATGAAATAAAGGCTGTCCGGCCCGTTGTCCGGTGCTTGGTTTGGTGGCATGGCGTGCAATAATGGCCATCGAACAAACATTTGAAAACAATGCTGGACGCGCAAATGAAGATGCGCGCCGGTGGTACGAATCACGAATCCTGCGTGCCTGTCGCGTGACAGGCACGCACCCAACAAGGAATACCAAGAATGCCGAAGGGAGTATATCTGCGCCGTGCAGGACGCTTCGCCTGGCTTGCGTTCGCAGGTGCGCTGCTGGCTACCCCAGTCTACGCGCAGAAACGTACGGCGACGCCCCAGAAAGCGGTGCAGCAGCAACCGGCCGCCCTGACGATTCCGTCGGACCCGGACGATGCCTTTGTCGCGCTGCGCGAGGCCGCCCGCAAGAACGACGCGGACCGCGCCGCGGCCATCTCGGCCACGCTGGTCGACTATCCGATTCCGTCGTACGTCGAATACTTCCGCATCAAGTCGCAGATGTTCGACTCGAGCGGCCAGCCGCTGATCGACACGCCGGATGCCGAGATCAGCGCGTTCCTGCAACGCTACCAGGGCGAGGCGATTGCCGACCGGATGCGCAATGACTGGCTGCTGGTGCTTGGCAAGAAGCGCGACTGGGCAAACTTCGACATCCAGTATCCGCAGTTCGTGCTGAAGGACGATACGCAGGTGGAGTGCTACGCGCTGCTGTCGCGCGCGCTCAAGGGCCAGAACGTGGCCGCCGATGCGCGTGCGGTGCTGGTCGACCCGCGCTACTACGGCGACGGCTGTGTTGACCTGATCAGCTACATGGCGCAGAGCCAGCAGATCCAGCGCAGCGACGTGGCTTTCCAGGCGCGTCAGGCGCTGGAGCAGAACTACACCACGCTGGCTGGCAAGATCGCAGCCGCGTTGCCGGATGCGCGCGTGGATGGCGATTCGCTGGCCACCGTGGTCAAGATGGCACGTAACGATCCCTCGCAGGCCGCCGCCTACCTGGGCACGATCTCGGGCAACCTGTCGCGTGACGAGCAGGGCGCGGCCTGGGGCGTGATCGGCCAGTTCGCGGCCAAGAAGCTGATGCCGGAGGCTGCTGGCTACTACCGTCGCCAGATGGACCTGGGCGGTAACCAGTGGCTGTCCGATGAGTCGCAGGAATGGCGCGTGCGGGCCGCGTTGCGTCAGGGCGACTGGAAGCAGGTGCGCCAGTCCATCGAATCGATGCGTCCCGAGCTGCGTGCCAAGGATCCGGCATGGACGTACTGGTACGCGCGCGCGCTCAAGGCCGATGGCCGTGGCAGCGACGCCCAGCAGCAGTTCCAGTCGATCGCCGGCCAGTTCAATTTCTATGGCCAGCTAGCCAGCGAGGAACTGGGCAATCGCATCACGATTCCGACGCGGACCACAGTCACCGATGCCGAGGCGATGGCGATGCGCTCGCGCGCCGGCTTCACGCGCGCCAAGAAGTTCTATGACCTGAACCTGCGCTTCGAAGGCAACCGCGAGTGGAACTGGGAACTGCGCGGCATGAACGATCGTGACCTGCTGGCCGCGGCCGAGTACGCGCGCAAGATCGAGCTGCTCGATCGTACCGTCAACACGTCCGACCGCACCAAGGCCGAGCACGATTTCACGCAGCGCTTCCCGATGCCGTACCGGGACATCATGCAGCGTGCCACGGACGAGGTCGGCCTCGACATGGCGTGGGCCTACGGCCTGATTCGTCAGGAATCGCGCTTCATCATGAATGCGCGTTCGTCCGCGGGCGCGCATGGCCTGATGCAGGTGATGCCGGCCACGGCCAAGTACGTCGCGCGCAAGATCGGCATGACCGACTTCTCGCCGTCGATGATGGGAGACCCCAACATCAACATCATGCTCGGCACCAACTACATGAGCATGGTGCTGACCGATCTGGACAGCTCCTGGACGCTGGCGTCCGCCGGCTACAACGCTGGTCCGGGACGGCCCAAGGCGTGGCGTACCAGCCTGTCGCGACCGGTGGAAGGCGCGATCTTTGCAGAGACGATCCCGTTCACCGAGACGCGGAACTACGTGAAGAATGTGCTTTCGAACGCCACGTACTATGCTGCATTAATGAGTGGCCGGCCCCAGTCCCTGAAAGACCGTCTGGGAATGGTCGCGCCGTCTTCGGTCACGACGACCAGCCTCCCCTGAGCCTGACGAGGCACTCTCGCACTCAGACGGAGACGGTGGGCCCCGTGGCCACGGACGCGCGCATCGATGCCCGCGTAACGTGTTCGTCACGGAGCCCACCATGCAGACCAGCAATGTTCTTGTCATCGGGGGCGCCGGTTTCATCGGCAGCCACCTGATTTCCCGCCTTGCCGGCGCAGCCACCGCCTCCGGTGCGCCGCTCGATCCGGCCTCCAGTCCCGATAGTCCCATCGCGCCCGATCGCATCATCGTCGGCACGCGCAATGTCGAGCATGCCCAGCACCTGCTGCTGCTGCCGCGTGTCGAAGTGATCGAACTTGGCCTGGCCGACGACGCGGTGCTCGACGACGCCATCGGCTCGCTTGGCGTCGACGGTATCGTCGTCAATCTGGTTGGCGTCCTGCATGGCGAGCGTGGCGACCCGTATGGGCCGCAGTTCGCCGCCGCGCATGTCGATCTGCCGCGCCAGGTCGTCGAATCCTGCAAGCGCACTGGCGTTCGCAGGCTGCTTCACATGAGCGCGCTCGGCGCCGATCCACAAGGACCGTCGATGTATCTGCGCAGCAAGGGCGATGGTGGGAGGATCGTGCGCGAAAGCGGGCTCGACTGGACGATCTTCCGTCCATCGGTCGTATTCGGTCCCGACGATCATTTCCTGAACCTGTTCGCCCAGTTGCAGCAGATGGCGCCGGTGGTGCCGCTGGCGTGCGCCCACGCGCGATTCCAGCCGGTGTTTGTGCTGGACGTGGTGCAGGCCTTCGTCAATGCGATGGTCCATCCCGAAACGATCGGGCAGGTCTACGAGCTTGGCGGTCCGCAGGTCTACACGCTCGAGGAACTCGTCCGCTTTGCCGGCCGCGCGTCGGGGCATCCCCGTCCGGTCATCGCGCTACCCGACGCGCTCGCGCGGATGCAGGCGGCGGTGCTCGAACACGTGCCCGGTGGCACGGTGCTGTCGCGCGACAATCTCGACTCGATGCGGCTGGACAACGTGCTGGCGCACCCGATGGCGGCCGAGCTTGGCGTGCGCCCGGTCAGCCTGGAAGTCGTGATGACCGACGTGCTGTCCGGCCGCAATCGCGACAGCGCGCTGCGGTTCATGCGGGGCAGCGTGCATCGATGACCGGGGCTAGCGCCCGATCGATGTGATTGCGGCTCACACGCTTGCGAGCGTAATTCGCTTGGAATGCGCCCGGCGAGGTCGATAGAATGACCGGTTCGGGGCGCGCGCGTTGCTTTCCGTACGTTCACCGCCCGAAAACCTTTTGACCCTCGCCCCAAGGATCTGCGATGAAGCTCGTCATCGGCAACAAGAACTACTCTTCCTGGTCGCTGCGCCCGTGGCTGTTGCTGCGCCACGCCGGCATTGCCTTCGAGGAAATCGCGGTACGTCTGTTCACGAAGGAGTTCGCGACCGAGATCGCGCGCTATTCGCCGGCTGGCAAGGTGCCGGCGCTGATCGATGGCGACGTGACCGTATGGGATTCGCTGTCGATCAGCGAATATGTCGCCGAACGCTTTCCGGAGAAGGCCCTGTGGCCGAAGGACGCCGCCGCGCGCGCGCTGGCGCGTTCGATCTGCGCCGAGATGCATTCCGGGTTTGGCAACCTGCGCAGCCAGATGCCGATGAACGTGACGGCAATGCTGCCGGGGCTGGGCTGGAACGTCGCCGTGCAGCGTGACATCGACCGCATCGCGTCGATCTGGACCGATCTGCGCACGCGCTACGCGTCCGAGGGTCCGTTCCTGTTCGGCGGCTTTACGATTGCCGACGCGTTCTACGCGCCGATAGTCAGCCGCTTTGCCACCTACGGCGTGCATCTGCCCGAAGCCGCCAAGGCGTACGCGGACTTCGTGCTGGCGCTGCCCGCGATGCAGGAATGGGCGGCGGCGGCGCGCGAGGAACGGGACTTCGTCCCGGCCGATGAACCGTATCGCACCGAGCCGGATCGTCCGGACGCGATCATCGTTTCGGGTTGATTCATGCAGGTGTACGCAGTGGGCGGCGCCGTCCGCGACCAGTTGCTCGGAAAGCCGAGCCAGGACCGTGACTACGTGGTGGTGGGCGCCACGCCCGCGGACATGGAGGCCGCCGGCTTCAAGCCGGTGGGCAAGGATTTCCCGGTCTTCCTCCATCCGCAGACCAAGGCCGAGTACGCGCTGGCGCGGACCGAGCGCAAGACTGCGGTCGGCTACAAGGGCTTTGCCTTCTATACCGGCGCCGACGTGACGCTGGAGGAGGATCTCGTCCGGCGTGACCTGACCATCAACGCGATGGCCCAGGCGGTGGACGAGCATGACAACCTCGTCGGCCCGGTGATCGACCCCTATGGCGGCCAGAAGGACCTGGCCGCGCGCAAATTCCGCCACGTGTCCGACGCCTTCGCCGAGGATCCGGTGCGTATCCTGCGCGTGGCGCGTTTCGCGGCGCGCTTCCACGATTTCACGGTGGCGCCGGAGACCGTCGCGCTGATGCGCAAGATCGTCGACGCGGGCGAGGTGGATGCACTGGTGCCCGAACGTGTCTGGCAGGAACTGTCTCGCGGGTTGATGGAGGCGAAGCCGTCACGCATGTTCGACGTGCTGCGCGAGTGCGGCGCGCTGGTCCACCTGTTGCCGGAAC
Organism: Cupriavidus sp. UBA2010; assembly: GCF_002335265.1. Lineage (NCBI taxonomy): Bacteria > Pseudomonadati > Pseudomonadota > Betaproteobacteria > Burkholderiales > Burkholderiaceae > Cupriavidus > Cupriavidus sp. UBA2010. The sequence continues at coordinate 152,819 of NZ_DDCI01000013.1, forward strand.
TCGATCGCCTATGGGGCGTGCCCCAGCGCCCGGAATATCATCCCGAAGTCGATACCGGCGTGCACGTGATGATGGTGATCGACTACGCGGCGAGCGTCGGCGCATCGCTGCCGGTGCGCTTCGCCGCGATGGCGCACGACCTCGGCAAGGGCACCACGCCCGAGGACATGCTGCCCCGGCATATCGGTCACGAGCAACGTGGTGTCAAGTTGCTCGAAGCCATCTGTCAGCGCCTGCGCGTGCCGAACGATTGCCGCGAGCTGGCCCTGGTGGTGGCGCGCGAGCACGGCAATATCCATCGCAGCATGGAGTTCGGCGCGGCGGCGCTGACGCGGCTGATCGAGCGTTGCGACGCGCTGCGCAAGCCGGAGCGGTTCGCCGAGGCGCTGCTGGCCTGCGAGGCCGATGCGCGTGGGCGCCTGGGTTTTGCGGACAAGGACTACCCGCAGGTGGCTCGCCTGCTGGCTGCGCGCGATGCGGCGGCTTCCGTGGACGCCGGCGCGATTGCCAAGGCTTGCGGGGACAGGGTCGATCAGATCAAGGACCGGGTGCACAAGGCCAGGGTGGTGGCGGTGGCGCAGCGGCTGGGGATGGCGGAGGAGTAGGGGGCGGCCCCCTACAGCAGCTTCCCGATCACCAGCGCCGCCAGCGACAACAGGATCGTCGACGCGAACGGCAGCACGTACTCGCGGCCGAACAAGCGGAACCGGACATCGCCCGGCAGGCGTCCCAGCCCGATCTTCTGCAGCCACGGCAGCGAGGCTGACAGCACGATCACGCAGAGAAAGATGGTGAACGTCCAGCGCAACATGGCGACCCGGGCTCCCTTAGTAGACTTAGAGTGCGAAGCTGCGGTCGCCGCGCGCGAAGCCGTCTAGCGGCATGGCGTCGTCGATGCCGCGGGTGAGGGCGATGACCTTGAACAGCTCGCCCATCTCCGCTTCAGACAACAGCTTCTGCACAGCATTGGCCTGCGGCAGGAATGCGCGGGCGTCGCTCGGATCGAGCGACATCATCAGATCCGTGATGCCGGCATTCATCAGGAAGCGCGCCTGCGAGGCGTAGCCGGACACTTGCAGGCCAGCCTCCACGGCCGCCTGGGCGATGCCGCTGAAGTTCACGTGCGCGGTGATGTCCTGCAGTCCGGGGTAAAGGAACGGGTCGGGGTGTGCGTGATGACGGTAGTGGCACATCAGCGTGCCGCCGGTACGGTGCGGATGGTAGTACTCGGACGCCGGGAAACCATAGTCGATAAAGAACGCCGCGCCGCGCGCCAGCAGCGCGCCCACGGCGCGGGTGAATCCTTCCGCTTCGGCATGGGTCTCGGTGACGATGTCGTGGTCGCCCGGAATCCCGAGCAGTACCTCAGGGATCGCGCCGTCCTCCAATGGCCGGTCTTCGAAGGCGAAGGCCTCGGCGCCCGCCTTTCCATCCTTCGCGCAGACCACGCCACGTTCGTGCCAGCGGCCGCCAATACGCGCGTACAGCCGCACCGGCATTGCATCGAGCACTTCGTTGCCCACCACCACACCCTCGAAGCGGTCCGGCAGGGCGTCCAGCCAGGTGACGCGCCCGGCCAGATGCGGGGCCCGCTGGTCCAGCGTGGCCTGCTGGCGCGCACGCAGTTCACCGGACAGTTCGACGATCTGGTAGGTGTCTGGCAGCGCATCCTCGGTTTCGAGCGCGAGCAGCAGGTCGGCGGCCAGCCGGCCGGTGCCCGCGCCGAATTCCATGACGCGCGGCAGGTTCATTCTGATCAGCGGCGCAAACTGGCGCGCCAGCGTGCGGGCGAAGAATGGCGTCAGTTCCGGGGCGGTGATGAAGTCGCTGCCGTCGCTGACGTCGCGGCCGAACTTGGCCGCACCGCCACTGTAGTAGCCCAGCCGGGGGGCGTAGAGCGCCAGCGACATGAATCGATCGAAGCCGATCCAGCCGCCCGCTGCGTCGATCGCGCCGGCAATACAGATGGAAAGGGCCGCGGAGGCGTCCAGCGCATCTGCGGAGGGAAGGGGTAGACTAGCGACTTTCTGCATACCGCGAATTGTAGCAATGCCAGATTCTCAGACTACGGGCACTTCACAGGCTTCGGGCGCCAATTCTCGCGGCGTGGCGCTGGTCACCGGCGGCGCGCGCCGCCTGGGCCGTGCCATCGCCCTCGAACTTGCCGCACAAGGCTGGGACGTTGCCGTTCACTGCAACCGCTCGCGCGACGAAGCGGACGCGCTGGCCACCCAGATCCGCGGCCTCGGACGCCGCGCCGCCGTGCTGCAGGCCGACCTGTCGAATGAAGCCGCCACGGCCCGGTTGATTCCCGCCTGCATCGACGCACTCGGCGTGCCGGCCTGCCTGGTCAACAACGCGTCGCTGTTCCAGTACGACGTGGCGACGAGCTTCTCCTATGGGTCGCTCGACACACACATGCGCACCAACGTGGCGGCCCCGCTGCTGCTGGCGCGTGAGATGCACAAGGCGCTTGGCGCCGGCGGCAACGAGACCGGGCAGCTCGGCGTTGTGATCAACCTGCTCGACCAGAAGCTGAACAACCTGAATCCCGATTTCCTGTCGTACACGCTGTCGAAGGCCGCGCTGCAGACTGCCACGGTGCAGCTTGCGCAGGCACTGGCGCCGCGTCTGCGGGTGGTGGGCGTCGCGCCCGGCATCACGCTGGTGTCCGGCGACCAGTCCGACCCGGGCTTTGTCCGCGCCCATGGGATGACGCCGCTGGGCCAGTCGTCTACGCCGGAAGACATCGCGCAGGCCGTGGCCTACCTGGCCGTGGCGCGCGCCGTTACCGGCACCACGTTGTACGTCGACGGAGGCCAGCACCTGATGCCGCTGGCCCGCGACGTGATGTTCCTTACTGAATAAGCTGTTTCTGATTTGCCAGCCATGACCTTTGCCGCCCTCTCCCATCCCAGCCTGCAAAACTGCCGTCGCATGTTCCTGCGCAACTATGAAGTGCAGATCAACATTGGCGTGCACGAATTCGAGAAGAAGGGCGAACAGCGCGTGCTCGTCAATATCGACCTGTTCGTGTCGCTGGCCGAGACCACGCCGCAGGCCGACAAGCTCGAGGAAGTGGTCGACTACGACTTCATGCGCAACACCGTGGCCGAGCGCATGGCGCGTGGCCATATCCACCTGCAGGAAACGCTGTGCGACGACGTGGCGCGCGCGATGCTGCAGCACCCGAAGGTGCGCGCCGTGCGCGTGTCGACCGAAAAACCGGACGTCTACCCGGATTGCGATGCCGTCGGCGTGGAAGTGTTCCACGTCAAGCCCGCCTGATCTGGCCGCTCTGCCCGAGCGGGGCCGCGCAGCGCCGGGCGGTGGGCTCCAGTAGAATGTTGGCCCGTTGAAACCGGGCCATTGTTCCGCGCCCGTACTGATCCAGGTATGTCATATGAGTCACTCCGCTAACTTCTATCGTCTCGAAACCCGTCTGCAGTCGCTGACCGGCAAGGCCATCGGCGACTTCGGCATGATCGAGGACGGCGACACAGTGCTGGTCTGCATGAGTGGCGGCAAGGACTCTTACACGATGCTGTCGGTGCTGACGGCGCTTCAGAAACGGGCGCCGATCCAGTTCAAGCTGATCGCGATGAACCTGGACCAGAAGCAGCCGGGCTTTCCCGAGCATGTGCTGCCGGCATACCTGAAGTCTCTCGGCGTGGAGTATGTGATCGTCGAGGCGGACACGTACTCGATCGTCAAGGAGAAGGTGCCCGAGGGCAAGACCACCTGCTCGTTGTGCTCGCGCCTGCGCCGCGGCGTGATCTATCGCACGGCCAAGGAGCTGGGCGCCAACAAGATCGCGCTGGGCCATCACCGCGACGACATCGTCAATACGTTCTTCCTGAACATGTTCTTCGGCGGCAAGATGAAGGCGATGCCGCCGAAGCTGGCCACCGACGACGGCCAGCACATCGTGATCCGGCCGCTGGCGTACTGCGCGGAGAAGGACATCGCGTCGTATGCGCGTGCCATGGCATTCCCGATCATCCCGTGCAACCTGTGCGGCTCGCAGGAAAACCTGCAGCGCAAGAAGGTGAGCGAAATGCTGCAGGCATGGGAGCGCGAGAACCCGGGCAGGATCGACAACATCTTCTCGGCGCTACGCAACGTGGTGCCGTCGCACCTGGCCGATACGGACCTGTTCCCGTTCACGGGGCTGGCTACAGGGTTGGGCAAGATCGACGAGGCATCGCTGTTCGGCGAGACCACGTTCACGCAGCAGGCGCTGACCTTCACGGGCAATGTCGAGGCGAACCGGATGGAGTTCGTGCGCTTCGACAAGATCCAGAAGGCCCAGGAGGCGTCGGAACAGGCTTCGGAACCGTCGGCCTGACGCCTCCCCCCGCCTCCCCCCGCCTTCCCCCAAGGTTGGCTACTGTGACGCCTGCGCGGAGCGCCCGGGCTCGCGCATCAACGCCTGCACATCCTCGATCCATCCCTGGAAGCGCTTGACCGCGTGGGCCTTCTGTTCCGGCGTGGTCAGGTTGGCGATCGTCACCGTCAGGTTGATCCCCGCATCGGTACTCCGCTGCTGGCCCGTGGCCGGGCGCTGCCAGTCGTCGGCATAGTGACGCAGCATCTCTTCGGCCTGCGCCTTGGGCGGGCGCGTGGTCGAGATCTCGCGCGCCAGCGCCACCCATTCCTGCTGGCGGCGCACGCGCTCGCTGTAACGGGCGTCGGCGTTCAGCATATAGGGCCCCATCGCGTCGCGGATGGCCTTTTCCTGGTCGCGCGAGAAGCTGCCATAGACCAGCTTGGCATAGTCCATGATCTTGTCGTAGCGGGCATCGGTGCGCGCGTTGGCATCGGAGCCGAGGAACTGCTTGCGATATTTCGTATTGCTCTCGGCGAACTTCGCCTCCATCCGCTTGATCTGGTCGGGCGATAGCGTGAGCATCAATTCTGCAAGGTCAGGAATCGTGTTCTCGTACGCCTGACGTCCCAGCCGCTGGCTGTCCTGCTGGGCCTGGCGGATCATCGCGATATCGACGGGTCCGGCCACCTCGCCCTTGACCCGGGCAAGGACCTTGGCGACTTCCGGAAGCTGCGAGCGCCGGTGCCACGCAAAGAATCGGGCGATGGCGTCGCGTGTCGGCACCTCCTGGGCATCCGAGACATCCACGTAGCGGTCCACCCACCAATAGGCGAGCCGGTCTCCCTGCTCGTAGCCCAGTTTCATGGCGTTGCAGCCGCCAAGTACCGCGACGAACGTGAGTGTTGTGATCGCCACATACACGCGACGTGACCAATTGTGAACAACGGTAACTCGGCGTGATCTGGCCAGATCGGTCAGGGGGGGCGTGCTAGAATCTGCGCGCATGTTTCCAGGGGCGGCGGATCGCCCGCCAGCCCAAGCGTGGCAACGGTTTGGGCGCGGCCAGCCAGTTCGGCGCACGGCCGGACGCGACGCTCCCAGGCACGGATTTTCCAGCTTATTCTCAGACACACTCACTTAGGGACCTCCTTGTGAATATCGTCATTCTTGCCGCGGGCATGGGCAAGCGGATGAACTCCGCGCTGCCCAAGGTGCTGCACCCGGTGGCCGGCCAGCCAATGCTATCCCACGTCCTCGATACCGCGCGCACGCTGTCGCCGTCGCGGCTCGTGGTGGTGGTGGGTCATGGTGCCGAGCTGGTGCGCAAAGCCGTTGGCGCGGACGATGTTGCCTTTGCCGAGCAGGCTCAGCAACTGGGCACCGGCCACGCCGTGATGCAGGCCCTGCCGCTGCTCGACGACAGCCAGCCCACGCTGGTGCTGTACGGCGACGTGCCGCTGACCTCGGTCGACACCCTGAAGGGCCTCGTGCAGGCCGCCGGCGCCGAGCGCCTGGGCGTGCTGACTGTCGAGATGCCCGATCCTACCGGATATGGACGGATCGTTCGTGACGCCGCCGGCAATATCGTGCGCATCGTCGAGCAGAAGGATGCCAGCGAGGACGTTCGCGCGATTCGCGAGATCAACACCGGCATTATCGTCTGCCCGACGGCGCATCTGCGCCAGTGGCTGCCCACGCTGCGCAACGACAACTCGCAGGGCGAGTACTACCTGACCGATACGATCGAGCGCGCCGTCAATGATGGCGTGGAGGTCGTGTCGGCCCAGCCGGCCGCGTTGTGGGAGACGCTCGGCGTCAACAGCAAGGTCCAGCTTGCCGAGATCGAACGTATTCACCAGCGCAACATTGCCCAGCGGCTGCTGGAGGCGGGCGTCACGCTGCTCGATCCGGCACGCATCGACGTGCGCGGCGAGCTAACCTGCGGGCGCGACGTCACCATCGACGTGGGCTGCGTGTTCGAGGGTCGTGTGCACCTGGAAGACGGCGTGTCCGTCGGCGCGCACTGCGTCGTTCGCAACACGACGATCGGCGCCGGCGCGCGTATCCAGCCGTTCTGCCACTTCGAGGACGCCAAGGTCGGGCCGGACGGACGCATCGGACCGTACGCGCGGCTGCGCCCGGGCACGGAGCTCGGCCAGGACGTGCATATCGGCAATTTCGTCGAGATCAAGAACAGCCAGATCGCCGACCACAGCAAGGCCAATCACCTGGCCTACGTGGGCGACGCGACGGTGGGGCAGCGCGTCAATATTGGCGCGGGTACCATTACCTGCAATTACAATGGCGTGAACAAGCACCGCACGGTGATCGAGGACGATGTGTTCATCGGCTCCGACACCCAACTGGTGGCGCCGGTGACAGTGCGCCGCGGCGCCACGATTGGCGCGGGGACCACGCTGACCAAGGAAGCGCCGGCTGACAAGCTGACTTTGTCGCGCGCCAAGCAGATGACCCTGGATGCGTGGCAGCGTCCGGTCAAGCAACCGAAGAAATAAGAGGGGTTCAAAACATGTGTGGCATCGTTGGGGCGGTCTCTCACCGCAATATCGTTCCTGTCCTGATCGAGGGCCTGCGCCGTCTCGAGTACCGTGGCTACGATTCCTGCGGCGTGGCCGTGGTGCGTGACGGTATTCTCGAGCGCGCCCGTACCGTATCGCGCGTGGCCGAACTGGACGCGCAGACGCAGTCGTCTGGCCTGGCCGGCCACATCGGCATCGCGCACACGCGCTGGGCCACGCACGGCAAGCCGGACACCGTCAACGCCCACCCGCACTTCTCGGACGAGACCATCGCGCTCGTTCACAACGGCATCATCGAGAACTACGAGCCGCTGCGCGACGAACTGCGCGCGGTCGGGTACGGTTTCGAGTCGCAGACTGATACCGAAGTGGTGGCGCACCTGATCCACCAGGCTTACACGTACCCGAGCAGCGCCACGCGAGGCGACCTGTTCGGCGCGGTGCGCGCGGTCACCAAGCGCCTGCACGGCGCCTACGCGATTGCCGTGGTGGCCAAGGACCAGCCGGACGTGGTGGTCGGCGCGCGCGCCGGCTCGCCGCTGGTGGTGGCACTGGGCGAGGGCGAATCGTTCCTGGCTTCTGACGCGCTGGCCGTGGCCGGCACCGCCAACCGCATCGTCTATCTGGAAGAGGGCGATGTGGTCGAGATCTCGCGCGGTGGCGCGCGGATTCGCGACGTGCACGACCACGAGGTCGAGCGCGAAGCGCGCGTGGTGGAGGCCCACGCCGCCGCGGTGGAACTGGGCCCGTACCGGCACTTCATGCAGAAGGAAATCTTCGAGCAGCCGCGCGCACTGGGCGACACGCTGGAAGGCATCTCCGCGATCACGCCCGAGCTGTTCGGTGAGAACGCCGCGCAGGTGTTCTCGGAAATCGACAGTGTGCTGATCCTGGCCTGCGGCACGAGCTACTACTCGGGCTGCACGGCCAAGTACTGGCTCGAATCGATCGCGAAGATCCCGACCCAGGTGGAAGTGGCCAGCGAATACCGCTACCGCGACACCGTGCCGAACCCGCGCGCGCTGGTGGTGGTGATTTCGCAGTCGGGCGAGACGGCCGACACGATGGCCGCGCTGCGTCATGCCCGCTCGCTGGGTCACACGCACACGCTGGCCGTCTGCAACGTGGCGACGAGCGCCATGGTGCGTGAGACCGAGCTGCGCTTCCTGACACGCGCTGGTACCGAGATCGGCGTGGCGTCGACCAAGGCCTTCACGACACAACTGGCTGCGCTGTACATGCTGACGCTGGCGCTGGCCAAGGTGCGCGGCTACCTGACCGATGCGCAGGAAGCCGAAGCCCTGACCAACCTCCGCCACCTGCCGGCAGCGCTGCATGGTGTGCTGGCGCTGGAGCCGCAGATCATCGCGTGGTCGGAAGACTTCGCGCGCCGCGAGAACGCGCTGTTCCTGGGGCGTGGCCTGCATTACCCGATCGCCCTGGAAGGCGCGCTCAAGCTCAAGGAAATCTCGTACATCCATGCTGAAGCCTATCCGGCTGGCGAACTCAAGCACGGCCCGCTGGCGCTCGTGACCGAGGCGATGCCGGTGGTGACCGTGGCGCCGAACGACGCGCTGCTGGAGAAGCTGAAGTCAAACATCCAGGAAGTGCGCGCCCGCGGTGGCCGTCTCTATGTGTTCGCCGACTCGGACACGCATATCCAGTCGTCGGATGGCATCCAGGTGATCCGGATGCCCGAGCACTATGGTGCGCTGTCTCCGATCCTGCATGTGGTGCCGCTGCAACTGCTGGCGTATCACACCGCCTGCGCACGCGGTACCGACGTCGACAAGCCGCGCAACCTGGCCAAGTCGGTGACGGTGGAGTAAGCGCGGCTTTCCTGCTGTTTCCTTTCCTCTTTATCCTCGCCTCGGTCGTGACGTTGGCTCAAGCACGTCCGCCTTGGCGACGGAACTGTGGCGGTCTGCTGCACAATTTCCGATTTTGTGCAGCAAGCGCATCATTTCTGTCATATTCGATGGCCGGAATTGTTGTCTAAGCCACATAGTGGTTGCTAAACACCGACATAGATTTGGTGTTCTCGCTACGCGATGATTGACATAGGGTGGCGGGTATTCCACTATTTCGTCGCCTCGCCAGTAAAAGTGCTAATGCTGCCGAAACACGTTGCGACGGAATTCGGCAAGCCATAAACAATCAAGAAGAATCCTTTTCGGGTGTGCCGCGAAATCGCTCCACAGAGGGCGGCTCGCGTGCCAACAGTGCCTATCGGGGGTCAGATGCACAGGGTCAAATCAGGAATCTCGCAGGAAGCTTTGCTCGTCAGCCGGTGGTTGCGCTGACATGGCTCGCCTTCCTCACGCTCGGCTGACCGGGCGTGGAGGGCGCGCGTTGGCAGTCCGCATCGAGGATGCGGGTGTCGATGGCGTGCGCGCTTCACGTGCCAACCGGAAGCCTTCTCTCCGTACCGTATCGGGATCGGCCGGTCTGACGCTGATCGAGATGGCGGTGACGGTTGCCATCGTGGCCATCGTGGCGGCCATCAGCACGCCGTCGTTCCTCTCATTCATCCAGTCCAATCGCGTCCAGAGCGAGGTGAACTCGATGGTGAACTCACTGCAGTTGGCGCGCAGTGAAGCCATCAAGCGCGGCCAGTCCGTCAGCATTTGTCCGTCCAGCAACGGTTCCAGTTGCCTGGGCGCCAATACCTGGAATGTCGGCTGGCTCGTGTTCGTGGATCGCAATGCCGATGGTGTTGTCGACACGCCCGCGAACGCGGCGGATCTTCTGCAGTATCGGGCGCCCTGGGCCGGTACCGATACGTTCGTGGCCACACCGAACGCGACATTCGTGACCTACAACCGCGATGGTTTCGGGGTCAATCTGCCGGGCGGCGCCGTGACACTCGCGGCACAGACCCATCCCGTTTCGGCCCCGGCCACGCGCTGCATCGCGCTCAACATGGTTGGCCGGCAGACCGTGCAGCAATCGGGGGTGGGCGCATGCAACTGAAGATGACAGGAAACAGGCACGCCGCGGGCTTTTCCCTGCTTGAAGTGCTGATCGCCCTGGTGATCACGGTGATTGGATTGTTCGGCATTGCCAAGATGCAGGCTGCCGCGATTGCCAATACGCAAATCGCACGAGGACAGTCGCTGATTGCGCTGCAACTGGAGAGTCTCGCTGGTGCCATGCACGGCAACAAGGGATTCTGGGCGGCTGGTCTGGTGCCAGCGACGTTCAGCATGACAGGCGCGACCGTTACGGACACTACTGGCAAGCTCAGCGCCACCGCACCGGATTGCAAGGCAACGACGTGCACGCCGACGCAACTGGCCGCCTATGACGTCCAGGGCTGGGCCGCGGAGATGAACGCCCATTTTCCGACCTATTCGGCTGCCGTCAACTGCGTCGTGCTGATCAACAAGCCCGTCACCTGCACGGTGTCCGCAAGCTGGAATGAATCCAATCTGGCATACAACCAGACCACGGCAACTCTTGCCGGTCAGACGACGCAAAGCCTGACGCTCTACGTGCAACCGTGATGGGTCAATCAATGCGACACCTTAGAAGAACCAGATCACGCCAGGCAGGGGTATCGCTGGTGGAAATCATGGTGGCGATGATCATCGGGCTATTCATGCTGTTGGCCCTGAGCACGCTGTTCCTCAATTTTCGTGGCACCTTCAGGGATCAGGATCAACTGGCCCAGCTACAGGACAATGAGCGCCTGGCGCTGACCATGTTCTCCACCACCATTCAGTCCGCGGGCTATTTTCCAGACCCCGTGAACAATGTGGTGACCGGCGCGTTGCCGCTATCGACTGGCAATACCTATGGCGACTTTGCCGCGGGGCAGGCCGTGGTCGGTACGTCGGGCGCGAACGGCGCAAGCGATACGCTGACTGCCCGTTTCATGACGGCCAATGGCGACGGCATTCTCAACTGCCAGGGGCAGTCCAATACGTCCGGCGCCAATGTGGTGTACGTCAACAGCTTTGCAGTCAATGTGAACAACGAACTGACGTGTGCCATCAATGGCGGCGCGGCGGTGCCGCTGGTCAGCGGCGTGACGGGATTCAGCGTCCTTTATGGAACAGACACCGCAAACGGTGGCAACGTCGATCAGTATCTGTCCGCCGCCGCGGTGACCGCTGCCGGGTACTGGCCCCAGGTCCGTACCGCGAGGGTGACGGTGACCTTCGCCAATCCGTATGCCACGCAACCGAGCCAGCCGGCAACACTGAGCTGGACCCAGACGATCAGCTTGATGAACCGGTCATGAAACATCCCACGCGCCATCGCCCGCCCGGACGGGGTACCAGTCAGGGTTATGTCCTGATCGTCGGGTTGCTGTTCCTGCTGGTGCTCTCGTTACTGGCGGTCTCGATGATGAAGAGCTTCGGCATGCAGGAAAAGATCGCCGGCAATACGCGCGAGAAGCAACGTGCGTTCGAGGCAGCGCAAAGCGCGTTGCGATATGGCGAATGGTGGCTTGGCCAGGGCAACGGTTCGAGCGGAGCCCCTTGCAACAGCGTTGTCAGTGTCACGGCTAATGATTGGTCAAGCATGCAGGTATGCAGCAACGCGCTGACTAACCCAACGGCCTTGCCCTGGACGCCGGCGCGTGTCAACTACACGCCGCCGTCGATGGCCGTGGCTGCCAATGGCAATCTTGGCGGGATGTCTAACGGCGACATCAACTATACGGCCCCGCCGAGCCTCTATATCAACTACCTCGGCCTTTCACAGGACGGGTTGTCAATGCTGTACAGCGTGACCGGCGCCGGGTATGGCGGCAGCGCGGCCACGGCTGCCGTGGTGCAAAGCACCTATCAGGTTGGCGCGAGTACCAAAGATCTCGGGAAAGAATGATGAGAAATCCTCCACGTCTCGCATTGGTGGCCTCGGCCGTGGCAGCGCTGCTTGCTGCGCAGGCTCGCGCGGTTGTGATTCAGGACAATCTGAATGGGGCATCGTCCAGCTATCCATGGACCGCAATCAACGGTGCCTGCCTGACCGCTGGCGATGGCTCTGGGACGATCCCTGGATGCACGGCATCGAATTTTACGTACTACTCGAGCAAGAGTTCGAAGCTTGTGGGCGGCGTGACCGGAACGCTTCCCGATACGGCTGGCTCCGGCGCGCTTCGGTTGACCAATGGTGATACGGGTAAGGGTTCGAACGGGAACAGTCAGAACGGCGCTGTCGTATCGAACTTCACCTTCCCGATGCAGGAAGGCTTGCAGGTTACGTTCTCCACCGTGACCTATGGCGGCAATGCATTCGGCAATACCGGCGCCGACGGCATCAGCTTCTTCCTTGCCGACGGCAATCAGGCCGCGAGCGTCGGGGCGCTGGGTGGCAGCCTGGGCTATAGCTGCTCCAACGTGAACGCGGTCTATGACGGGGTGGTTGCCGGTTACATCGGGATCGGCATCGACGAGTATGGCAACTTCTCCAATGGGAGTTCCGGTAGCTCCAAGAATGACAACACCAGCACTGGACCGGGTTTCAAGGCGAACCGGATCAGTATTCGTGGCTCGGGGAATACGAACTGGGCAAACCTGCTGGCGACCTACAACTCGTACTACAAGAAGGTCCCTACATCGAAGATTCCTACCGCGGTGCAGAACACGTGCGCCGCAGGATATGTACAAGACTGGTCGAGTGGCAAGGACAATGGGTCGGTAACAAGCAAGCCACTGGCCTACAACTACAACTTCATTGCATCGAGCGATCTGCCGAACGCGATCGCGAACCAGCAGGCCACAGCCAAGCCAACCCGCGGCCAGGCCATCCCGATCGTCTACTCGCTCAAGCTCACGCAAAACGGACTGCTGAGCATGTCGTACAGCTATAACGGCGGTGCGGCCACGCCAATCATCACGAACCAGGACATCACGAAGTCGAACGGACCGGTGCCGACCCAGTTCCGTTTCGGGTTTGCCGCGGGCACCGGTAGCGGCAGCAACGTTCACGAGATTACCTGTTTCAAGGCGGAGCCTGTTGGCCAGTCGAGCAGCTCGGCAGGCACCAACGTGCAGCAGTCCGCGCGCGTGGAAGCTGGATCGCAGGTGTACCTGGCCTACTACCATCCGACCAACTGGTGGGGAGAGCTGAGCGCGCAGAACCTGCTCTACGACGCTTCGAGCGACACGGTCTCGATGAGCACCACCGCCAACTGGAATGCGAGTTGCGTGCTGACCGGTGGAAGCTGCCCGTCCACTGGCGGCACCAACACCGCGCAGGCGCCGGCCGCGCGAAAGATCCTCACCTGGAGCGGCTCGGCTGGCATCCCCTTCCGCTGGGATGGCACCTATACGCCGCCAGCTGCCGTGCAGACACTCATGACCGCGGGCGACGCCAGTGCGACCAACAAGCGCCTGAATTATCTGCGCGGCGACCGTACCAACGAGATCACGACATCAGGAACGGGTTTATATCGCGCACGCACGGGCGTGCTGGGCGACATCATGGACTCAAGTCCGACCTGGGTGGGGGCACCTTCCTCGCCCTATAGCGGGCCCTGGACGGACGCCCTGTACAAGACTGCCACCGCTGCGGAGCCGAACGGTAGCTATGACACGTTCAAGCAGAACAACGCGCTGCGCCAGAATATCGTCTACGTCGGGGCCAACGATGGCCTGCTGCACGGCTTCCGTTCCGGCTACTACGACGCGGGCGGAAACTTCGTCGGCAGCGATGCCAGCAAGCCGAATGACGGGAGCGAGGCGATCGCTTACATGCCGGGCGCCGTACTGAAGACGATCCATTCCTCGACCAGTGCGCTGGACCTCGCCTCGGCGCAGTATGTGCACAATTACTTCGTGGATGCGACGCCAGGCACGGGCGATCTCTACTATCAGAATGCCTGGCATACGTGGCTGGTTGGAGGCCTCGGTCCCGGCGCGAACGCAACCGGGCCGATCGGCGACAAGACGACGACGGGTACAGGTGGTGCGATCTACGCGCTCGATGTCACGAACCCTGCCGGGTTTGCCGATGACGCTGCAACGGCAAGCAGCCTGGTGATCGGTGAGTGGGACAACACGCTGAAATGCACCGGCAATACCAGCTGTGGCACAAACCTTGGAAACACCTACGGCACACCGGTGATTCGCCGCCTGCACAACGGCAATTGGGCGGTGCTGTTCGGCAACGGCCTGAACAGCGCATCCGGCTCGGCGGGATTGTATGTGATGCTGGTCAACCCGGCGGACGGCTCAAAGTCGTTTCTGTACCTGGATACGGGATACGGTCCGGCCAAGGATCCGGCCGGCAAGAATTCCAAGAATGGCATTGCCTATGTGACACCTGCGGATCTCGATGGCGACCACATTACCGACTACGTCTATGCCGGCGATATGTTCGGCAATGTCTGGCGTTTTGACCTGACTTCGAACGCGCCTGCCAACTGGAGTGCGTCGGCCAAGCCGCTACTGGCCACCGGGCTGCCCATTACCAGCAAGGTTGCGGTGGCTGCCGTGCCCGGCAGTGGTACCGGGGCCAATGCGATACCGCGTGTCATGGTCAGCTTCGGCACTGGTCGTCGCCTGGAACAGACGCAGAGCAGCGAAGCGGTGTTCGAGAGTGCCACCCAGTCACTTTTCGGTGTGTGGGACTGGAACATGACGGCATGGAACGGCGTGGCCCCGGCCAGCGCGAAGTATGCGGCGCTGGCAACCGCGCCGCAGCCGCTGGCAATCGCCAACCTTACGGCGCAGTCGATCACCAACGAGGGCCGCGCCAGTTCGAATACCGCGATGTTGCGCACGGTCAGCGCCACCGCCGTCTGCTGGCAGGGCAGTACCGTTTGCTCCAGTGGCAACACCAAGTATGGCTGGCAATTGCCGCTGTCCACGAATCCTGGCGAACAGGTGATCTACAACCCCGTGATCGCATACGGAATGTTCATCGTCAATACGACGATCCCACCGAGTTCGGCGGCTGCGCAGGCGCTCTCCTGCAATACGGAGGTGCCTACTGGATTCACGATGGGGGTTTCCATGTCCACTGGCGGCGCGGCCTCCCAATCCTTCTTCAGCACTGCCAACAGCAACACCTTCCCGCTGCTTAATGGCGGAATTGTCAGCGGCATTGGCCTGAGCGGTACGGGCTCCCCGTCGATCGTGACAGCGCAGAAGAGACCGTACATCGTGCAGCAGACGGTTGGGGGCACGGGCGTCGTTACCCAGATCAACCCCGGTGCCAATGCCACGGGATCACGCATCAACTGGATCAAGTTGCGCTAATCATGAACCGTCGACTAAAACATTCCGCGGGCTTTTCGCTCGTCGAACTCATGATCGTCGCGATAATCGTCGCGATCCTGGCGGCTATCGCATTCCCTTCGTACATGCAGCATGTGCGCAAGTCACGTCGAACCGATGCCAAGACGGCGTTGCTCGATGCTGCGGCAAGGCAGGAGAAGGTCTTTAGTACGCAGAACCTGTACGGTGGCGCCCCGGGCGATCTGGGCTACGCGGGCGCCGCGTATCCGGTGCAGATTCAATCGAGCGGACAAACGTTCTATCAGCTCACCGTTGCCACAGCCAACTCGGGTACGACGTACACGGCCACGGCCGCGCCGGTCGGCGCGCAGGCTGGGGATGACTGCGGCTCGTATGTCATCAACAATCTGGGTGTGCAGTCCAACACCGGGACGTCGAACGGGGCCACGTCCGCCACCTGCTGGTAGGCAGCAAGAGGTGCGTCGATGCGCGCGCGGGAAGTGCCGCATGTGATGGCCGGCAGGTGACTCCAAGGCCGCAGGTCCAAGAGGCGCCATCAAAATGATCTGGCGTCGTTGCGCGGCCTTGCCGTACTACTTGTACTGTCGGCGGCCTTGCGCCTAGCCAGAACCGCTTCGCTTCATCTTGATAGCGCCTCTTAATGCCTGAGGACGATCCCATACCGCGGCGCCGGCCGTGAAGGATGCGTTCCATCTACCGCCCGGTAACCCCGCGCAGGGTAGGAAATTGCGTTTCGCGGTATCCTTGCCGGCGTGCCACGTCCGCGCCGCCTGCCCGGCGCCGCCCGGCGCGCCTGCCCCGGCCCGGTATCATGCCGCTCGGGCCCCACGGCGCATCAAGCATTTTGCATACCCTATGAAAGATCTAGAAAGTGAGCTGATCGGCTCTGCCCGGCTGCCGACCCGCTACGGAGAATTTACCGCACACGCCTTCCAGGGCGTTGATACCGGTACTGAACATCTCGCGCTGTCGATGGGCGAAATTTCGGGCGAAAACCTGCTCGTGCGCTTGCATTCGGAATGCCTGACCGGTGACGTCTTCGGTTCCTGCCGCTGCGACTGCGGCGAGCAACTCGACCTCGCGATGAAGCGGATCGCCGAAGAGGGCCGCGGCATCCTGCTGTACCTGCGTGGTCACGAGGGACGCGGCATTGGCCTGTCGAACAAGATCCGCGCGTATGCGTTGCAGGATGGCGGACTGGATACGGTTGATGCCAATCTGGCGCTGGGCCAGGCGATCGATTCGCGCACCTATGCGTTCGCGGCCGATTTTCTGCGTCAGTGGGGGGTGAGTTCGGTCCGTCTGATGAGCAACAACCCGATCAAGATCAAGGCGCTCGAGGATGCAGGCATCAAGGTGACCGAGCAGGTCCGCCATGTGGTGCCGGCGAACGCCGAGAACGAGAAGTATCTGGCCACCAAGCGGTCGCGCATGGGGCACCTGCTGGACTGATCGACTGGGTTGAGGCAAGCGGCCGATGGCTGACATCGAAGGCGCTTCGTATGACGAAGCGCCTTTTCTTTTGTGCATCGGAATCGAAATCAAAATCAGTCGCATAATCGTCGATACTGCCTTGATTTTCGCGGAAAATCGCACTGGAGCTTGATCTTCCGCTGTCGGGAATTACCATGAAAATCACGCCGAAAAACCTTTCGGAGGATTTGTCATGAAGGCAGACAAAAAGGTCATCCAGTTACTGAATGGCCAGCTCAAGCACGAACTGACCGCCATCAATCAGTATTTCCTGCACGCGCGCATGTATCGTCACTGGGGGCTCAAGGAACTCGGCAAGCACGAGTACGAGGAGTCGATCGAGGAGATGAAACATGCGGACAAGCTGATCGAACGCATCCTGATGCTCGACGGTCTGCCCAATCTGCAGGACCTGGACAAGCTGCTGCTGGGCGAGAACACCGAAGAGATGCTTGCCTGTGACCTCAAGCTCGAACTCGGGTCTCAGGTCACCAGCAAGGATGCGATCAAGTACTGCGAGTCGGTGGGCGACTATGTCTCGCGCGAGATCCTGAGCGAGATCCTCTCCGATACCGAGGATCACATCGACTGGCTGCAGACGCAGCTCGAGCTGATCGGCAAGATCGGTCTGCAGAACTACCAGCAAAGTGCGATGGGCGGCGTCGAATAAGCCCGTCGCCAGCAGGTTTTTCCAACATCGGATACACTGCGCCCCGCACCTCGGAGCGGTCCCACACGCGGACCGGCATCCCACGGCGGGGTGGCAGAGTGGTTATGCGACGGCCTGCAAAGCCGTTTACGACGGTTCGATTCCGTATCCCCGCCTCCAATTCCCCAATCTCCCCGAAATCCCTTTTCATTCTCCGGACGCATTTTCGTCATTGCGGTGTCTTCCGGTTCGTGAGTAAAAGCTGGCGCGTTTCATGCAGCATGGCGGGTGGTTTGCACCGTCATGCGTGGTCAGGCGTGGCGTGCGTCGCATCGGGCCATCTCCCTCTGGTAAGTCCGCCCCGATTGCGATACTGTCGAACCGGGCGTGCACCAAACGTCAGCATCTCGCCGCTCGCCAAGGGCGCACGTTCGTCGTACGACAAGTCCGGCTCTCGTACCAGCCGCCGGCAGCATTATCTGACCATGCAGGGCTTCCATGGCGTATCCGTCCAACGTGATGAGACATACAGAGGCTCCAGATGATTAGGGACTTGCGAATCCGCGCGGCGCAGCCGGCGGATGCCGCCGCAATCGGAGCGGTGCTCGAGCGATGCGGTCTTCCCGTGGACGACCTGGCGCGACTCGTCGGCGAGTTCCATGTGGCGGTACTCGAATCGCAGATCGTCGGTTGCGCGTGTGCCGAACTGTTCGGCGACTCCGCCATCGTGCGATCGGTGGCGGTACTGCGAGAATGGCGCGACCAGGGGATTGCGAGCCATCTCGTCAACGCCGTGATGATGCGCGCCCGTGCCAACGGCAGCCGCCGCGCCGTGCTGCTGACGTCGACTTGTCCGAGCTACTTCGCGCGTTATGGCTTCACGCTGATTCACGCATCGAAGCTGCCGCCGGAAATTCTCGAAAGCAAGGAGTTCCAGCGGATGCGCAATACCAGCGCGCTTTGCATGTGCTGCGAGCTGGCCTGAGAGACTTGAGCGTCGGCAGGATTCCGCAAAAGCGTCAATAATCGGGTCTCCGCAATTCGCACGAGCATCGAGGAGCCCCCATGCGAACCACCGTCCGCGCCGTCCGTCTTCACGAATTTGGTTTGCCGCAAGTGATGCGGCTCGAGTCCGTCGAATTGCCGCCACCAGCGGCAGGCGAGGCGCGGGTGCGACATACCGCGATCGGTTTCAATTTCATCGACGTCTACCAGCGGCGCGGCACCTATCCGCTGCCGGTCGGCACGGGTCTGGGCCATGAGGCCGCCGGCGTGGTCGAGGCGATTGGTGCTGGTGTGACCGATGTCGCGGTCGGTGATCGCGTGGCCTACATGAACGCCGGACTCGGCGCCTACGCCGAAGGGCGCAATATCCCCGTGGACAAGCTTGTGAAGCTGCCCGATGCGATCAGCGACGAGCAGGCCGCGGCCGTGATCTTCAAGGGCATGACCGCGCAGTACCTGGTCCGCCACACCTATGCGGTGAAACCGGGCGACACCGTACTTGTGCACGCGGCGGCAGGGGGCGTCGGGCAGATCCTGAGCGGCTGGGCGAAGGCGCTGGGCGCGCGCGTGATCGGCACGGCCGGGTCAGCGGCGAAATGCGAGATTGCCCGCGCCGTGGGATGCGACGTCGCTATCGACTACAGCCATGGCGATTGGGTCAAGCAGGTGCGTGATGCCACCGATGGGCGCGGCGTGAACGTAGTCTATGACGCCGTGGGCAAGGACACCTTCCTCGGCTCGCTCGATTGCGCGCAGACCTTCGGCATGGTGGT
The DNA here is from genome assembly GCF_002335265.1 of Cupriavidus sp. UBA2010. Lineage (NCBI taxonomy): Bacteria > Pseudomonadati > Pseudomonadota > Betaproteobacteria > Burkholderiales > Burkholderiaceae > Cupriavidus > Cupriavidus sp. UBA2010. The sequence goes on from NZ_DDCI01000013.1 coordinate 171,805, forward strand.
GCTCTACGGCGGCGCGTCCGGCCCGGCACCTGCCATCGAGCCCGAGTTGCTCAACAAGAAGGGCTGCCTGTACCTGACGCGGCCCTCGGTGTTCCCGCACAACGCCGATGCGACACGTTTCCGCGCCAATGCGAAGGACCTGTTCGATGCCATCGCCGCCGGTCACGTGAAGGTCCAGATTGGCGCGCGCTTTCCGCTGGAGGATGTGGCGCGCGCGCACGAGGCCGCCGAAGGCCGGGCGACTACCGGCGCGATCCTGCTGCTGCCCTGAGTGACATGAGCGGGTTTGCCGCCTAGTGACGATGGCCGCGATGCGCCGCGTGGCCGTCGTGGCCATCTCGGCCACCGTCGCATTGATTGATTTCGACGCTCACGTGCACGAGTTCATCGTGTACCGATAGCGCGTGCCGCACGCGCTGCGGCGTCAGGCTGGCGTCGTGGGTGACCAGGCTGGCGATGCACGCGAATTTCTCACGGCCCACGCGCCAGACGTGCAGGTCGGCCACGCGCGTGCCGTCCTCACCGTGCGAGAACTGCGCCAGCACTTCGCGCACTTCCTCGACCACCGGGTGATCCATCTCGCGATCGAGCAGCACCGTCCCGCTCTGGCGCATCAGGCCGACGGCCCAGCGGCCTACCAATACCGCGCCGACCAGACCCATCACCGGGTCGAGCCAGCTCCATCCCAGCCACCAGCCACCCGCCAATGCAACGATCGCCAATACCGAGGTGGCGGCATCGGCCACCACGTGTAGATAGGCCGAACGCAGGTTGATGTCGTGATGGCGGTGGCCGTGATTGTCATGTCCATGGCCATGATCGTGGTGGTCATGCCCGTGCGCCTGATGGTCGTGCCCGTGCCCGTGATCATGGCCGTGGTGCGCGCCGCCGAGGATCAACGCACAGGCCAGGTTGACGATCAGGCCGATCACGGTGATTGCCATCGCCTCCTGATAGTGAATCGGCTGGGGGGTGAACAGCCGCTCGACCGAGCCAAACACCATCAGGCCAGCGACGCCAAGCAGGAAGATGGCGCTGGCGAATGCGGCAAGAACTTCGATCTTCCAGGTCCCGAAAGAGAATCGGCCGTCCTGCGACAGCCGGCGGGCCGCCGCATAGGCGAACGCGGACAGGCCGATGGCCAGCGCGTGTGAACTCATATGCCAGCCATCGGCCAGCAGTGCCATCGAGTTGAAGACGAGACCCGCGGCGATTTCGACGATCATCATCGCCAGCGTGATCCACATGACCAGCCGGGTGCCGCGTTCGGCCGCCTGGTTGCCTGCGTCGAACACGTGGGAGTGGGTCCACGCGGAGAGATTCTGTGTGTGCATGGCGGTGCAGTCCGGATGGGTTGGATCAGGATTTGAAGTATGCGCGAAGGGTAGCAGCATGGGTGATCGACAGGGTCTTCACCCCTGCCGTCGACATGGCTGCCCGGCTGCAGTCGGCTACCAGCGATGAGTTACCAGCCGTGATATGGCGCAGCCGGGTCGTAGTGGCCGAAGCGCTCCGCGAGGAAGTCGACGAATGCGCGTACGCGTGCCGAGAGCTTGTCACGAGACAGATACACGGCATGGATGTCGGCGGCCGGTGCGGACCATTCCGGCAACACTTGCCGCAGCCGTCCCGAGCGCAGCAGCGGCGCGACCTCCCATTCGGACCTCAGCACGATGCCGTGGCCCTGCAGCGCCCAGTTGACGGCCACCTCGCCATCGTTGGTCGCCGCCATGCCGCGCACCTTGACCGTCTCCTGCCGCGCGGCGGATTGCTGGTGCTGGAGGTGCCAGGTGCCGTATGCGGCCTCGCTCTCGCGGATCACGATGCAGCGATGCTGCGTCAGCGCGCGTGGCGACGCGGGCTCGCCGTGGCGGGCGAGGTAGGCGGGGGATGCGCACAGGAGCCGGCTATTGAGCGCGAGCCGTCGGGCGTTGAGGCGGGCGTCGGGCAGGTCGCCCACCAGGATGCCGACGTCGTAGCCTTCCTCGGCCAGATTCAGTGCGCGGTCGGTCAACTGAAGCTGCACTTCGATATCGGGACAGGCCACGAGAAAATCACTGATGGCGGGCGCCAGATGGCGGCGTCCGAACCCGAGCGTGCCATTGACCCGCAGCAGGCCGCGCGGCGCCACGCGGCTGCCCCGCAAGCCCTGCTCCAGCTCGTCGAGCTCGGCCAGGATTCTTCCACCGTGGGCCAGATATGCCTCGCCCTCCGGCGTGACCGACAGTCGCCGCGTGGTGCGATTCAGCAGCCGCACCCCAAGGCGTGCCTCAAGCGCCGCCAGCCGCTTGCTGGCCGCCGACGGCGTGACGCCAAGCTGCTGCGCCGCGCCGGCAAGACTGCCGCGCTTGACCAGCAACACGAAGAACGCGAGATCGGAGAAGGCATCCATGGCGGCCGGTTATTGGTGATGCATTCGTGAACTAAAGGAACGAATGTAAGTAATTTGGCGAAATTATAGCGATGGATTCCGCGATTAGACTGCGTGCATTCATTCGAATTGCATTCACCCAGCCAATGCCATGACCGGTCGCACGCTATATCAGAAGCTCGTGGACTCGCACACGGTCGTCACGCTCGATGCGGACAACGTGCTGCTGTACGCGGATCTCCACATCATGAACGAGTACACGAGTCCGCAGGCGTTCGCCGGGCTCGCCGAGCAGGGCCGCAAGCTGGCGGCGCCGGGCCAGAACCTGGCCGTGGTCGATCACATCATCCCGACTCACGCGGAATCCCCGCGCGTGATCCAGGATCCCGCCTCGGCGCTGCAGGCCCGCAACCTGAAACGTAATTGCGACCTGCACGGTATTCCGCTGTTCGATACCAACGATCCCCTGCAGGGCATCGAGCATGTGATCGCGCCCGAGCACGGCATGATCCGGCCCGGCATGGTCGTGCTTTGCGGCGACAGCCATACCACCACCTACGGTGCATTCGGCGCGCTGGGCTTCGGCATCGGCACCTCCGAGGTGGAGCACGTGCTGGCCACGCAGACGCTGGTCTACCGGCTGGCGCGCGATATGCGTATCCACGTCGATGGTCTGCTGCCATCGGGCACGACATCGAAAGACCTGATCCTCCACATCATCGCGCGCATCAGCGCGCAGGGCGCGCGTGGCTACGTGGTGGAGTTCACCGGCAGCACGATCTGCGCGTTGTCGATGGAAGCGCGCATGACCCTGTGCAACATGACCGTGGAGGCGGGCGCGCGCGGGGCACTGATCGCGCCCGATGCCACGTCGATCGACTATGTCCTGCGCCGGGCGCCAGACATCGACGCCGACATGGCCGAAACCGCGCGCCGGGCATGGGCCGGGCTGCGGTCGGATGCCGATGCCGGCTTCGATCTCGAACTGGCATTCGATGCCGCTGCGGTCGAGCCGTTTGTCACCTGGGGCACGAGCCCGGATCAGGCGATTCCCGTGAGCGCCCCGGTGCCGCAGCCGGCCGACGCCGGAGACAGCATCGCCCGCGTCTCCGCCGAGCGCGCGCTTGAATACATCGGCGTGACGCCCGGAGTGTCGCTGCAGGGGCTGCCCGTGCAGCGGGTGTTTATCGGCTCCTGCACGAACGGCCGCATCGAGGACTTGCGCCAGGTGGCCGCCGTGGTACGCGGCCGCAGGGTGGCGCCGGGCGTGCGTGCAATGGTGGTGCCGGGCTCCGGCGCCGTGCGCGATCAGGCTGAAGCCGAGGGCATCGCGGCCTTGCTGATCGATGCTGGATTCGAATGGCGCAAGCCCGGCTGTTCGATGTGCCTTGCGATGAACGACGACGTGCTGGCGCCGGGCGAGCGCTGCGCGTCGACCACCAACCGAAACTTCGAGGGCCGCCAGGGCCGTGCCGGACGCACGCACCTGATGAGCCCGGCCATGGCAGCTGCCGCAGCCGTTACTGGCTGCATCACCGACGTGCGGGAACTGGAGATCCAACATGAATGACATCACGACGATCGAAGGTGTCGGCGCGCCGCTGCCGCTGCCGAACCTGGATACCGACCAGATCATGCCGAAGCAATTCCTGCGTGGCATCGACAAGGCGGGGCTCGACCGCGGACTGCTTCACGACATGCGTTTCGACGCGAACGGCGCCCCGCGCGCGGACTTTGTACTGAACCAGCCGGCGTGGCGCGACACGCGCGTGCTGGTCGCCGGGCCGAACTTCGGCTGCGGTTCGAGCCGCGAGCATGCGGTCTGGGGGCTGCAGCAATATGGCATCCGCGCGGTCATCGCGCCGAGCTTCGGCGAGATCTTCTACTCGAACGCGATGAACAACCGGTTGTTGCTGGTGGCGCTGCCGCAGGCGGATGTCGACCAGATCATGGCGGCCGTGAGTGACCCCGTGGCGCCGGCGTCGATCCGTATCGACCTGTCGACCATGACGGTCCGTGCCGGCGAATTCACCAAGGCGTTCTCGCTCTCTCCGCGCCACCTCGACATGTTCCGGCTCGGCCTCGATGTCATCGGCATGTCGTTGACGCACGCCGATGCGATTGCGGCATTCGCAAGCCGGCACCACGCGGACAACCCCTGGCTACGCGACGTGGCCGCGACTACCATGGCACGGCTCGGCCGTATGGCTGGCTGATGGAGGAGACACGATGTTCGAAGGATTCACGACCCACCGCATCGATCACAACGGCGTGGCGATCCACGCGGTGGTCGGCGGAGACGGTCCGCCGCTGCTGCTGTTGCACGGCCATCCGCAGACGCATGTGATCTGGCACAAGGTGGCCGGTGAACTGGCCCGGCATTTCACGGTGGTGGCCACCGACCTGCGTGGCTACGGCGATAGCGACAAGCCGGCGGGTCTGCCCGACCACAGCAACTACAGCAAGCGGACGATGGCGGCCGATCAGATGGCGGTGATGCGGGCACTCGGCTTCGAGCGTTTCCGCGTGCTTGCTCACGACCGCGGCGCGCGCGTGGCGCACCGGCTGGCCGTCGATCATCAGCAGGCTGTGGAGAAGCTCGTGACGCTCGATATCGCCCCGACGCTGGCGATGTACGCGCAGACCAACGAGGCGTTTGCCCGGGCCTACTATCACTGGTTTTTCCTGATCCGTCCCGCGCCGTTCCCGGAGACCCTGATCGAGGCCGACCCCGAGCTTTACCTGCGCCAGACCATGGGTAGCCGCAGCGCCGGCCTGGCGCCGTTCACCGACGAGGCGCTGGCCGAATACCTGCGCGGGCTGCGCCAGCCGGGCGCGGCGCATGGACTGTGCGAGGACTATCGCGCCAGCGCGGGCATCGATCTCGATCACGACCGCGCCGATATCGCGGCTGGCCGCATGATCGAATGCGAGATGCTGGCGTTGTGGGGAGCCGACGGGGCTGTCGGAAAGTGTTTTCAGCCACTTGAAGAATGGCGCAAGGTCGCGCGCCGTGTGACCGGTCATGCACTGCTATGCGGGCACTACATCGCCGAGGAAGTCCCGGAGCAACTGCTGGCGGAAGTGCTCCCGTTCCTGCGCGCCTGAGCAAGGCAACCTGTTGATTCCACGATGTTTATCCCTCTCCCGCAGTCAGCCGGGAGAGGGATTGTTGGCATCGGCGTGTGATTCGCGCCGATCGCGCTCGCGTAGGCCCACCATATCCCGCCTCGCACTATCTCCAATTTTTTTGATCTTCATGTTTAACCGCCGTTGTGCAGCATATGTCCTACGCTGGCATGATGGCGGCCAGATGGTTCTTTGATGAGTCGGATGTTGTCGTGTCAACATGCGCGACAACCTGCGCAAACATACATTCATGGATGGATGTATAATGCGCAGCAAAAATTCATTCCAAGACCCCTTTACTGCTGTTAGTTTTCACAATGACGTACCGATTTATTGCAAGCTGTCTTGCCGTCTGGCTCGGAATCTGTGTCGCCGCGAGCTGGTTGGTGGAGCGACTCTGGGCTTGACCGCCATCTGAGCGGTAGAGTGCTTCAGCCGGCATGGCTGCCTATGCAGTTTCCTTCGATGTCCGTTGCCGAGCCAATCTCTCTTCCATGTCCATGAACAAGAAGACAGAACAACAAGAACATCACATGCCCCCAGTTTCCCTGTTCCGCAAGCTACCCTCCGTACGCCTTCTGGCTGTCGCCGCACTGGTGGCGGGCGCCAGTTCGGCGGCCAGCGCCGAGGAACTGGTCGGTTGGGCGCACCCGGCCGTGCAGGCCGCGTTCGCGCGCGATACCGACCATGGCATCAACAAGTACGAAATCGCGGTCAACTTCAACACGCCAATCCAGTACGGCAATCCCGATGGATGGCTGTTCAGGCTGCAGGCGGAAGCCAACATGGGCTACTGGGACGCGCGCAGCGGCACCAATCGCCAGAACCTGATGGAGTTCGGCCTGACGCCGATCCTGCGTGTGGAAAAGCGCGGCGGCTACTTCGTGCCGTTCCTGGAAGCCGGCGTGGGCTTGCGCCTGCTGACGCACACGTCGACGTCAGACCAGCACAATTTCAGCACAGCCTTCCAGTTTGGCGACATGGTCGGCCTGGGTGTGGGGTTCGGCAAGAATGCCGCGACCGAAGTGGGCATGCGCTTCCAGCACATCTCGAACGCCGGCATCAAGGAACCGAACCCGGGCACCAATCTGTACACCGGGTACGTGCGCTATCGCTTCTGATTCGGACGGCCGGCTGATCAGGCGGCGCGCGCCAACGCGCCCTGATCGGTGCGTACCGCATCGAAGAAGTCCCACAACTGCGGTGCGTCGCTGGTCGCCACATTGAAGCGAATCCAGGGCGAATCGGCTTCGCCGGGCTCGAAGTAGGCGCCGGGCGCCAGCCAGATACCGTGCTCCAGCGCAAGCGTGGCCAGCCTGTTGCCCGACGGCGCGGGCCCGTCGGCATCTCGCATGCGTGCCCACGCGAACATCCCGCCTTCGGGGCGCAGCAGGACCTCCAGGCCGTGCGCGTCCATCTTCTCGGTCACCAGATCCTGCTGGGCGCGTAGCCGCTCGGCGAGCGCCGCCACGTGCCGGCCATAGTGCCCGCTGGTCAGGACCGAATACACGAGCCGCTCGGTCACTTCCGAGGACGTCAGTCCCACGGCCATCTTCGTGCGTGCGAAGGCCTTGGCCAGATCCGGGCTTGCGGCCAGATAGCCGACGCGCAGCGACGGCGCGATCGTCTTCGAGAAACCGTTCACATAGACCACCTGCGAGAGCCCGTCCATTGCCGCGAGCATCGGCGACCCGGCCGGCGCCAGTTCGCGATAGATGTCGTCTTCCACCACCAGTAGCCGGTGCTGCTCCGCGATCTGCAACACGCGGAACGCGTTCATGCTGGTCAGGCTCGCGCCGGTGGGGTTCTGCAGCACCGTGTTGATGAACAGCGCACGCGGCGAGTGCTGGCGAATGGCGTCTTCGAGCGCGTCCGTGTCGAGGCCCGCAGCCGTGCGCGGCACGCCGATCGCGCGCAGGCCCGCCAGCCGAAGGATCTGCAGCAGATTGCAGTAGCACGGCGACTCCACCAGTACCGTGTCGCCGGGGCGCAGCAGTGTGCGCACGACCAGATCCAGCGCCTGCGTGGCGCCCTGGGTCAGCACCACCTGTTGCGATCGCGCCGGAATGCCGTACTGGCTCAGGTGCGCGGCGATATGCTCGCGCAGCGCGCCGAAGCCATAGGGATGGCCGTATCCAGACACCTGCGCGGCCGGCACGCGCGCCGCGCTGCGCATGGCCTGATGCAAGCCTTCCTCGTTGAGCCAGTCGCCGGGCAGCCAGCCAGCCCCCGCCTTGATCGGCACGGAGTGGTCGGCGAATACATCGGAAAGCAGCCAGGCCGCGTTGAGTCCCGGGGCCTCCCAGTGTGGCGCGCGCGCATGGCCGGCTGGGGCGTGCCGGTGTGCCACCGTGTAGCCGGAGCCGGGGCGGGCCGCGAGATACCCGAGCGCTGTCAGCCGGCCATAGGCCTCGGCGACGGTGAAGGTGCTGACATCGTGCTGCTGGGCGAAGCGACGCACCGACGGTAGCAACGCGCCGGCCCGCAGGGCCCGGCTGTCCACGAGCGCGGCGATGCCGGCGACGATCTGTTCGGTCAGCGTCTCGCCGCCCCGGCGGCTGCGAACAAGGTTCAGGTTGAGCATTCGACGCCCGCAAGAGAACGAAACCTGTACAGTGTAGCGGGTACGGCGGATTGATGCGTTGCAGCGTGAACCCTTATTCCAGTGCCAACACGGGGCCTTCCGCTCGCGTCGTGTGATGTGGTGTACCTGTACGGTTTGAGCTTCCTAAACTGTACGGTAAGGCGTCGATCTCGCGACCGTATATTCTTGATGCCAGACCCCGCCGGTAGAGTTGCCCGAAACCGTGGCCGAACTCCCGAAATGAGCCCGGCTTCGCCCCACACCGCCCCACAACGCCTCACACCGCCATCAGGAGAATGTATGGACGCCGCCAAGACCGTGATCCCCGATCTCGAATCCCTGTGGATGCCCTTTACGGCCAATCGCCAGTACAAGTCCGCGCCGCGCCTGCTGGTATCGGCCAGCGGCATGTACTACACGACCCATGACGGTCGCCAGATCCTGGACGGTTGCGCCGGCCTCTGGTGCGTGGCCGCGGGCCACGCCCGCAAGGAAATCGTCGAGGCGATCGCGCAACAGGCCGCCACGCTGGACTACGCGCCGCCGTTCCAGATGGGCCACCCGCTTGAATTCGAAGCGGCGACCAAGGTGGCGTCGCTGATGCCGCAGGGGCTGGACCGCATCTTCTTCACGAACTCCGGTTCCGAATCGGTCGATACCGCGCTGAAGATCGCGCTGGCCTATCACCGTGCCCGTGGCGAAGGCCAGCGCACGCGCGTTATCGGCCGCGAGCGCGGCTACCACGGCGTGGGCTTCGGCGGCATGGGCGTTGGCGGTATCGGGCCGAACCGCAAGATGTGGTCGGCCAATGTGATGCCCGGCACCGATCACCTGCCTGCCACGCTGAACATCGCCGAGGCCGCGTACTCGAAGGGCCAGCCGCAATGGGGTGCCCATCTGGCCGAAGAACTCGAGCGGCTGGTCGCGCTGCACGATGCCTCGAACATCGCCGCTGTGATCGTGGAGCCGATGGCCGGTTCGGCCGGCGTGCTGATTCCGCCGGTCGGCTATCTGGAAAAACTGCGCGAGATCACCAGCAAGCACGGCATCCTGCTGATCTTCGACGAAGTGATCACCGCATTCGGCCGCCTTGGCGCCGCGACCGGCGCCGAGCGTCTGAAGGTGACGCCGGACCTGATCACCATGGCCAAGGCCATCAACAACGCCGCCGTGCCGATGGGCGCCGTGGCCGTGCGCCGCGAAGTGCATGACGCGGTGATCAACGCCACGCCGCAAGGCGGCATCGAGCTGCCGCATGGTTACACGTACTCGGGCCATCCGCTGGCGATGGCGGCCTGTATCGCCACGCTCGACCTCTACAAGCGCGACAAGCTGTTCGAACGCGCGGCCGAGATGTCGCCGAAGTTCGAGTCGGCCGTCCACGGCTTGCGTGGTGCGCCGTATGTGAAGGACATCCGCAACCTTGGCCTGGTGGCGGGCGTGGAACTGGAATCGCGACCCGGCGCGCCGGGCGCACGCGCCTACGAGGCATTCCTGAAATGCCTGGAGCTGGGTCTGCTGGTACGCTACACGGGCGATATCCTGGCGTTCTCGCCGCCGCTGATTATTTCGGAGGCCGAGATCGACCAGATGTTCGACACCGTGCGCCAGGCCTTGCATAGCATCAAGTAAGACCCGCCCCAGAGCGCCAGAGACAACGAGGAAGACCGCAGTGAACATTGCAGAAAACCGGCAGATCGCCGAAATCCATCACTACGTTGGCGGGACCGTGCGCCGTGCGGGCACGGACCGCTTTGCCGATGTGTTCAACCCTGCCACGGGCGAAGTGGCCGCGCGCGTGGCCATGGGCTCAGCCGATGACGTGGCGGCAGCAGTCGCCGCCGCCAAGGCCGCGGCCCCGGCATGGGCGGAGATGCCGCCGCTGCGCCGCGCCCGCATCCTGTTCAAGTTCAAGGAACTACTCGACCGCCATCACGACGACCTGGCCGCGCTGATCACGCGTGAGCACGGCAAGGTGTTTTCCGATGCCAAGGGTGAGGTGACGCGCGGTATCGAGGTGGTGGAATTCGCCTGCGGCATCCCCAACCTGCTCAAGACCGACTTCACCGACAACATCGGCGGTGGCATCGACAACTGGAACCTGCGCCAGCCGCTGGGCGTGGTGGCCGGCATCACGCCGTTCAACTTCCCGGTCATGGTGCCGATGTGGATGTTCCCGGTGGCCCTGGCATGCGGCAACACGTTTGTGCTGAAGCCGTCCGAGCGCGATCCGTCGCCGAGCCTGCTGATCGCCGACCTGCTCAAGCAGGCCGGTCTGCCCGATGGCGTGTTCAACGTGGTGCAGGGTGACAAGGTCGCCGTCGACGCGCTGCTGGCGCACCCGGACGTGCAGGCGCTGTCGTTCGTCGGCTCCACGCCGATCGCCGAGTACATCTACACGGAAGGCACGAAGCACGGCAAGCGCGTGCAGGCGCTGGGCGGCGCGAAGAACCACCTGGTGGTGATGCCCGACGCCGATCTCGATCAGGCCGTGGACGCGCTGGTTGGCGCGGCGTACGGCTCAGCCGGTGAGCGCTGCATGGCGATCTCGGTGGCCGTGGCCGTTGGCGACGTGGCCGACCGTCTGGTGCCGCGTCTGGCCGAGCGCGCGGCCACGCTGAAGATCCGCAACGGCATGGAGGATGACGCCGAAATGGGTCCGCTGGTGACCGCCGCGCACAAGGCGAAGGTCGAGGGCTATATCGCCAAGGGCGTGGCCGAAGGCGCGAAGCTGGTGACCGATGGCCGCGGCCACAAGGTGGACGGTCACGAGAACGGCTTCTTCGTCGGTGGCACGCTGTTCGACAACGTCAAGCCGGACATGACGATCTACAAGGAAGAGATCTTCGGTCCGGTGCTGTCAGTGGTGCGCGTGCACGACTTTGCCGAGGCGGTGGATCTGATCAATCGCCACGAGTTTGGCAATGGCGTGTCGTGCTACACCAGCGACGGCGGCATCGCACGCGCTTTCGCGCGTCAGATCCAGGTGGGCATGGTCGGCATCAACGTGCCCATTCCGGTGCCGATGGCGTGGCATTCGTTCGGTGGCTGGAAGCGCTCGCTGTTCGGCGATCACCACGCCTACGGCGAGGAAGGTGTGCGCTTCTACACACGCTACAAGAGCGTGATGCAACGCTGGCCGGACAGCATCGCCAAGGGTGCGGAGTTCACGATGCCGGTGGCGAAGTAACGGCGTCAGCGCACGGCGATTGTCGGCTGGATCGGGCGTCCCTTCGGGGGCGCCCTTTTCTTTTGCGAGTTTCTTTTGCGAGTATCATGCCGCCCTTCCGCCGGTGCCGCTGCCGTTCAAAAGATGCGCAGCCCAGACCGCTGGCGGATTCCGCACAACCTATAGTCCTTACACGGACTTTTTGCCGGAGCCACGCCATGAGTCTCTTTCGCACCAAAAACATCGACGCCATGCTGGAAGTCAGCGAGCACGACGGATTGCGAAAGGTGCTGGGGGCGGTGGATCTGGTGCTGATGGGTATCGGGGCCATCATCGGCACGGGGATTTTCGTGCTGACTGGCACCGGGGCGCTGACCGCGGGCCCCGCGCTGACGGTGTCGTTCGTGATCGCGGCCATGGCCTGCGGATTCGCGGCGCTGTGCTATGCGGAGTTCGCGTCCGCGATCCCCGTATCCGGTTCGATCTACACCTATAGCTACGCCACGCTCGGCGAGATCGTGGCGTGGATGATCGGCTGGGACCTGCTGCTCGAGTACGGGCTGGCCACGTCGGCAGTGTCAGTGGGGTGGTCCGGCTACTTCCAGTCACTGATCGCCGGGTTCGGCATCCATCTGCCGACCGCGCTGACTGCCGCGCCGGGTGCGGTGCCCGGTGAACACACGCTGTTCAACCTGCCCGCCTGCCTGATCATGCTGGCGATCACGTGGATCGTTTCGTACGGCGTCAAGGAATCGGCACGACTCAACAACGTGATGGTGGCAATCAAGATCAGCGTCGTGCTGCTGTTCATCGCCGTCGGCGTCTGGCACGTGAGGCCCGCCAACTGGCAGCCGTTCGCGCCGTTCGGCATGACCGGCGTCTTCAACGCCGCCGCGCTCGTCTTCTTCGCGTTTATCGGGTTCGATGCGGTGACGTCGGCCGCCGAGGAAGTGCGTAACCCGCGCCGTGACCTGCCGATCGGCATCATCGGTTCGCTGGCGGTATGCACCATCCTTTACGTGACCGTGGCGGCCATCATGACCGGCATCGTGCCGTACATGAAGTTCGAGGGCGTCGACCATCCGGTGTCGCTGGCGCTGCAATACGCGGGGCAGAACTGGGTGGCCGGGTTTGTTGATCTGGGCGCCATCCTCGGCATGACCACCGTGATTCTGGTGATGACCTACGGGCAGACGCGGATCATCTTCGCCATGTCGCGCGACGGGCTGCTGCCGGAAGCGTTATCGACGGTGCACCCGGTTCATGCCACGCCGTACACGGCCACATGGACCGTCGGCATTGTGTTCGCGGCGATCGCCGCTTTCGTGCCGCTGAACGTACTGGCCGAACTGATCAACATCGGCACGCTGGCCGCGTTCACGCTGATCTCGATCGCGATCCTTGTGTTGCGCCGCACGCGCCCAGATTTGCGGCGCGGCTTCCGCTGCCCGGGCGTGCCCGTGGTGCCGCTGCTGGCCGTTGGCTTCTGCCTGTTCCTGATGGCCCATCTGCAGGCGCTGACCTGGATCGCATTCCTGTGCTGGATCGGGTTGGGCTTGATCATCTACTTCGCTTACTCGCGCCGCAACGCGGTGCTGCACAACCACGGCGGCGACGCCGAGGGCTGATCAGCGGCTGCCGGCGTCTTCGAGGAACGCGCGTGCGCGGGGATCGCCCGCGTAGGCCGAGTTGATGCGCACCCACGCCGTGGTCTCGCCGCCGGGGCGAAAGAAGTGTCCCGGCGCCAGCGCCACGCCGTGGTTTTCGGCCAGCGTGACGAGTTCGCGCGAGTCCTCGATGCCGCGCGGACGCGCCCACAGGAAATTGCCGCCTGCCGGCTCGCAGAACACGTCCCAGTTGTACTGGCCCAGAAGCTTGACCACATCGGCCGTGACTTCGCGCGTGCGTACGCGCAGCCGCTCCACGTACTTGCGGTAGTTGCCGCGCTCCAGCATCGTCGCGGTGACGGCTTCGGCGAAATGGGAGCCCGCCACGCTCGTCAGCACCTTCACGTCGATCAGGTCCTTGACCAGCGCCTTGTCTGCAACGATGTAGCCCACGCGCAGCGCCGCCGACACTGTCTTCGAGAACCCGCCAACGTAGATCACGTGCTCGAGCTGGTCGAGCGTGGCCAGCCGGTCGGTGAAGTTGAGCTGGAAGTCCGAGAAGATGTCGTCTTCCACGAAACGGAAGTTGTGCTTGCGTGCCAGTTCGAGCAGCCGGAATGCCACCGGTGGCGCCAGCGTGGAGCCGGTTGGGTTCTGCAGCACACTGTTCGTGAAGAACAGCTTCGGCTTGTGATCACGCAGCAGGCGCTCGCAGGCCTCGGGGTCAGGCCCGTTCGGCGTGTGCGGCACGCCCACGAGCTGCACGCCCTGCATGCGCAGCAAGCCAAACAGGTTGTAGTAGCCGGGGTCTTCCACGAACACGGTATCGCCGGGCTTGAGCAGGTGGCGCGCCACGAGGTCGAGCGCCTGGCTTGCGCCCGTCGTGATCAGGATCTGAGACAACTCGGCCTGGATGCCGACCTGCCGCACGCGCGTCAGCACCTGCTTGCGCAGTTCCGGATGACCCAGCGGCGTGGCGTAGTGGATCACGCTGTCGATGTCGTGGCGCGTGATGTGACGAATGGCCTGCGTCAGGCCCTCCACATCGCGCCATTCCTCGGGCACGAAGCCGCCAGCCAGCTTCAGCGTGCCACTGGGGTGGTGGAACTGGTCGATGATATGGAGCGACAGGTCCTCCGCCAGACTCGGGTCGGACCAGCCGCGTCCGCTGCGCCCGGCCAGCGTGCTATCCGCGACGTAGAAGCCCGAGCCTTGCCGCGAATCGACCAACCCCTGCGAGACCAGTCGGTCGTATGCCTCGATAACCGGGAAACGGCTGATGCCGTGCTCGGCGGCCATTTGCCGGATCGACGGCAGACGTGCCCCGGGCAGCGCTTCCCGCGAGCTGATCCAGGCCTTCACGCCCAGCACGATCTGTTCGGTCAGCGGTACGCCGGTGGAGGGGTCTAGTATGAGTCTCATAGGAGGCGGCAGCGGCAACTGTCAGCAAAAACTACTGAACAGTTCAATGAAAACTGTTCGGAACTGTGCATGGGATTGTAGTCCGCGCCGTGAATAATGGAAGCGTGGCGCGGCGTCACCGGAATCCTCACCGTCGCGCCGGCAAGATCAGGAGACACCCATGCGCGAACTCAGGACATTTGAGCTTGAAGAACCCGACCAACCCGTGACGTGGCGTGCCCGGCACGGTCACAGCGTCACCGCGCTGGAAGGCCGGCTGTGGCTGACTGTGGAAGGGCATCTGGCCGATATCTGGCTGCGGCCCGGCGATGTCATGACGTTGCCGGAAGGCGCGCGCGTCTGGCTGTCGGGCGACGTACCCGGGTCGCGGTTCCTGCTGACTGAATCCCCGGCCCCGTGGTCGTTGCGGCGCGCAGTCTTCATCACCCGCCAGCTTGCCCGCCGCTGGGGCGAGCACAAGACTGCCGCCTTCGGCGACTGCCCGCGGATCAGCGCCTGATTCGCCCCTGATTCGCCGCCACGGCTTCACTGTCGAGACCCGGACGCCCGCCTGACGGGCGTTCGTGGCCATCAGGCCGCTTCACCCAGTCCCTCCTCTGTGCGACGATGCCGCCATGGCGACCGAGCTTACGCGCGCGCCTTGCCTTACGTTAACGTAAACGTCATATAATCGTCCGGCCCTCGTCAACGTGGTCGTCAGAACCACCGGCGTGCGGCAGCCAGCCACAAAACAGAGCGGTGGAGACAATGACTGATCTTTCTGATGTGAGCAGGACCGCGGCCGCCAAGCCGCAGGCAGCGCCTGGCCGGGGACCGGCCAACAAGGTGCGCTTTGTCACCGCGGCGTCGCTGTTCGACGGCCACGACGCCTCGATCAACATCATGCGGCGCATCCTTCAGTCGCAGGGGTGTGAAGTCATCCACCTCGGCCACAACCGCTCCGTGCAAGAGGTCGTCACGGCCGCGCTGCAGGAAGACGTGCAGGGCATCGCCATCTCCAGCTATCAGGGCGGGCACGTCGAATACTTCAAATACATGATCGATCTGCTGCGCGAG
Organism: Cupriavidus sp. UBA2010; assembly: GCF_002335265.1. NCBI lineage: Bacteria > Pseudomonadati > Pseudomonadota > Betaproteobacteria > Burkholderiales > Burkholderiaceae > Cupriavidus > Cupriavidus sp. UBA2010. The sequence continues at coordinate 187,143 of NZ_DDCI01000013.1, forward strand.
CACGGCGGCGAGCACATCCAGGTGTTCGGCGGCGGCGGCGGCGTGATCGTGCCGGACGAGATCCGCGAACTCCAGGCCTACGGCGTGGCCCGCATCTACAGTCCCGAGGACGGCCAGCGCATGGGTCTGGCCGGCATGATCACCGATATGGCGCAGCGTTGCGATATCGACCTGACGCGCTACGCACCCACTACGCTCGACACCGTGGTCGCCGGCGACCGCCGCGCGCTGGCGCAACTGATTACCGCGCTCGAGAACGGAAAGGCGGACCCGGAACTGGTCAGCGCACTGCATGCCCAGGCGAAGGCCGCGGCCGTGCCGGTGCTGGGCATCACTGGCACGGGCGGCGCGGGCAAGTCATCGCTGACCGATGAACTGATTCGACGGTTCCGGCTCGACCAGGACGACGCGCTTTCGATCGCCGTGATCTCGATCGACCCGTCGCGCCGCAAGTCGGGTGGCGCATTGCTGGGCGACCGCATTCGCATGAATGCGATCAACCACCCGAACATCTTCATGCGTTCGCTGGCCACCCGCGAGGCTGGCTCGGAGATCTCCCAGGCGCTGCCCGACGTCATCGCCGCGTGCAAGGCGGCGCGTTTCGATCTCGTGATCGTGGAGACGTCCGGCATCGGCCAGGGCGACGCAGCCATCGTGCCGCACGTCGACCTGTCGCTCTACGTGATGACGCCGGAATTCGGCGCGGCCAGCCAGCTCGAGAAGATCGACATGCTCGACTTCGCCGACTTCGTGGCCATCAACAAGTTCGACCGCAAGGGCGCGCAGGATGCCTGGCGCGACGTGGCCAAGCAGGTGCAGCGCAACCGCGAGCAATGGCACAGCCGGGCCGAGGACATGCCGGTCTATGGCACGCAGGCATCGCGCTTCAATGACGATGGCGTGACCATGCTCTACCAAGGACTGGTGGGGGCGCTGGGCGCGCGTGGCATGAGTCTGAAGCCGGGCACACTGCCGAATCTGGAAGGCCGGATTTCGACCGGCCAGAATGTGATCGTGCCGCCCGCGCGCAGCCGGTATCTGGCGGAACTGGCCGATACGGTGCGGGCCTACCATCGCCGCGTGGTCGCCCAGAGCAAACTGGCGCGTGAGCGCCAGCAACTGCGCGCGGCGCATGACATGCTGCAGGGCGCCGGGCACGAAAGTGCCGCGCTCGAGACGCTGGCCAGCGAACGCGACGCCTCGCTTGGCGCCGTGGAGCGCAAGCTGCTGGCGATGTGGCCGCAGATGCAGCAGGCCTACAGCGGCGACGAATACGTCGTGAAGATTCGCGACAAGGAAATCCGCACCGGCCTGATCAGCACCACGCTGTCGGGCACCAAGATCCGCAAGGTGGTGCTGCCGCGCTTCGAGGACGAAGGCGAGATCCTGAAGTGGCTGATGCGCGAGAACGTGCCCGGCAGCTTCCCATACACGGCCGGCGTGTTCGCGTTCAAGCGCGAGGGTGAGGACCCCACGCGCATGTTCGCGGGCGAGGGCGATGCATTCCGCACCAATCGCCGCTTCAAGCTCGTTTCCGAAGGCATGGACGCCAAGCGGCTGTCCACGGCGTTCGACTCGGTCACGCTCTACGGTGAAGACCCGCACGAGCGGCCGGACATCTACGGCAAGGTGGGCAACTCCGGCGTGTCGATCGCCACGCTCGAGGACATGAAGGTTCTCTACGATGGCTTCGACCTGACCAACCCGTCCACGTCGGTCTCGATGACGATCAACGGCCCGGCGCCCACGATCCTGGCGATGTTCATGAACACGGCCATCGACCAGCAGATCGACCGTTTTCGTGCCGATAACGGCCGCGATCCGACGGCCGACGAGGAAGCGAAGATCCGCGCGTGGGTGCTGCAGAACGTCCGTGGCACGGTACAGGCTGACATCCTGAAGGAAGACCAGGGCCAGAACACGTGCATCTTCTCGACCGAGTTCTCGCTCAAGGTGATGGGGGACATCCAGGAGTACTTCGTCCACCATCAGGTGCGCAACTTCTACTCCGTGTCGATCTCGGGGTATCACATCGCCGAAGCCGGCGCGAATCCGATTTCGCAACTGGCCTTCACGCTGGCCAACGGCTTCACGTATGTCGAGGCCTATCTGGCGCGCGGCATGCATATCGACGACTTCGCGCCCAACCTGTCGTTCTTCTTCTCGAACGGCATGGACCCGGAGTACAGCGTGCTGGGCCGCGTGGCACGCCGCATCTGGGCGGTGACGATGCGCGACAAGTACGGCGCCAACGACCGCAGCCAGAAGCTCAAGTACCACATCCAGACATCGGGCCGGTCACTGCACGCGCAGGAGATCGATTTCAACGACATCCGCACCACGCTGCAGGCCCTGATCGCGATCTACGACAACTGCAATTCGCTGCACACCAACGCCTATGACGAAGCCATCACCACCCCGACGGCCGAATCGGTGCGCCGGGCGCTGGCGATCCAGCTGATCATCAATCGCGAATGGGGCGTGGCCAAGTGCGAGAACCCGAATCAGGGCAGTTTCCTGATCGAGGAACTGACCGATCTCGTCGAGGAGGCCGTGCTGCAGGAGTTCGAGCGCATCGCCGAGCGCGGCGGGGTGCTGGGCGCGATGGAAACCGGCTACCAGCGCGGCAAGATTCAGGAGGAATCGCTGTACTACGAACAGCTCAAGCACGACGGCACCTTGCCGATCATCGGCGTGAACACGTTCCGCAATCCGAACGGGGACCCGACGCCACAAACGCTGGAACTGGCCCGCTCCAGCGAGGACGAGAAGCAGAGCCAGTTGCACCGCCTGACGGAATTCCATGGGGCGCACCAGGCCGATGCGGAGGCGATGCTGGCAAGGCTGCGTCAGGCCGTGATCGACAACCGGAACGTCTTTGCCGTGCTGATGGACGCGGTGCGCGTGTGCTCGCTAGGGCAGATCACGCACGCGCTGTTCGAGGTCGGCGGGCAGTACCGGCGCAATATGTAATTGCGTCGATGGAAATAATGGGTGGGGCGGTTCACGGCGGCGGACGCTGGGGCTACACTCAGCGTTCCGCTTGAAAAAACGAGACACCCATGCAGGCCGAGTACGACAGCAACAACATCTTCGCGCGCATCCTGCGCGGCGAACTCCCGTGCTTCAAGGTTTATGAAGACGCGGACACGATTGCGTTCATGGACATCATGCCGCAATCAGACGGTCACACACTCGTTGTGCCGAAGGAGCAGGCCGTCGACGTGTTCGGCCTGTCCGAGGCCGGCGCGGCCGCGGCGATCCGCGCGACGCAGATCGTCGCGCGTGGCGTGCGCGAGGCCTTTCAGCCCGATGGCGTGGTGATCAGCCAGTTCAATGGCGCAGCGGCCGGCCAGACCGTGCCGCACATCCACTTCCATATCGTGCCGCGCTACGTGGACCAGCCGCTGCGCGGCCATGCACGCCAGCAACAGGACATGGCCGTGCTCAAGCAGCATGCCGAGCGCGTCATTGCCGCGCTGGCGAAGCTCAAGGGCTGAGCGCGCCTGGAAATACGAATCTCCAAACAACTGGAAACTGAAGGAAGGAAGACAGACATGGCAATCAAGACAGTGGGCATCGTTGGTGCCGGCACGATGGGTAACGGCATTGCGCAGGCCTGCGCGGTGGTCGGCATCGACGTGGTGATGATCGACATCAGCGACGCCGCCGTCCAGAAGGGCATCGCCACCGTGGCGGGCAGCCTCGACCGCCTGATCAAGAAGGAAAAGGCCACCGAGGCGGACAAGGCCGCGGCGCTGGCACGTATCCACGGCAGCACGTCGTACGAGGATCTGAAGCGCGCCGACATCGTGATCGAGGCGGCCACCGAAAACTTCGACCTGAAGGTCAAGATCCTGAAGCAGATCGACGGCATCGTCGGCCCCGACGTGATCGTCGCGTCGAACACCTCGTCGATCTCGATCACCAAGCTGGCCGCCGTGACGTCGCGCGCGGACCGCTTCATCGGCATGCACTTTTTCAACCCGGTGCCGATGATGGCGCTGGTCGAACTGATTCGTGGCCTGCAGACCAGCGATGCCGCGCACGCCGACGTCGAGGACCTCGCCAAGCGTCTGGGCAAGTACCCGATCACGGTCAAGAACAGCCCGGGCTTCGTGGTCAACCGCATTCTCTGCCCGATGATCAACGAAGCGTTCTGCGTGCTTGGTGAAGGCCTGGCCTCGCCCGAGGAAATCGACGAAGGCATGAAGCTCGGCTGCAATCATCCGATCGGCCCGCTGGCGCTGGCCGACATGATCGGCCTGGACACGATGCTTGCCGTTATGGAAGTGCTCTACACCGAGTTCGCCGATCCGAAGTACCGTCCGGCCATGCTGATGCGCGAAATGGTGGCCGCAGGCTATCTGGGCCGCAAGACCGGCCGTGGCGTGTACGTGTACAGCAAGTAAGTCTCAGGCGCGCGTTGCGCGCTGATCCGGCCCCTTCCGCCACGGCGAGAAGGGGCCGCGAATAACGATGAGCCAATAGTTTGCCACACGTCAATTGTTCGCGAATGTTGGGTCGCACTGGGAAGTAGCATCGCTGCACATGTACTCGATGTGGTGGTGATGATGGTAACGAGGCGCGAGATTTTGATAGCCATTCCCGCAATGGGTGTGGCGGCAGCCACCGGCTGCCATGCAACGGAACCGGGGGACTCGCTGCGTTCCGACTTCAAGGACCCCGATATCACGGATCCGCTGGAGGATCTCAAGGCGGTGCTTCAGGTGCTGCTTGGCGAGATTCCGATTGTCGGCTCGTCCGCCTCGGCATTGCTGGGTTTGCTCTGGCCCTGGAATCGAGATGTCTGGGACGATATCCGCGGGCGCGTGGAAGCGTTGATCAACCAGAAGATCGAGGAGGCCGTCTTCAGTCTTCTCAAGCAGAAGCTCAACGGTATCGCCGATACGCTCAAGCTCTACGTATCGGCCGCCTCGACGGGCGACACGCAGAACATGATGATGCAATTCGTCGCGACCAATACGTCGATGGTCGCCGCTTCGCGGGAATTCCGTAATCCCGATTTCCAGTGGAAAATCGCGCCGCTTTTCGCGGTATTCGCGCAATTACATATGGTGCTGTTGCGTGACGTCGCCCTGAACGGCAAGGACTGGAGCTGGAACGCGAAGGTCTATGAGAGCTATGTCAAGCTGGCCACCGACACAGCGCAGGACTATGGTCAGTATCTCGACGATGTGGCGCAGGCCGAGCGCAAACGACTAGCCGAGCAAGCGCCGACGAGTCCCGGCCAGCATCGCACGAACATCCACAATTACTGGCAACCGTTCGCGTGGCAACGCATCACGCTGTTGTCGGACTTCCGCGTACTCGTGGCGGCGATGGACCCGGTGACGCATCCAGGCCCCGTGCATGACCTGCCGTACGAAGATGTGTACAGCAAAGCGTATGGTACGGCCGACAATTGGGACAATACCGCTCGGGGTTGGGCCGATGGCGTGACCACGCCGTTCGCGCGGCCACTCGCCAATCCTTCGAGCATCTACATTGAATACTTCAACGGCACGCCGCGTGTCGTGGATGTGCGTTACCCGTCGGCGATGGGGCCGACGGTGTTCGGCGGCAGGCGCACCGACGTCGTTGGCATCATTGCCAATCGCGCTCCCGGCGTGGAGACGCGTACCGTGACCATTCCCGCCCCGGTGGGCGGAGCGCGCTTCAACATCGTTGGCGCATCGATACGCAGCGGCAGTATCCCGCTGACGCTGGTGCTCAAGCTAGACGACGGCACGTCGTTGACATTGTGGAATCGCACGGACCTGCGTGCGCCGATGGAGGATGTGCCGGTACCGTCCGGGCGCAAGCTCACGACGCTGACGATGTGGACGCGCAGCCGGTTCTACCAAAACGATCTCGGTTGTCTGGTGATTGGCTTCAGCCGCGATCCCGACGATGTGCCGCAACGCACACGCGATCTGCTCTATATCACGTCGACCGGCGAGGACCTCAACACACGGCTGCTGCGCAGTAGCGGCATCTCGCGGAGGCTGCAGGAGCAGCGCGACGCGTACTGGAATTGGCTGCGCAGCGCACGCTGATCGTCATTCCCCATACTGCCGCAGTCCCTCCAGATCGAGTGCTTCGATCACACCATAATCCACGCGTACCAGCCCCTGCTGTTCCAGCACCTTGAGGGCCTGGTTCGCGCGCTGACGCGAGATGCCGGCGAGCAGTCCGATCTCTTCCTGCGAGATTTCGAGCGTGGTGCCAATGCCGGGATAGAGGCTCTCATTGAACAGCGACGACACGGCGCGCGCCACGCGCGAATCGATGTCGAGCAGCCGTTCGTATTCGACCGCCGCGATGAACTGGCCAAGCCGGTCATTGAGTTGCATCAGCAGAAATCGCGTGAACGGCAGGCTGGTATCCAGCAACCACTGAAAAGTCTCGATGGGAATGAAGGCGATGCGTGACCGGCGCAGCGCCATGACGTCGTATTTGCGGATCTCGTGCTTGAGCACCGCGCCTTCGCCAAACCATCCGCCCGTGGGCACGCCCGTGAACGTGACCGACTTGCCCGACGGCGAGACAGTTGTGATCTTGACCACGCCCTCCACGACGCCGAGCCAGTGCTCGGCCATCTCGCCCTTGTGGCAGACATACTCGCCCTGGCTGTACTCGCGCACCGCAGTCACACGTTTGACACGCGCGCGCTGTTCGGGGCTCAGGTTGATGGCCCAGGCGCATCGGTCGATGAAGTCGTTGTTGGTGGCGGTCATCTCAATCGTAGGGATTAACCCGGAATTGTCATCGGCGTGACAACCCCGGGGGATGGCATCGGCTATCTTACGATCACGCGGAACCGGCCTTTGCCAGCACATTCAGATGCGATCGAACTAACAGGCAAGGCAGGCATGATGCAGTGCGGCAGCGCCGCATGTGACGTGCCCAGTATAACGACCGGTCTAGGGGCTTGATACCCGGCGTGGCCCGTAGGGAACCAACCCTGCGTCCGATGGTGGAGAGGAGACAGCGATGCAGGAATCGTCGGCAACGACCTTCCCGCGATGCCTGCTGGCGCACGCCACGCAGCGGCCCGATCATCCGGCCTATCGCGAGAAGGATCTCGGTATCTGGCAGACATATGGCTGGGCGCAGACCGCGAACGAGGTAAGGGCACTCGCCTGTGGGCTCGCGGCGCTGGGCTTCCGGCGCGGCATGAACCTGGCCGTGGTCGGTGATAACCGTCCGCGTCTGTACTGGGCCATGACCGCCGCCCAGGCGCTGGGAGGCATTCCGGTGCCGCTGTACCAGGACGCGATCGCCAACGAGATGATCTATGTGCTCGACGATGCGGAGATCGAGTTCGCGATCGTCGAGGACCAGGAACAGGTCGACAAGCTGCTCGAAGTGGAATCGCAGCTCGCCGCGCGAGGCCGCGCGGTACGCCACCTGATCTACGAAGACCCACGCGGACTGCGCGATTACGATCACCCGTCGCTGCTTTCGTACGAACGCGTGCAGGAGATCGGCCGCGAGTTCGACCGCGCGAACCCCGGATTCTTTGACGCGGCAGTGCAGGCCGGCGCGCCGGAAGACACGGCCATCATCCTCTATACATCCGGCACCACTGGCAAACCGAAGGGCGTATGCCACTCGCATGCGGGCCTGATTGGCTCGGCCCGTAACGGCTGCCAGTTCGATGGCCTTGGTGCCGATGACGACGTGCTGTCGTACCTGCCGATGGCCTGGGTAGGCGACAACCTGTTCTCGTACGCGCAGGCGCTGGTGGCAGGCTTCACAGTGAACTGCCCGGAGTCTCGCGAGACCGTGATGACAGATCTGCGCGAGATCGGCCCGACTTACTACTTCGCACCGCCGCGCATCTATGAAGGGCTGCTGACGCAGGTCATGATTCGCATGGAGGACGCGGGCTGGGTCAAGCGCCGCCTCTTTCAATGGGCGATGAACGTGGCGCGCCGTTGCGGCGCGGACATCCTCGACAAGCGGCCGGTAGCGACGCTGGATCGTCTGCGCTACGCGCTGGGTGAAGCGCTGATCTACGGCCCGCTTCGCAACGTGCTTGGCATGAGCCGCATCCGCGTGGGCTACACGGCAGGCGAGGCGATTGGTCCGGACCTGTTCCGCTTCTATCGCTCGATCGGCATCAATCTGAAGCAGTTCTACGGCCAGACCGAAACCTGCGCGTACGTCTGCCTGCAGCCGGACGGACAGGTCAAGTTCGATACGGTGGGACCGGCCGCCCCAGGCATGGAGATCCGCATCGCCGAGAACGGCGAAGTGCTGGTGCGCGGCGTGGGGCTGCTCAAGAACTACTACAAGCGCGACGACGCCACACGCGAGGCGATCAATGACGAGGGCTACTTCCTGACTGGCGACGCCGGCGTGATCGATGCCGACGGGCACCTCAAGATCATCGACCGGGCCAAGGACGTGGGCAAGCTGGCCGATGGCTCGATGTTCGCGCCCAAGTACATCGAAAACAAGCTCAAGTTCTTCCCGTACATCAAGGAAGCGGTGGCCTTCGGTACCGACCGCGACCGGGTCTGCGCGTTTATCAATATCGACTTCGACGCCGTGGGCAACTGGGCCGAGCGCCGCCATCTGCCCTATGCGGGCTACGTCGACCTGGCTGCCCAGCCCGACGTGATCGCGATGATCGCCGAATGCGTCGAGCAGGTGAACGCCGATCTGGCCGCCGATGCGATGCTGGCTGGGTCGCAGATCGCACGCTTCCTGATCCTGCATAAGGAACTCGATCCGGACGACGACGAACTCACGCGCACGCGCAAGGTGCGGCGCGGCTTCATCGCGGAGAAGTACGGCGTGCTGGTCGAGGCGCTCTATGCGGGCAAGCCCGAGCAGTTCATCGAGACGCGCGTGAAGTTCGAGGATGGGCGCGAGGGCAGCGTGTCGGCCACGCTGAAGCTGGTGGATGTGAAGCGCTTCCCGCCCGTAGGCGGCGCGCGCGCGGCGTGAGCACGGAGGGTATGGCATGACGGTCACCCAGACAGCGTGGCAAGGCGGCATGGCCCGCGTGGACGCCACAGGCACGTTGGTGCCGCCGGGCGCGATTGCTCCGGCCGGGCACGTGGAGGGCACGCACGGCGACAGCCCGCGGCCCGACAGTGCGCGCGAGCCAGAATCGACGTCCCACGTCCGCACGCGCGGCGACGTGATTCTCGATCTGCAGAACATTTCGCTGTCGTTCGGCGGCGTGAAGGCGCTGACCGATATCTCGTTCGACGTCTGCGAGCACGAGATCCGCGCAATCATCGGCCCGAACGGCGCGGGCAAGAGCTCGATGCTGAACGTGATCAACGGCGTCTATCACCCGCAGCAGGGCCGCATCGTGTTTCGTGGGCAGGAGCGTCGCCAGATGCATCCCACGGCAGCGGCGCGGCAGGGCATCGCCCGGACGTTCCAGAACATCGCGCTGTTCAAGGGCATGACCGTGCTGGACAACATCATGACCGGCCGCAACACGCAGTTCCGCACGGGCGTGTTCGCGCACGCGCTGTGGTGGGGGCCGGCACGCGCCGAGGAGATGCGTCATCGCCGCAAGGTCGAGGAGGTGATCGACTTTCTCGAAATCCAGGCGATCCGCAAGACACCGGTCGGCAGGCTGCCTTACGGCCTGCAGAAGCGCGTGGAGCTGGCGCGCGCGCTGGCCGCGGAACCGTCGATGCTGCTGCTCGATGAACCGATGGCGGGCATGAACGTGGAAGAGAAGCAGGACATGTGCCGTTTCATCCTGGACGTGAACCATCAGTTCGGCACCACCATTGTGCTGATCGAGCACGACATGGGCGTGGTGATGGATATCTCCGACCGCGTGGTGGTGCTCGACTACGGCAAGAAAATCGGTGACGGCACGCCCGATGAGGTCAAGTCGAACCCGGACGTGATTCGCGCATATCTCGGCACGGCGCACTGAGCGCCCCGGGGTCATAGAGAGCATTGAGAGGATAGCGGCGATGAGTTTCTTCTTCGAAATCCTGATCGGCGGCTTGCTGTCAGGACTGATGTACTCGCTCGTGGCACTGGGCTTCGTGCTGATCTACAAGGCGTCCGGCGTGTTCAACTTCGCGCAGGGCGCGATGGTCTACTTCGCCGCGCTTGCCGTGGTCGGGTTGATGGACAAGGGGCTGCCGATGTGGGCCGCCGTGATCGGCGCGTTCATCGTCATGATCATCGTCGGCATGAGCACCGAGCGCTTCGTGCTGCGCAAGCTGGTCAACCAGCCGCCAATCACGCTGTTCATGGCCACGATCGGGCTGTCGTTCTTCCTGGAGGGGCTGGGGCCGCTGCTTTTCGGCAACGAGGTGCGGCCGATCCAGCTCGGCATCGTCGACGAGCCGATCGAATCGATCCTGACGCGCTTCAACATCGTCGTGTCGAAGTTCGATCTGGCCGCCGCGCTGATCGCGGCAGTGCTGGTGGGGGGGCTGGCGCTGTTCTTCCAGTACACCAAGGTCGGCCGCGCGCTGCGCGCGGTGGCGGATGACCATCAGGCCGCGCTTTCGCTCGGGATTCCGCTGCAGAACATCTGGGCCATCGTCTGGGGCGTGGCCGGATTCGTGGCGCTGGTGGCCGGCATGTTGTGGGGCTCGCGCAATGGTGTGCAGTTCGCGCTGACGCTGACCGCGCTCAAGGCGCTGCCGGTGCTGATTCTCGGGGGTTTCACGTCGGTGCCCGGCGCGATCGTGGGCGGGCTGATCATTGGCGCATCGGAGAAGCTGGCCGAGATCTACATCCCGCCGGTGTTCCAGTCGGTGTTCGGCGGCAATTTCGGGGGGATCGAAGGCTGGTTCCCGTATGTGTTCGCGTTGCTGTTTCTGCTCGTACGGCCAGAGGGGCTGTTCGGCGAGAAGCACATCGACCGCGTCTGACGGAGAACCGACATGCTTTATCGCGAATCCGGACAGTTCAAGACCAGCTACGTTGCCGACAGCCAGATTTTCCCGATCCGGCAGGACCGCATTTTCTTTGCCCTGCTGATGGCGGTGGCGTTCGTGGCGATTCCGTTCGTCGGCACCGAATACTGGCTCAGCGCCATCCTGACGCCGTTCCTGATCTTCTCGCTGGCGGCGCTTGGACTCAACATTCTCACCGGCTACGCTGGCCAGCTCTCGCTCGGCACGGCTGCATTCATGGCGGTGGGCGCGTACGCGGCCTACAACTTCCAGCTTCGGATCGAAGGCATTCCGGTGCTGCTGACGTTCATCCTGGCCGGCGCGTCGGCGGCGGTGGTGGGGGTGGCGTTCGGGCTGCCGTCGCTGCGCATCAAGGGCTTCTACCTGGCGGTGGCCACGCTGGCCGCGCAGTTCTTCGTGGTGTGGGCGCTGACCAAGTTTCCCTGGTTGTCGAACAACAGTTCCTCGGGCGTGATCACGGCGCAGCGGCTCGACCTGTTTGGCGTGGCGATCGACACCCCGGTGAAGAAGTATCTGTTTGTGCTGGGCATCGTCACCGTGCTGGCGCTGATCGCCAAGAACCTGGTGCGCTCGGCCACGGGCCGCGCGTGGATGGCGGTGCGCGACATGGACGTGGCGGCCGAGGTGATTGGCATCCCGCTGATGCGCACCAAGCTGTTGGCGTTCGCAGTCAGTTCCTTCTATTGCGGCGTGGCCGGCGCGCTGTATGCGTTCTGCTATCTCGGCTCGGTGGAGCCAGACGGCTTCTCGCTCGATCTGTCGTTCCGCATCCTGTTCATGATCATCATCGGCGGCGTAGGCAGCATCCTGGGCTCGTTCCTGGGCGCCGCATTCATCCTGCTGCTGCCGATCTTTCTCGACAACGTGCTGCCCGCGCTGGCGTCGTCGCTGCACCTGCCGTTCACGAACGCCACGGTGTCGCATATCCAGCTCATGGTGTTCGGCGGGTTGATTATCTTCTTCCTGATCGTCGAGCCGCATGGCCTGGCTCGCCTCTGGCAGATCGCCAAGGAGAAGCTGCGCCTGTGGCCGTTCCCGCACTAGTCCCGTGCCCCCGTATTTCATGTCGTTCCCATAACAACGCCCGATCGAGGTGAAGGAGACTGTGATGACAACCGTGTTTCGCAACGCGCAGCGCGCCGCCCTTGTGGTCAGCGTCGCGGCTGCCATGCTGGTACCGGCCTTGCCGGCGCTGGCGCAAACCAATGATCAGTTCGTCGCGCTGCCGAGCTACCGTGTTGGCCCGTACGGCGCCAACGGCCAGTCGTTCTATGGCGGCTTCGTGGACTACCTGAACTACGTCAATCTCAAGGAGGGTGGCGTCAACGGCGTCAAGCTGAGCTGGGAAGAGTGCGAGACCGAGTACAACAACGCCAAGGGCGTGGAGTGCTACGAGCGCCTGAAGGCCAAGAGCAGTGCGAGCAAGGGCACCGCCTATCACACGATGTCCACGGGTATCTCGTACGCGCTGGTCGACAAGACCGCCGCCGACAAGGTGCCGCTGGTGATGATGGGCTACGGACGTACCGATGCCGTGGATGGCTCGGTCTTCCCATATGCGTTTCCGCTGGTGACGACGTACCAGATGCAGGTATCGGCCATCGTCAAGTTCCTGACGTCGAAGAACGGCGGATCGCTGGCCGGCAAGAAGATCGTCTACCTGTATCACGATTCGGCCTACGGCAAGGAGCCGATCGTCGCGCTTGAGGCCGAAGCCAAGCTCGGCAAGTTCAACCTGGTCGAGATTCCCGTGGCGCACCCGGGCAACGAGCAGGGCGCGCAGTGGCTCAAGATCCGCCAGGAGAATCCTGACTACGTGATCTTCTGGGGCTGGGGCGTGATGAACCAGACCGCGCTGAAGGCCGCGCAGAAGGTCGGCTACTCGCGCGACAAGATGATCGGGTCGTGGTGGGCCGGGTCCGAGGAGGACACGGTACCGGCTGGCGAGGCTGCCAAAGGCTATATGAGCGCCACTTGGAACGTGGCTGGCAAGAACGTGCCGCTGATCGCCGATATCGAGAAGGTGGTCTACGGCGCTGGCAAGGGCAACATGCAGGATCGCAACAAGGTTGGCTCGGTGCTCTATAACCGCGGCGTGTCGGCGGCCGTGGTGACCGTCGAAGCCATCCGCGGGGCGCAGGCGAAGTTCGGCAAGGGCAAGGTGATGAACGGCGACGAAATGCGCTGGGCCTTTGAGAACCTGAACCTGACCAGCGCGCGGTTGCAGCAGGTTGGCGCCACCGGGCTGCTGCCGGAGATCAAGACGAGTTGCGACAACCACGAGGGCTCCGGCAAGGTGAAGATCCAGCAGTGGGACGGCGCCAAGTGGGTGGTGGTGTCCGACTGGATCGAAGGCAACAAGAGCCTGATTCACCCGTTGTTCAAGGCCACGGCGGCGCAGTACGCGAAGGAGAAGGGCATCACGCCGGCTTGCATGAAGTCATAGGCGTTGTCTTTCCCCCGCTCCTACTCGTTGGGGGCGGGGAGCAAAACGATCTGGGATGCGGACATGACCCTTCTATCCGTCAATAACATCGAAGTCATCTACGACCATGTGATCCTCGTGCTCAAGGGCGTGTCGCTCGAAGTGCCTGAGGGTCGCATCGTGGCGTTGCTGGGCGCCAATGGCGCGGGCAAGACCACCACGCTCAAGGCGATCTCGAATCTGCTGCATGCGGAGCGTGGCGATGTCACCAAGGGCTCGATCGAATATCGCGGGCAGCGCGTGGACCAGCTCACGCCAAACGATCTGGTCAAACGCGGCGTGATCCAGGTCATGGAGGGGCGCCACTGCTTCGCGCACCTGACGATCGAGGAGAACCTGCTGACGGGCGCCTATACCCGTGGGCTGTCGCGCGGCCAGACGCGCGATGAACTCGAGAAGATCTACGCGTACTTTCCGCGCCTGAAGACGCGCCGCAAATCGCAGGCGGGCTATACGTCCGGCGGCGAGCAGCAGATGTGCGCGATCGGGCGGGCCATGATGGCCAAGCCGGCGATGATCCTGCTCGACGAGCCGTCGATGGGCCTGGCGCCGCAGATCGTCGAGGAGATCTTCGAAATCGTGCGCGACCTGAATACCCGCGAGCGCGTCAGCTTTCTGCTGGCCGAGCAGAACACGATGGTGGCGCTGCGCCATGCCGACTACGGCTACATCCTCGAGAACGGCCGCGTGGTGATGGATGGCGATGCGGAATCGCTGCGCACCAACGAGGACGTCAAGGAGTTCTACCTGGGCGTGGCCGCCAACGATGCGGATGGTGCCGCGCGCAAATCGTTCCGCGATGTGAAGAGCTACCGCCGCCGCAAGCGCTGGCTGGCGTGAACACAAGACAGACCATGGCTGCTGATCCTGTTGAATATTTCGATGCACTCGAGACACGCAACCCGGCCGAACGCGAGGCGGCGCTGTTTGCCGCCCTGGTGCGGCAGATTGCCCATGCGCAGTCGCGCGCGGCTTACTTCGCGGAGATACTCTGCGACATCGACGCGCGCGACATCACGTCGCGTGCCGCGCTGGCGACGCTGCCGGTCACACGCAAGTCTGAAATGACCATGCAGCAGGGTATCGCGCCCCCGTTGGGCGGCCTGAACGCGACCCCGCTGCGCGATCTGCGGCATGTGTTCCAGTCGCCGGGCCCGATCCACGAGCCCGACGGTCATGGACCAGACTGGTGGCGCACGGCGCGCGCCATGTTCGCCGCCGGCTTCCGTGAGGGCGATCTGGTCTACAACACGTTCTCATACCACTTCACGCCGGCCGGCATGATGATGGAGTCGGGTGCGCATCGGCTTGGATGCTGCGTGTTTCCGGCCGGCGTCGGGCAGACCGAGTCCCAGGTGCAGGCGATGGCCAGTCTGCAGCCTTCCGCCTACGCGGGCACACCGTCGTTCCTGAAGCTGCTGATCGAGCGGGGCGAGGAGATGGGCATGGCGTGCTCCAGCATTTCCAAGGCGCTGGTCAGTGGCGAGGCCTGTCCGCCCGCGCTGCGTGCCTGGCTGCAGGACCACGGCATCACCGCGCGGCAGATGTACGGCACCGCCGATCTCGGCCTGATCGCCTATGAGACCGAAGGCGGTGATGGCTGGGTGGTCGACGAGGGCGTGTTGGTCGAGATCGTCGAGCCGGGCGGCACGGAGCCGATGCCGGAAGGCGAAGTCGGCGAGGTCGTGGTGACGGTGCTCGGCAATGGCGACTACCCGTTGATCCGCTTTGGCACGGGTGACCTGTCGGCGATCGTGGCCGATTCATCGCATCGGGCAAGCCCGTGCGGCCGGACCAATATCCGGCTCAAGGGATGGCTCGGGCGCGCGGACCAGGCCACCAAGGTCAAGGGGATGTTCGTACACCCGGGGCAGGTGGGCGATGTCGTTCGGCGTCATGCGGAGATTCGCGCGGCGCGGCTGATCGTGACAGGCACGGTTGGCGCCGATGTGATGACGCTGCATTGCGACGTCACGCGCGAAGACGAGGCGCTGGCGGGGGCCATCCGTGAATCCATGCGCGAAGTCCTGCGGCTGCGTGGCGAAGTCCGCTTCGTGCCGGCAGGATCGCTGCCGCAGGATGGCAAGGTGATCGAGGATGCGCGTAGTTACGACTGACTACGACTGACGTGTGCCGACCCGCGCGGCCGCCTGATCCGCACGCCGGATCATTCCGGCTGCGCGTTGCTGCTCCGCGCATGGCCACCGCGAGGCCGCGTGGGCAGGCGCACCATCCACACGGTGGTTCCCAGCGCGATCGCGATCAGCGTGATCGACGCCACCGGCCGTTCGCGCATCATCCATGCCGTGATGGTCATCGAAGGCCACATCATCGATAACGCCAGGCATTTGGCCCGAAACGGGATGCTGCGGTGGGTCTGCCAGTCGTGCACGAGCGGGCCGAAGCGGTGATGTGCGAGCAGCCAGCGATGAAAGCGCTCCGAGCCACGCGCAAAGCACGCGGCTGCCAGCAGGACGAACGGCGTGGTGGGAAGGACTGGCAGGAAGATGCCGATGACCCCGAGCGCGAGGCTCAGGGTGCCGCAAGTGACCCAGAACGCGCGAATGGCGCGTTCGCGGTGCGTTAGCGTGGTCTGGCGTTCGGGGTCGTCTGGTTGCAACTGGAGAAATGCGGCTAGCGCGCCAAGGGCGGAAACGCCCTTATGCTACCAGCCCCAGGCGGGCGCGCGCGGCGTCGTACTCGCTCTTCATGCGTGCCACGATCTCACCGGCGGTGGGGATGTCTTCGATCTGGCCCACGCCCTGACCGGCGCCCCAGATGTCCTTCCATGCCTTGGCCTTCGAGCTGCCGCTGGAGAAGTCCATCTTGCTCTTGTCGGCCACGGGCAGGTTCTCCGGATCGAGCCCCGAATTGACAATGCTCTCGCGGATGTAGTTGCCGTGCACGCCCGTGAACAGGTTCGTGTAGATGATGTCCGACGCGGCCGAACTGGTGATCGACTGCTTGTACTCGAGCGCTGCATGCGCCTCTTGCGATGCGATGAAGCGTGTGCCCACGTAGGCGAAATCCGCGCCCATGGCCTGCGCGGCCAGCACGGCTTCACCGGTGGCGATGGAGCCGGACAGCGCGATCGGGCCGTCGAAGAACTTGCGCACTTCGCCCACCAGCGCGAACGGCGATAGCGTGCCGGCATGGCCGCCCGCGCCGGCCGCCACCAGGATCAGGCCGTCAACGCCGGCCTCGATCGCTTTTTCGGCGTGGCGAATGTTGATGACGTCGTGCAGCACGATGCCGCCGTAGCTGTGCACGGCGTCGATCATTTCCTTGGGCGGGGCGCGCAGCGACGTGATGAAGATCGGCACCTTGTGTTCGACGCAGACCTTCACGTCATGCTCGAGGCGCGCGTTCGAGGCGTGCACGATCTGGTTGACCGCGATCGGGCCCACCGGCTTGCCGGGATTCGCCGCCTTGAAGTTGGCCAGTTCCGCCTGGATCTGGGTCAGCCATTCATCGAGCAGTTCGGCGGGGCGCGCGTTTAGCGCGGGGAACGAGCCGACGATGCCGGCCTTGCACTGCGCCAGCACCAGTTCCGGATAGCTGACGATGAACATTGGCGACGCGATAACGGGCAGGGCCAGGTTTTGCAGCACTGGCGGAATAAGCTTGGCGGCAGGCATGAAGTCTCCTCACATCCGTGTTATGGAACGATCGTTCGATTATAGGGAGTTTCGGGTAGCGTGGCGCCGGGCTAGAGGGCGCAGTCTATGCGCTCGCCTTGGGTCTGGAATCCAAATACTGACGATTGTCCCCTGCGCGGTTGGGGCGCGAAACCTTGCCTGCTTGCTGAAAGCCACGACGAGTCGTGAGTTAGCGCAGAGCCAAAAAAAAGGCCCCGCTGGGTTAGCGGGGCGATTACCACGAAGACTGATAAGAAGAGACGGTCAGACACCTGCCAATGCCTTACCGTGAGACGAATCTTAGTAGCTGTTTGTGACCGCAAGAAGTCAGGCCGAGGACAATTCCGGAAAACCCTGAGTTTGGCCTTTCCGGGCGATTTTCGGCCCGTCCCCTGACTCCGGTCAGATCTTCTCGAGCAGCAGACCCTTCAGATATTCGCCTTCCGGGAAGGCCGCCGACATCGGATGGTCCGTGCCGGCCGACAGGCGGCGCAGGATCCGCGCATCCGAGCGCGCATCGGTGGCCGCGCCCGCCACGATCTTCTGGAACAGCTCCATGCTGATCGCACCCGAGCACGAGTACGTGAACAGCAGGCCGCCCGGACGCAGCAACTGCATCCCGACCAGGTTGATTTCCTTGTAAGCGCGGGCCGCACGGTCGATATGCTGTGCCGACGGCGCGAACTTGGGCGGGTCCAGCACGATCAGGTCGAACTGACGGCCCTCGGCGCGGAACTCGCGCAGCGTCTTGAAGACATCCGCGTCGAGCCACGTGGCGCGCGCCGGATCGAAACCGTTCAGCGTCACGTTGCTGGCTGCGATCTTGAGCGCCTCGCCCGACGAATCGATCGACGTCACCGACGTGGCGCCGCCACGCAGCGCCGCCAGCGAGAAGCCGCCGGTGTAGCAGAAGCAGTTCAGCACCTCGCGGCCCTCGGCGAGGTCGCCGACGAGCTTGCGGTTGTCGCGCTGGTCCACGTAGAAGCCGGTCTTGTGGCCGTTGCGCACGTCGACGTGGTAGCGCACGCCGTGCTCGGTCACCGACAGTTCCGGGTCGGGCTCGGCACCGGCCAGCACGCCGGTCACCAGCGGCAGTCCTTCGCGCTGGCGCACCGCCGCGTCAGAACGTTCGTAGACGTTCGGGCAGCCGGTTTCCTTGATCAGCGCCTGCACCAGCGCGTCCTTCCATTGCTCCACGCCCGCGGCGTTGAACTGGCAGACGAGCTGGCCGCGTTCGCCCTGGCCGTAGTAGTCGACGATCAGACCTGGCAGGCGGTCGGATTCGCCGAAGATCAGGCGCACGGCGTTGGTGTCGCGCACCCATTGCTTGCGGTGTGCCAGGGCCGCCGACACGCGGCGCTTGAACATCGCGTGATCGACCGGCTCGTTCTCGTCGAACGTCCAGACACGCGCGCGGATCTGTGATTCGGGGCTGTACGCGCCGCGCGCCAGGAAGCGGCCGTCCGCGCTGCGGATGACCACGGTCGATCCCGGTTCGCAACGGCCTTCGGTAGCGGCGATGCCCGTGGCGTAGACCCACGGATGGCGCCGGAGCAGGGACTTTTCCTTGCCCGGCTTGAGGGTGATGACGTTCATGCGGTTACAGCACCACCTTGACCATCGGATGCCCGGTCAGCGCGCGATACAGCTCGTCGAGCTGCTCGCGGCTCGTGACCCACACGGTCACCGTCAGCCCCAGATAGTTGCCGTTGCGGGACGGACGCATCTCCATCTTGCCGGCGTGGAAGTTCGGGTCGAAGTCCTGGATCAGGGTCACGATCGCTTCGGCGAAGCCATCCTGCATCGCGCCCATGACCTTGATCGGGAAATCGCTCGGGTACTCG
This sequence comes from Cupriavidus sp. UBA2010, assembly GCF_002335265.1. NCBI lineage: Bacteria > Pseudomonadati > Pseudomonadota > Betaproteobacteria > Burkholderiales > Burkholderiaceae > Cupriavidus > Cupriavidus sp. UBA2010. The sequence continues at coordinate 206,029 of NZ_DDCI01000013.1, forward strand.
ATCAGCGACTGTTCCGGCGGAATCTCCCCCGGAATCAGCGGACCGTTGTTCGAATCTGTAGACATCTCGAATCCTTGAACTCTTACTTGCGCTTGAACCAGAGGCGGATCGTATCCCACAGGCGGCCGAAGAAGCCGGCCTCCGGCACTTCCTCGAGCGCCACCACCGGGAATTCCGCCACCTTGTTGGCGCCGTCCATCAGCTTGACGGTGCCCACCTGCTGGCCGGCCGTGATCGGCGCGATCAGCAGTTCCTGGCGCTCCAGCACCGGCTTGAGGCGCGAGCCCGTGCCCTTGGGCACCGTGACGAACGTCTCGTTGGCCACGCCGATCTTGATCGTGCCGGTCTTGCCCTTGTAGATGTCGGGCGTGGCCAGCACCTGGCCCTTGTCGTACAGGCGCAGGGTGTCGAAGAACTGGAAGCCGTAGTTCAGGATCTTCAGGCTTTCCTGTGTGCGGATCTGCTCGGTGGCCGTGCCGATCACGATCGACACCAGTCGGCGCGAGCCGTTGGGCACATTGGCCAGCGGACGCTTTGCCGACGAAATCAGGCAGTAGCCCGCGGACTTCGTGTGGCCGGTCTTCACGCCGTCCACGGTCGGGTCGATGTACAGCAGACGGTTGCGGTTCGGCTGCCTGATCTTGTTATAGGTGAACTCCTTCTGCGAGTACATCGAGTAGTACTCGGGAAAGTCCTTGATCAGGCGCGTGGTCAGGATCGCCAGGTCCACCGCCGTGGTGTAGTGGTTCGGATCGGGCACACCGTCGGTGTTCGTGAAGTGCGTGTTCTTCATGCCCATGCGCTGGGCTTCACGGTTCATCATCACGACGAAGCCTTCTTCCGAGCCGCCCACGGCTTCGGCCAGCGCCAGCGAGGCGTCGTTGCCCGACTGGACGATCAGGCCCAGCAGCAGGTCCTGCACGCTGACCGGCTTGCCGGCTTCGATGAACATGCGCGATTCATCGCTTTTCACCTTGCGCACGATGTCGGTCGGCGTGACGGTCTGATCCAGCGTCAGGCGCTTTTCCTTGAGCGCCTCGAACGCCAGGTAGGCCGTCATCAGCTTGGTCAGCGACGCCGGCTCGATGCGCATATCTGCATTCTGTGACGCCAGCGCCTGGCCGCTCGTCACGTCGTACAGCATCCAGGACTTGGCGGCGACCTGTGGCACCGGCACGCCTTGCGCCATCACGGCTGCGGGCGCGGCGGCGAGTGTTGCCGCAACGATTACGGGAGCAATGGCGGATGCGACGTACGGCGTGACTCTGTTCAGCATGTGTAGGTTTCCAACAAGAAAGGATTGGCGCGGGCGGGGCGATTCACCGGTCCCACGCGTTGACGACGAGCTGCTTGATCAGGTGCAGCTTGCGATGAAAGAAATGGTCGGCGCCAGGAATGACGATGACCGGCAGGTCCTGCGGGCGTGCCCAGTCGAACACGCTGGCGAGCGGCACGGTGTCGTCCTGCTCGCCGTGGATCACGATTGTGTCAGCCGGCACGTTGGCCACGTCCCAGCGGCTCGTGGCGGTACCCACCACCACCAGGCGTTGCGCGGGCGTGCCAGCTTCGGCCAGACGGCGTGCCACGTGCGTCTGCACGAAGCTGCCGAACGAGAAACCGCCCAGCGCCAGCGGCAGCGTGGCCACGTCGGGCGACCACGCGGTCTGCGTGCGCATCCAGTCGATCACGGCGAGCAGATCGTCCTGCTCGCCGATGCCCTTGTCGTGCTCGCCGGCCGTGCCGCCAACGCCACGGAAGTTCGGGCGCACCGTGGCGTACCCCAGCGCAACGAAGGTACGCGCCAGCGTCTGCGCCACCTTGTTGTCCTTGGTGCCCGCGAACAGCGGGTGCGGATGCGCGACGAGAGCCAGACCGCGCACGGGCGCGTTCTGCGGCAGATCGATGGAGATGTCGATGGCGCCGACGGGGCCGGCGACGGTGGTGACCTGGGTATGCGCGTTCATGGTGGCAGGCGGCTCTCGCACAACGGGGCAACTACTGGGTAACTACAGCGCAGCTACGGAACTACAACAGCGGCACAACAAAAAACCGGGCTGGACCCGGCATGGCTCGGCGGGTAACGCGTTTCAGCGATCGACCATCAGGCGCTGCACGGGCTTTCCGTTGATCAGATGGCTTTCGATGATTTCGTCGATGTCCTGCTCGTCGACGAAGGTGTACCAGACGGCCTCGGGGTAGACCACGAGCACCGGTCCAAGTTCACAGCGGTTCAGGCAGCCGGCCTTGTTGATGCGCACGCGGCCTTCGCCACCGGCGATGCCAAGCTCCTTGCAGCGTTTCTTGGCGTATTCCTGCATGGCCTTCGCATTGTGGTCGGCGCAGCAGGCGGAGCCATCGTCGCGCTGGTTCAGGCAGAAGAAGACGTGGTGTTGGTAGTAGCTGCTCATGACGGCTGACTTGGGGCGCGGTGTGGCGAGGCGTCGTGGCCTGCCATCGCCCGTGATTGGAAGCTCGGAATTATACGTGTTCACGGCCACCAACCCGCGTAACACGTGGTGCACGGAATTCCGGAATCCGGGCCCCGGCCGGGGCCGTCGGGACGCTCTCGCGCCGTGATCGGCGCCCGAATGCGACCGAGGCTCCACAAATATCGAGGTTTAGGGCCATCTGGCCTTCCGAATCTCCGGAGCTGCGCATTCCGGATTTCCGGAATTCCGGAACCCGGTGCCGCCGGATTTCTCATCTTTTCTTTTAAATCAATGACTTGCGGCTGGGCGCCCAGATGGCACGCCTGTTGCGAATAGTTACTTCCAGACGCGCCGCCGTTCAGGTCGAGGCGCGCAACGCGCCACGCCATCGAGCGCCGGGGCACCGCTCAAACACCGAGGACGACATCATGAGGAAACCCTTCTACAAGATCCTGTACGTGCAGGTCCTGTTCGCGATATTCGTGGGCATCCTGCTGGGCCACTACTGGCCCGACACCGGCGTGGCCATGAAGCCGCTCGGTGATGCCTTCATCAAGCTGATCAAGATGATCATTGGTCCGATCATCTTCTGTACCGTGGTGTCCGGCATTGCCGGCATGCGCGACATGAAGAAGGTGGGCCGCGTGGGCGGCAAGGCGCTGCTCTACTTCGAGATCGTGTCAACGTTCGCGCTGCTGCTCGGCCTGATCGCCACGCACGTGCTCAAACCGGGCGTGGGCTTCAACATCGATCCGGCCACGCTGGACACGAAGTCGATCGCGCAGTACGTGTCGAAGGCACACGGTCAGAGCACCGTCGAGTTCTTCATGCACATCATCCCGGACACGATCTTCAGCGCGTTCGCCAACGGCGACATCCTGCAGATCCTGATGGTCTCGATGTTCTTCGGATCGGCACTGGCCGTGGTGGGTGAGCGCGCGCGCATCATCCACGACATGGTGGACCAGGTGTCGAAGGTGTTCTTCCACATCGTGCACGTGATCACGAAGGTGGCCCCGATCGGCGCATTCGGCGCGATGGCGTTCACCATCGGCAAGTACGGCCTGGGCTCGCTGATTCCGCTGCTCAAGCTGATCGGCACGTTCTACCTTACGGCGATCGTGTTCGTGCTGGTGGTGCTGGGTACCGTGGCGCGCCTGACCGGTTTCTCGATCATCCGCTTCGTCGCGTATATCAAGGAAGAACTGCTGATCGTGCTCGGCACCAGCTCCTCCGAGGCCGCGCTGCCGCACCTGATGGAGAAGATGGAGAAGCTCGGCTGCTCGAAGTCGGTGGTGGGCCTGGTTGTGCCGACCGGTTATTCGTTCAACCTGGACGGCACCAACATCTACATGACGATGGCGGTGATCTTCATCGCGCAGGCCACCAACATCGAGCTGACGCTGATGCAGCAGCTCACGATCCTGGCCGTGGCGATGGTGACCTCGAAGGGCGCCAGCGGCGTGACCGGCTCGGGCTTCATCACGCTGGCAGCCACGCTGGCCGTGGTGCCGACGATCCCGGTGGCCGGCATGGTGCTGATCCTCGGTATCGACCGCTTCATGAGCGAATGCCGCGCGCTGACGAACATCGTCGGCAACGGCGTGGCCACGGTGGTGGTCTCGGCGTGGGAGCACGAGCTCGACCGCGCCCGCCTGACCCGCGTGCTGCGGGGCGAAGATGAGGCGAGCAGCCTCGCCGACGCCGGCGCCCGCTGACGTGACCCGGGCAGCGACCGGCGCCCCGCAGGAAGGGGACGCCGGCGCAGCCCCGGATGAACCTGCCGGCCATCCCCGCCAGCGGGTATCATCGGCGCGAGAGCTTCCGCGCGCGCCGATGCCCCATTCCGACGACTTCCTTGCCGTGCATGACCCTGCCGCGCCCGGCCCGGTGCACGCGCCGGAGTCGAGCACGCGCTGGTGGGGGTTTGCCGCCGCGCTGATGGTGGGGCTTCTGGCGCTGTGCTCGCTGACCTGGCTGTTTTCGGTCCAGCGCGGCATCGCCGCATTGCAGCAGTCCACGGCCATGCGTGCCGACCGTTATGCGGCCACGCTTGAATCGACGCTGGACCGCTACGAATTCCTTCCCGCGCTAGTATCGCTGCACCCTTCGGTGCGCGCGCTGCTGGCCAATCCTGAAGACCCGGCCCGTATTGCCGTGGCCAACAACTACCTGGCCGAGGTCAATACCCGGGCCCGCGCGTCGGCCACCTACGTCATCGCGGCCAGCGGGCTGGCACTGGCCGCCAGCAACCATGGCGAGCCGGGCAGCTTCGTCGGTACCGACTACCGCTTCCGCCCGTACTTCCAGATGGCGTCGCGCGGCCAGATCGGCCGCTTCTACGCGATCGGCATCACCAGCGACGAGCCCGGCTATTACATCGCCCAGCCGATCGAGTCGGGCGGCAAGGTTATTGGTGTGACGGTGGTGAAGCTGAACCTCGAATGGTTCCAGCGCGCGGGCTCCGGTAGCACCGAGCCGCTGATGGTGTCCGACGACCACGGCGTGATCTTCCTGTCGTCGGTGCCGGGCTGGCAGTACCGCACGCTTCGGCCCCTGCCGCCCACGCTTCAGGCCGAACTGCACAACACGCGCCAGTATCACGACGTCGACGTCACGCCGCTGCCGATCCAGCCGCTGGATTCCCCGGTCTCGCGCTGGCTGGCCAGCACCACGCTCAACGATGGCGAACGGCTGGTGAGGGTTGGCGCCGCGGGCAGCACGGGGGCCACGGCACGAGATGGCGATGACGGTCAGGGCGCGCACTTCGGGCTGTCCAGCGATGGCGCGGACCGCTACCTGGAAATCAATCGCGCCGTCGGGCCCGCCGGCTGGAACATGCAGGTGATGGCCCAACTGGACCCTGTGCTGGCCAGCGCGCGCACTGCGACGATTGGTGCGGCGCTGGCCTATGCGTGCATCTGCCTGCTGCTGGTGAACCTGCGACAGCGCCGCCAGCGCGCGCGTGACATGCAATACAGCCGCCGGCTGCTGGAAGCGGCCTACGATCAACTGGAACGGCGCGTGGAGGCCCGCACGGCCGACCTGATGGCGATCAACGAGCAACTCGAAGCCGAAGTGGCCGAGCGCGCGCGGACTGAAGGCGAACTGCGCGCGACGCAGGATGAACTGGTGCAGGCCAGCAAGCTGGCGGCACTGGGGCAGATGGCCGCCGGTATCACCCATGAACTGAACCAGCCGCTGGCGGCCCTGCGCACGTTCTCGGACAACACGCGCGTGTTGCTGGAGCGCGGTCAGCTCGATGCAGCCACCGGCAATCTCTCCGCCATCGCCGATCTGACCGAGCGGATGGGCAAGATCACGGGCCAGCTCAAGCTGTTCGCGGGCAAGGCGCGTCAGCGCCGCAATGCCGTGCGCGTGCGTGCCGCCATCGACCATGTGCTGCAACTGATCGCGCCACGGCTGGGTCGGGTGATGCTACGGGTGCGGGGGCTCGACGGCGACACGGCGGACCTGGCCGTATGGGCCGACGAACTCAAGCTCGAGCAGGTGCTGCTGAATCTCGTCGGCAATGCGCTCGATGCCATTGCGGCGGCCGGCGCCGAGGATGGCCGCGTCGATATCGCCGTCAGCGCGAAGGACGAGACCGTGACGCTGGTCGTGCGCGACAATGGGCCCGGTATCGCGCCGGATGCGCTGCCACGGCTGTTCGAGCCGTTCTTCACGACCAAGGAGATCGGGCAGGGGCTCGGCCTGGGATTGGCGATTTCGTCGTCGATCGTGCGCGAGTTCGGCGGGCAACTGACGGCCGGCAACGTCGAGGGCGGCGGCGCGGAATTCGTCGTGACACTGCGGCGCTCGCGCCAGACGGCCACGGCGTGAGGCGCCTGAACGGCGTCAAGGATGACAGGTAAAGACATGATTGCGATGCAGGACGGATTGCGTGTGCTGTTCGTCGAGGACGAACCACTGGTGCGTCAGGCGACGGCGCAGAGCCTGGAACTGGCTGGCTTTTCGGTGCTGGCGCTGCCTTCGGCCGAAGCGGCGATGCCGCATCTTGGCGCGGACTTCCCGGGGGTGCTGGTTACCGATGTGCGCCTGTCCGGCGCGAGCGGGCTGGATCTGCTGCAGCACTGCCGCAATGCCGCGCCGGGCGTGCCGGTGATCCTGGTCACGGGGCACGGCGATATCACGATGGCGGTGCAGGCGATGCGCGAGGGCGCCTATGACTTCATCGAGAAGCCGTTCGGCGCGGATCGCCTGACCGAAACGGTGCGCCGCGCGCTGGAGCGCCGCGCGCTCGAACTGGAGAACCACGCGCTGCGCCGCGAGCTGGCTGGCCCGGCTGCCGGCACACGGATCATCGGCCGGTCGCCGGCGATCGCGCAGGTGCGCGACCTGATCGCCAATGTGGCGGCCACCGATGTGCCGGTGATGATCAACGGCGAGACCGGAACGGGCAAGGAGCTCGTGGCGCGGAGCCTGCACGCGCTCTCCACGCGGCGTGACCAGCCCTTCATCGCGCTGAACTGCGGCGCCGTACCAGAGTCGATTTTCGAGAGCGAGATGTTCGGCCACGAGGCTGGCGCATTTACCGGCGCGGGCAAGCGGCGTGTGGGCAAGCTCGAACATGCGTCGGGTGGCACGCTGTTCCTCGACGAGATCGAGAGCATGCCGCTGGCCTTGCAGGTGAAGCTGCTGCGCGTGCTGCAGGAGGGCACGCTGGAGCGGCTCGGCTCGAATACGTCGATACCGATCGACGTGCGCATCATCGCGGCTTCGAAGGGCGACATGGAGGCACTGGTGGCGCAGGGCACGTTCCGGCAGGATCTGCTGTACCGGCTCAACGTGGTGACGATTCCGCTACCGCCGCTGCGCGAGCGACGCGAGGACATCGTGCCGCTGTTCGAGCACTTCATGCTCGTTGCCGCCGTGCGCTATCAGCGGCCGGCGCCGATCCTGTCCGAGATGCAGCGCCAGCAACTGATGCAACGGCCCTGGCCCGGCAATGTGCGGGAACTGCGCAACGCGGCAGATCGACTGGTGCTGGGCGTGCCGGAAGGCGGACACGCCGGCGGCAAGGCTGATCCCGTTGACGAATCGACGCCGCTACGCGAGCGGATGGAGCGCTACGAGCGCGCCGTGATCGCCGATACGCTGGCCCGCACGGGCGGTGCCGTCAGCCAGGCGGCGGACCTGCTGCAAGTGGGCAAGGCGACGCTTTACGACAAGATCAAACGCTACGGACTGTAACGGCCGTACTCGGGGAAGGCGGGGGTCGGTACACTCTGGCCCGGCTCTCTTCCCTGGTTTCTTATCCCGCGATATCCCGCGATACCCCGCGAGCGGAATAACGGTAGGGCAGAGGGCAAGCGCCTCCATTGCTAACGCCCCGACCCATGCCCCACGCCCATCCCGCCGACATCGACGGCCACCACCTGACCCCCGACACCGTCGCCGCCATCGCACGCGGCCAGCGCGCCGCCATCGTCCCGGAGCCCGTCCTTGGCAAGGTTGCCGATGCCCGCGCCCGCTTCGAGCAGGTGGCTGCGGCCAATGTGCCGATCTACGGCGTTTCCACGGGCTTTGGCGAACTGGTGCACAACTGGGTCGACATCGAACATGGCCGTGCGCTGCAGGAGAACCTGCTGCGCAGCCATTGCGCGGGTGTGGGTCCGCTGTTTTCGCGCGACGAGGTCCGCGCGATGATGGTCGCGCGTGCCAATGCATTGGCACGCGGATATTCGGCGGTGCGGCCGGCCGTTATCGAGCAACTGCTGAAGTATTTGGAAGCCGGCATCACGCCGGCCGTGCCGCAGGTGGGTTCGCTCGGCGCCAGCGGTGATCTGGCGCCGCTGTCGCACGTCGCCATCACGCTGATCGGCGAAGGCAAGGTGCTGACCGACGATGGTGGTACGGCACCCACGGCCGACGTCCTGCGCGAGCGTGGCATCGCGCCGCTCGCGCTGGCGTACAAGGAAGGGCTGGCGCTGATCAACGGGACATCGGCCATGACCGGGGTGTCGTGCCTGTTGCTGGAGACGCTGCGCGCGCAGGTCCAGCAGGCCGAGATCATCGCGGCGCTGGCGCTCGAAGGACTGTCCGCCTCGGCCGATGCCTTCATGGCCCATGGGCACGACATCGCCAAACCGCATCCGGGACAGATCCGCTCGGCGGCGAACATGCGCGCGCTGCTGGCCGATTCGGCGCGGCTTTCCGGGCATGGCGAACTGTCCGCCGAGATGAAGACGCGCGCGGGCGAGGCCAAGAACACCGGCACCGGCGTGTTCATCCAGAAGGCCTACACGCTGCGCTGTATTCCGCAGGTGCTTGGCGCGGTGCGCGATACGCTCGATCATTGCGCCACAGTGGTCGAGCGCGAACTCAATTCATCGAACGACAATCCGCTGTTCTTCGAAGACGGCGAGCTGTTCCATGGCGGCAACTTCCACGGCCAGCAGGTGGCATTCGCAATGGACTTCCTGGCCATTGCCGCCACGCAGCTGGGCGTGGTGTCGGAGCGCCGCCTGAACCGCCTGCTGAGCCCGCATCTGAACAACAATCTGCCGGCGTTCCTGGCGGCGGCGAACGAGGGGTTGTCGTGCGGGTTTGCCGGGGCACAGTATCCGGCCACGGCGCTGATCGCCGAGAACCGCACAATCTGCAGCCCGGCGAGCATCCAGAGTGTGCCGTCGAACGGCGACAACCAGGATGTGGTCAGCATGGGGCTGATCGCCGCTCGCAACGCCCGCCGCATTCTCGACAATAACCAGTACATCCTCGCGCTGGAGTTGCTGGCGTCATGCCAGGCTGCCGAACTTGCGGGCGCGGTCGAGCAACTGGCGCCGGCAGGCCGCGCCGTGTTCGCGTTCGTGCGGGAGCGCGTGCCGTTCCTGTCGATCGATCGCTATATGACCGACGATATCGAGGCCATGGCGGCGCTGCTCCGTCAGGGTGCGCTGGTTGAGGTCGTGCGCGGCGCAGGCATCGAACTGGCCTGACGAACTCTGGCGGTAGCTTTCGGGAATGAGCGGTTTCCTACTTCCACATGCCGCGCATTCGGCTGGCGAGGTCTACCTGCGGTAGCGTGGCCTTCGCCTGGCCTTCCCCCGGCATTGGCGCGGGCGGCCACGAGCGGCTGTAGAAATTCGGCATCACGCGGTTCGGCAGGAAGCGCGTGCGCGATGCGTAGACGTGGCGATCGCCAAAGCCGACCTGGTTGTGCACGTAGAAGCGCTGTGGCACGACGATGTCGAGGTGGTCGCGCGCGCGAGTCATGGCCACGTACAGCAGGCGGCGCTCTTCCTCGATTTCCTCGGTGGTGCCGGTGGCAAGATCGGATGGCATGCAGCCATCGACTGCATTGAGCACGTACACGGCCTTCCACTCCTGCCCCTTGGCCGAATGGATCGTCGACAGGATCAGGTAGTCCTCGTCGCGCGAGGGCACGCCCGATTCGTCGCTCGATGCGCTGGGCGGGTCGAGCGTGAGTTCGGTGAGAAAGCGTTCCCGCGACGCATAGGTAGCCGCGATGCGCTCGATCTGCTGCAGATCCGCCTGCCGCGCGGCGGCATCGTCGTGCATCCGTTCGAGGTGCGGCATGTACCAGGCGATCACCTGTTCGAATTCCGATGGCCAGGGCGAGGTCGGCGCCATCAGCGCACGCGCCAGCGTCACCAGTTCATCCCAGGCGGGCGCGGCGGCGGGGGGCGGCTCGAAGGCTTCGAGCGCGATCAACGGTTCGGTGGCGGCTTCCAGTCCTTCGAGCACGCGCGCGGCCGTTTTCGGGCCGATGCCGGGCAGCAACTGCAGCGTGCGGAATCCGGCCATGCGGTCGCGTGGATTTTCCAGCCAGCGCACCACAGCCATCACGTCCTTGACGTGCGTCGACTCCAGAAACTTCAGTCCGCCGAACTTCACGAACGGGATATTGCGCCGGGCCAACTCGATCTCGACCTGGGCGCTGTGGTCGGCCGCGCGGAACAGCACCGCCTGCTGCATCAGCGACAAGCCAGCCTCGCGCCGCGCCAGTACCTGCTCGACGACGAAGCGCGCCTGCTCGGCCTCGTCGTTGACCACCACCACGCCGGGCTTCTCCGCCGATTCGCGCAGGGACCAGAGATCCTTGGTGAAGCGTTCGGCCGCAAGGCCAATCACGGCATTGGCGGCGCCGAGGATCGGCTGCGTCGAGCGATAGTTCTGCGACAGCGTGACCTGCTCGGCCGGCGGCGAGAACCGTGTCGGGAAATCGAGGATATTGCGCACGGTGGCGCCGCGGAATGCGTAGATCGACTGCGCGTCGTCGCCCACCACGGTCAGGCCGCGCCCTTGCGGCTTGAGCGCCAGCAGGATCGACGCCTGCAACGCGTTGGTGTCCTGGTACTCGTCGACCAGCACATGGTCGAAGCGCGCGCCCATGTCCTGCGCCAGTGCGGGCTCGGTCATCGCCTGCGCCCAGTAGAGCAACAGGTCGTCGTAGTCGAGCACCTGCTGCTTCTGCTTGGCTTCCACGTAGGCGGCGAACAGGCCCTTGAGCGCGTCTGCCCACATCGCGTAGCGCGGGAACTGCGTCTTCAGCACAACCTCGAGCGGCAACTGCGTGTTGACCACGCGCGAATAGATTGCGAGGCAGGTTTCCTTGCGCGGGAAGCGCGAGGTCTGCTCGGATAGCCCGAGGTCATGGCGGACCACGTGCATCAGGTCGGCCGCATCGCCGCGGTCGCTGATGGTGAAGGTCGGAGCAAGCCCGAGCGTTTCGGCGTACTCGCGCAGCAGGCGGGCGCCGATGGCGTGGAACGTGCCCGACCACTGCAGCGCGGCGCGCCCCGCGCCGGTCTGGATGCCGAGTGCCTGGTCGACGATGCGCTCGACACGGCGCCCCATTTCGGAGGCAGCGCGGCGCGAGAACGTCAGCAGCAGGATGCGGCGCGGATCGGCGCCGTTCACGACCAGATGCGCCACCCGATGCGCGAGCGTGTTGGTCTTGCCAGAGCCCGCGCCGGCAATGATCAGCAGCGGCGCGTCACCGTCGTACTCCACCGCCGCGCGCTGTTCCGGATTCAGCCGGGAAAGATAGGCGGGGGCGTCGGCGACCTCGGTGTCGGGCGACTCGGCAGCGGCTTCAGGGGCAAGTTCCGGTAACACGTCAGGGCAGGCAGTCGGATGGATGCGATAAGAAAAATCTGGCGCTCACTGTATATCCATACAGCCCCGACAGGCAAGCCGGATGCCCGACGATGTGAGCCGGGCAACAAAAAAGGTGCCGCATGGGCACCTTTTCGTTGGACTTGGCGTTGTTCAGGCCGCGTTGGCCAGTGCGCCGTCGAGCAGCTTGTGCAGCGCGTCCCACTCGGGCTCGCCCACGTAGCGCTTGAGAATCTTGCCGTTCTTGTCCACCACGAAGGTCGTCGGCGTGAGCTGGACGTTGCCGAAGGCCTTGGCCGCCGCGCCGTCGGCGTCCATCGCCACCTTGAATGGCAGTTCACGGGTCTTGGCGTAGTTCATCACGTACATCGGCGGGTCGTAGTTCATCGCCACCGCCACGAAGTCCAGCCCCTTGTCCTTGAACTGCTTGTAGGTGCTGACCATCTGAGGCATTTCCTTGACGCACGTGGCGCAGCTCGTGGCCCAGAAGTTGATCAGGTAGACCTTGCCCTTCAGGTCGCCAGTGCTGAGCTTTTCGCCCGAAAGCAGCGTGAATGTGGCGTCGGGGACCGTATTCGCGGGCGTCATGGCGCGGTAGCCGAAGAAGCCCAGCAGCGCGACGATGACAACGGCTACAGCGATCGGCCAGCGCTTCTTGCTCGAAGGTGTGGCAGGGGTGGCGGAATTCGACATGGGGTTACGGTCCCGAGGGGAGGCCATCTACAGACAGCGGCTATTCTACTGCCGCTGTTAGCCGGCAGTGGCAAGCCGGATCAAATGCGCACTATCTGCGGCATTCCGCCGCATTTCCTGGTGATTGACTACTTGGACGCCGCCAGCCCTTCGGCGAGCCTGGCACGTGCCGTATCCACGGCTTGTTCGAGGTAAGCGCCGTAGAAGTCCGGCTGCAGGCCGCGCAGCGGGCTGGCCAGGTTGCGGCCGTTGCGATCCAGGAACAGGACGGTCGGGGCCACCGTGATGTTGTGGGCGCGTGCCCATTGCTTCGCGGTGGTCATGGTGCCGTCGGCGTCGCGCAGCGGCGTGTCGGCCGTCATGTCGAGCTCGCGCGCGGTGATCTCGCCAGCGGCCGCCTGTGGCGCCAGATAGTTGCGGCGGGCGGTCTCGCAATACGTGCAGCCGGGCAAGCTGACCAGCACGACCAGCGGCCCGCCCTGTTTCGCGGCGTCAGCGGACTGGGCGGCAATATCGGTGACGGGCGGCAGATGGCTTGCCGCCATCGACACAGCCGGGCCCACCAGCAGCAACAGCGCGGCGAGACCATGCAGAACGGAGCGAAGCAGGGGCGAGCGGGGCGTCATGCTGGGGCGTCGGTGGGTATTCCGTGAGAACCTGGTGAAGACGTCGCCGCATTTGATTTCGTGCGCATCTGGTGCGAACGTGCGCGGCTTCCCGGATAATACCGGCTTGCGCCAGATTGCGCCGACATCCCCCATGCGCCGCCCCAGCCCCCGACCTGCCCCTCGCGTTCCCCTGCTGATTGCCATCGTGCTGCTGGCTCTGGCCGGCTGCTCGCCGCGCTATGACTGGCGCACCATCGTCTCGAGCGAAGGGCAGTATGCGGCGCTATATCCGGACAAGCCGACCAGCGCCGCGCGCGATGTGGCGATCGCCGGGCGCCAGTTGCCGATGCGCATGGAGGCCGCCCGGATCGACAACACGTTGTTCGCCGTCGGCGTGGTTTCCCTTCCCGCCGATGATGCGGGGCTACGCCGCGAGGCGCTGGCGTCGATGCAGGCCGGCCTGATAGGCAACCTCGGTGCGCATCCCGACAGCCCCGCGCGCTCGCGTCCGGTCACGGTCATGTCGGCGGGGCAGCCACCCGTTGCGCTGGACGGCGTGGAGGTGACTGTCGCTGGCATATCGCCCCAGGACAAATCACCGCGCCGACTGACCGCGCGGCTGGTGGCGTCCGGCTCGCGTGTCTATCAGGCAGTGGTGCTCGAGGCCGGCGATGCGGCGAAGGATGCGCGCCAGGCCGAGCAGGTCGAGCAGTTCCTCACCGGTTTTCACCCGTTCTAAATCCGTTCCAAGTCTTTCAGGTAGTCAATCAAGGAGTTCGTCATGCGTTGGGAAGTCTGGCTGGCCTATTTTGCCGCGTGCTGGGTGATCGCTGTCTCGCCCGGTTCGGGCGCCGTGCTGTCGATGAGCCACGGTCTGTCATACGGCCTGAAGAAGACGTCGACGACGATTCTGGGCCTGCAGACCGGCCTGGTGATCATCCTGCTAATTGCGGGCGGCGGACTTGGCGCGCTGCTGCTGGCGTCCGAGGAAGCATTCCTGGTGGTCAAGACGATTGGCGCGATGTACCTGATCTACCTGGGTATCCAGCAGTGGCGTGCCAAGGTTGAGACGAACCCGCAGAACAGCGAGGACAAGACGGTGCGTGTGGCCACCATGAGCCGGCGCCGGCGCTTCGCCACGGGGCTGCTGACGAACGTCACCAACCCCAAGGGCATCATCTTTATGGTGGCCGTGCTGCCGCAATTCATCGACCCGACGCATGCGCTCGGGCTGCAACTGGCTATCCTGGCGGCGACGATGTGCTTTGTGGACCTGATCGTGATGCACGGCTATGCGCTACTGGCGTCGCGCATGCAGGGCCTGTTCCGCAACGCGCGTGCCGTGCGCTGGCAAAACCGCTTCTTCGGCAGCGTGCTGGTGGCCGTGGGCACCGCGCTGTTCTTTGTCCGGCGTCATCACGCCTGAGCGTTGATGGTGAGGGCGGGTGGCGCACGGTCGACAGGTTTGCTTCAATAGGAAGTGATCAGGAATCTATGGAGACCCCGATGCCTGCCGTCGCCCACCTGCAAGCCACGTATCGCGCCCATCGGGAGCCTCCACCGGGTGAGCCGACGCCGCCCGGCTTCCCAGCCGACCAGCCGCCGATCGAGGAACCGCCACCGCCACCGGTGGAGCCACCGGTTTGAGTGGAAGCTGAAAATGACAAGGTCCGCGTTTTCCTAAGAGGCGCTATCAAAATGAAGCGAAGCGGTTCTGGCTAGGGTGAAGCAGGGGTTTCGGCTCGTATGCGAGCCGCCTGCGGAACGGCATGTGCCTGCGAGCACATGCGCGCCCTGCAAGGGCGCGGCCGCAGACAGTACAAGCGGTACGGCAAGGCCGCGCAACGACGCCAGAATCATTTTGATAGTGCCTCTAGGCGGTTCGCAGCACGCGCCGGTACTGGATCGCCTCGGCCACGTGGCCGGCTGTCAGAACCTCCGCGCCATCCAGGTCCGCGATCGTTCTGGCTACCTTGAGCACCCGGAAGTACGCGCGCGCCGACCATCCCAGCTTCTGCATCGCGTCGCGCAGCAGCGTTCGGGCCTCGTTGTCGAGCGGGCAGTGTGTCTCGATCGCGCGACCGGCTAGTTCGCTGTTCGGCGTGCCCTGTCGTGTCAATTGACGTTCGCGTGCGGCGACGGCGCGGGCGCGCACGGTCTGGCTCGGTTCGCCCGGCTGTCCATCGAACATTTCCTGCTGGCTCTGGGCGGGCACTTCGATCTGCAGGTCCACGCGGTCGAGCAACGGGCCTGACAGGCGTGACTGGTAGCGCTGCACCTGATCCGGCGTGCAGCGGCACATGCGGGTGGGATGCCCGAGGTAGCCGCAAGGGCAGGGATTCATCGCCGCCACGAACTGGAAGCGCGCCGGGAAATCGGCCTGCCCGGCGGCACGCGAGATCGTGATGCGGCCGGTTTCGAGCGGCTCGCGCAGGACTTCGAGCACGCGCCGTTCAAACTCGGGCAGTTCATCGAGAAAGAGCACGCCGTGATGCGCCAGCGATATTTCCCCAGGGCGTGGCGAAGCGCCCCCGCCGACCAGGGCAGGCGCGCTGGCCGTATGGTGCGGACTGCGGAACGGGCGATGGCCCCAGCGGGACGGGTGGAAGCCGCCCGAGGTCAGACTCTGCACGGCCGCTGCCTCGAGCGCTTCGGCCTCGGTCATCGGCGGCAGCAGGGCAGGGAAGCGCTGGGCCAGCATCGATTTGCCAGTGCCGGGCGGGCCGACCAGCAGTACGGAGTGCTGGCCCGCGGCGGCGATCTCCATGGCGCGTCGGGCTTGTGCCTGGCCGCGAACGTCGCGCATATCGGGGCCATCGGCGGATGCCTCAACCCGGGCTGGCGGCCGGGCGCGCGACAGCCGCCGCTCGGGAAGCAGGCCGATGTGATGGCAGACGTCGCGCAGTGTCGCGCCGGCATGGACGATCACGGCTTCGACCAGGGCCGCTTCTGCGCCATTCTCGCTGGCGACGACGAAGGCGCGCGGCGGGCGATCCTCCGCCACGCGTCGGGCGTTATCGCGGGCCAGTCCCATTGCCATCGCGAGCGCGCCGCGTACCGGGCGCAGGTCTCCTGCCAGCGAAAGCTCGCCGGCGAATTCGAAGGCGTCAAGCGTGTCGGCCTGCAACTGCCCGCTGGCCGCCAGGATGCCCAATGCGATCGCCAGGTCGAAACGGCCGGACTCCTTGGGCAGATCGGCGGGCGCCAGGTTGACCGTGATGCGCCGGTTGGGAAATTCGAACTCGCTGTTGAGCAGAGCCGCGCGCACGCGCTCGCGGCTCTCGCGGACTTCAGTATCGGCCAGCCCGACGATATTGAAGGCGGGCAACCCGTTGGCGAGGTGGATTTCGACGGAGACGGGCGGCGCCTCGATTCCAGTCAGTGCGCGGCTGCGCAGGACGGCCAGGCTCATATCTTTGCGGAAGTGTTAACGAAAAAGGCCACCGGGATCCGGTGGCCTTTCTGGCATTGAACGGGGTGCCGTGGGCGCGGCGTCATGCTCCTCCGGTTGGCGTGCCGCCAACGCGGCGCTCGAGTTCTGCTACGCGGGCCTCAAGTTCCTCCAGTCGGGCGCGGGTGCGGGCCAGCACCTGCGACTGGACGTCGAATTCCTCGCGCGTGACCAGGTCAAGGCGCGCGAAGCCCTGCGTCATCATGCTGCGCACGTTTTTTTCGATGTCCTTGGCCGGCGAGTTGCGCAGCGCTTCGCTGACCTTGCTTTGCAGGTCGTTGAAGAGATCGGTCGGTTTCATGGTGGAACTCCTGTGGTGACCAATTTCGAATGATTCGGGTCAGGCCAGCGTGCGCATGGCGGGCGGCTGCGCCCCATTCACCATGTCTGCACCGTGGTGGGGCGTCGCATCGCGGCGCTCGGCGGGCATCCCTGCCGCGCAGATGCACTGCTCTGGGGCGTGGCGCCTCGGCGGGTGTCTGACGCGCCGTGCCATGCCAGCCGTCGGGTGCTCGTACGCCAAGCACGCGGCACTTGACCTTGCATGACGCGGATTATGGCGCTTCGGCGGCCGCCATGAAAGCTCCGGCAACGCCAGCGCACATTTTTTGGCGGTTTTTCGATGCTTCGGGCGGCAGATACCTGTCGCCCGGCATTGTCGTCAAAGTGGTTCGGACACCGCTTGTCGACGATTTCTGACTGGGCGGCCAACGGTGTCGCAGGGCGATGGCCATGAGCTGGCACGGGTGTTGCAGTACAGCAACCGGGAGCGTCAACACCATAACGCTGTGCACAAACAGCAGCCTCTCACCCTCGAGCCAGCGAAGAACCTAAAGGAAAAGGAGAAAAACCGATGAAGAAGTCGAGCCTCGCAGTCAGCGCCGCTGCGGCCCTGTTCAGCCTTGCCACCTCCGTTGCGTTCGCACAGAGCGCGCCGGACGCGGCAGCGCCGGCAGCCGCACCCGCCGCCGAGCCGGCATCGCCCCACACGATCACGGCCAACGTGTCGCTGGTCTCTGACTACCGCTATCGCGGTCTCAGCCAGACCAACCGCCGTCCGGCCATCCAGGGCGGGTTCGACTATGCCCATGAGAGCGGCTTCTACATCGGCAACTGGAACTCCAGCATCAGCTGGATCTCGGACGCCGACAAGAGCGTGTCGGCGCCGGTCGAGATGGACTTCTATGGTGGTTTCAAGAACACGTTCAAGATGAGCGACCTGGAGTTCAACTATGACGTCGGCGTGCTGCAGTACTTCTACCCGGGCGGCTACTCCAACCCGCGCCCGTACACCACTGAGCTGTACGCGGGCATCGGCTATGGCCCGGTGTTCCTGAAGTACTCGCAGGCCGTGACCAACCTGTTCGGGATCGCCAACAGCCAGTACAGCAGCTACATCGACCTCGCCTTCAACTATCCGCTGAACGTGTGGGACCTGACGCTGAACGCGCACCTTGGCTACCAGAACGTCCAGCACAACAGCGCCGCTTCCTATCTGGACTGGAAGGTCGGCCTGACGAAGGACCTGGGCAAGGGCTTCGCGCTGGCGGTGGCCTACATCGGCACCAATGCGAAGGAGTCGTTCTACACGAACAGCTATAACCACAACGTGGGCAACAACACCGCGTGGGTCTCGCTTTCCAAGACTTTCTAATTGCGCGTCAGCCAGGGGGGGCCGAAGCTGGCCCGCCCAGAGGAGATAACCGATGAAACTCATCATTGCAGTCATCAAGCCGTTCAAGCTCGACGAGGTGCGCGAGGCGCTCTCCGATGTGGGCGTGTCCGGGATCACCGTGACCGAGGTCAAGGGCTTCGGCCGGCAGAAGGGCCACACGGAGCTGTATCGCGGCGCCGAGTACATCGTCGACTTCCTGCCCAAGGTGAAGATCGAGGTGGCGGTGCCCGACGAAGTGGTGGAGCGAGCCATCGAGGCCGTGGAGAAGTCGGCCCGCACCGGCAAGATCGGCGACGGCAAGATCTTCGTCGCACCCATAGAACAAGTCATTCGCATCCGCACCGGCGAGACCGGCGGCGATGCCCTGTGACACGAGACACCCCCGGAAAGAGGTTAAGCAAATGAAAACCTGGTTCAAGCGAATCCTGACGGCCGGCGCGATGACGCTGGCGCTCGGCACGGCCGGTCTCGGCCTCTCCACCCACGCCGTGGCGCAGGACAAGCCCGCCGCGGAAGCATCGGCCGCGACGGCGTCCGAAGCATCGGCCGCGACGGCGTCCGCAACCCCTGCAGCCGCCGTGGCAGCACCGGCTGCGGCAGCTTCGGCGGCCACGCCTGCCGCGGCGCCCGCCGAAGCTGCCGCCGCGCCGGCTGCCCCGGTGCCCAACAAGGGCGACACGGCCTGGCTGCTGGTCTCCACCGCATTCGTGATCCTGATGACGCTGCCGGGCCTGGCGCTGTTCTACGGTGGCCTGGTCCGCTCGAAGAACATGCTGTCGGTGCTGATGCAGTGCCTGATGATCTTCTCGGTGATCTCGATCCTGTGGGCCATCTACGGCTATAGCTTCGCGTTCACGGAGGGCAACGCCTTCTTCGGTGGCACGGACCGTCTGTTCATGAAGGGCCTGACGGTCGATGCCGTGGCCGCCACGTTCAGCAAGGGCGTTGTGGTGCCGGAACTGGGCTACTTCGCGTTCCAGTGCGCGTTCGCGGCGATCACTTGCAGCCTGATCATCGGCGCCTTCGCCGAGCGCGCCAAGTTCTCGGCGGTGCTGGTATTCGTGGTCCTCTGGTTCACGTTTGCCTACATCCCGATGGCCCACATGGTCTGGTTCTGGCCCGGCCCGGATGCGTACACCGATGCCGCCGCAGGCACCGCCGCCACCGCCAAGGCCGGCTGGCTGTTCCAGAAGGGCGCGCTCGATTTCGCGGGCGGCACTGTGGTGCACATCAACGCCGCCGTGGCCGGTCTGGTGGGCGCGTTCATGTTCGGCAAGCGCATCGGCTTCGGTCGTGAAGCGATCCGTCCGCACAGCCTGACCTTCACGATGGTGGGCGCCTCGCTGCTGTGGTTCGGCTGGTTCGGCTTTAACGCCGGTTCGGCCCTGGAAGCCAACGGCAGCGCCGCGCTGGCCTTCGTCAACACGCTGCTGGCCACGGCCGCCGCGGTGGTTTCCTGGACCTTCGGTGAATGGATCGGCAAGGGCAAGCCGTCGATGCTCGGTGGCGCCTCGGGAGCTGTCGCCGGCCTGGTGGCGATCACCCCGGCCGCCGGCTTCGTCGGCCCGATGGGCTCGATCGCGATGGGCCTGATCGCCGGCCTGCTGTGCCTGTGGGGCGTGACCGGTCTGAAGCGCCTGCTGGGCATGGACGATTCGCTGGACGTGTTCGGTGTGCACGGCGTGGGCGGTATTCTCGGCGCGCTGCTGACCGGTGTGTTCGCCGCGCCGAGCCTGGGCGGTACGGGCATCTATGACTACGTTGCCAACAAGGTGGCCGACGACTACTCGATCGCCGGTCAGGTCTGGATCCAGTTCGAAGGTGTGCTGACCACAATCGTTTGGTCCGGCGTGGTAGCGCTGGTGGCCTACAAGCTGGTCGATATGCTGATTGGCCTGCGCGTGCCGGAAGAGGAAGAGCGCGAAGGTCTGGATATCACCTCGCACGGTGAAACCGCGTATGAGGTCTGATATCTGCCAAGGTGTTGTGCTGGAGAGCTGATTGGGAATCTTCTCTCAGGAGTTTCGCCCCGGCCATGTGCCGGGGCTTTTTTATTTTCGGGCCCGCCCCTCAAACGGGTGTCAGTATTCGCAGGGTGCTTAAATCGGATCTTAAAAAGTCTCAATTGTCTTTAATGCCTGCGGGGCATAGAGTGCCAGTGAGGCAGTTTCCTCCACCTGCAGAACGCTCCCCGTATCTGTCAGGCCATTTGAAAGCGCGACGCCATGTCGCGCTTTTTTTTTGCCCATGGCGCGCGCATATAGCACCCATGGGGCGGCGCATGGTCTCAGGACCTTTGAAATGCGTCAAACATCCCCATATTCAGATCCCTTATGCTGGGCTCCGCATATGCTTATTCAGGGCGGGCCTGCAGCCTCGTGGCCGTTCCACTACAATCGGGGCGGACAATAAAGCTGATTCATTAGGATGGATATGGTCCCGCATCTCATCACCGCGCTGAACGGTCCGCTACTCGAACTCGAGAAGAAGATCCTGGACGCCACACCGTCCATCGAGCGCTGGTTCAGGCTGGAATGGCAGGAGCATACTCCGCCGTTCTATTGTTCCGTGGACCTGCGCAACGCTGGCTTCAAGCTGGCGCCGGTCGACACCAACCTGTTCCCGGGCGGTTTCAACAACCTCGCGCCCGAAATGCTGCCGCTGGCGGTCCAGGCCGCCATGGCTGCGATCGAGAAGATCTGCCCGGACGCCAAGAACCTGCTGCTGATTCCCGAGCGCCACACCCGCAACATGTTCTATCTGCAGAACGTGGCGCGGCTGTCGCTGATCATGCGCCAGGCGGGCCTCAATGTGCGCCTGGGCTCGCTGTCCGAGGAAATCACCGAACCCACCCCGATCGAGCTGCCCGACGGCCAGACGCTGGTGGTGGAGCCGCTCGCGCGCCTTGGCGCCAAGGGCCGCCGGCTGGGCCTGAAGGATTTCGATCCCTGCTCGATCCTGCTGAACAACGACCTGTCGGCCGGGATCCCGCCGATCCTGGAGAACATCAACGAGCAGTACCTGCTGCCGCCGTTGCACGCCGGCTGGTCCACCCGCCGCAAGAGCAGCCACTTCGCCGCCTATGACGAGGTGGCCAAGAAGTTCGCCAAGCTGATCGACATCGACCCGTGGATGGTGAATCCGTATTTCGCGCGGCAGACTGGCGTGAACTTCCATGAGCGCATCGGCGAGGAAGAACTGGCTGACGCGGTGGAAGGCGTGCTCAAGAAGATCGCGAAAAAGTACCGCGAGTACGGCATCAAGGAAACGCCCTACGTGGTGGTCAAGGCCGACGCCGGCACCTACGGCATGGGCATCATGACCGTGCGCGACCCGTCCGAGGTGAAGGGCCTGAATCGCAAGGAGCGCAACAAGATGAGTGTCGTGAAGGAGGGCCTCGAGGTCTCCGACGTCATCATCCAGGAAGGCGTGCACACCTTCGAAAAGGTCAACGACGCGGTGGCGGAGCCGGTGGTCTACATGATCGACCGCTACGTGGTGGGCGGCTTCTACCGCGTGCACACGGGCCGTGGCATCGACGAGAACCTGAACGCGCCGGGCATGCACTTCGTGCCGCTGGCCTTCGCGCCGAACGGTATGCCGGACAGCCACGCCAAGCCGGGCGCGGCCGTGCCGAACCGCTTCTACATGTATGGCGTGGTGGCGCGCCTGGCCCTGCTGGCCGCGTCGCTGGAACTCGAGAAGACCGACCCGAATCCGATCATCTGATTCGTAACGCCCCTGCAATCCACCATGCGCATTCTGTTCATTACCGACCCGCTGGAGACCTTCAAGACCTACAAGGACTCCACCTTCGCCATGATGACCGAGGCGGCGGCGCGCGGGCACGAGCTGTTCTTCTGCCTGCAATCGCAGCTTTCGCTGTCGGCCAACGTCGTGGAGGCCATGGTACGGCCGCTGGAGCTGACCGACGACGCCCAGGCCTGGTATCGGCTGGGCGATGCCGCGCTGAGGCCGCTGTCCGCGTTCGATGCGGTGCTGATGCGCAAGGATCCGCCGTTCGACATGGAGTACGTGACCAGCACCTGGTTGCTGGAACTGGCCGAAGCGCAGGGCGCGCGCGTCTTCAACAAGCCGCGCGCGATTCGGGACCACTCGGAGAAACTGGCGATCGGCCAGCATCCGCAGTTCATCACGCCGACGCTGGTGACGCGCGATGCCGGCCGCATTCGTGAATTCCATGCCGAGCATAAGGACATCATCGTCAAGCCGCTGGACGGCATGGGCGGCATGGGTGTGTTCCGGGTAGGCGCCGACGCCATGAACCTGGGTGCGATCGTCGAGACGCTTGGCGACAACGGCGCGCGCACGCTGATGGTCCAGCGCTACATCCCGGCCATCAAGGATGGCGACAAGCGCATCCTGCTGATCGGCGGCAAGCCGGTGCCGTATTCGCTGGCGCGGATTCCGCAGGGCACTGAGATTCGCGGCAATCTGGCCGCTGGCGGGGTGGGGCGGGCGCAGGAGTTGAGCGCGCGCGATCGCGAGATCGCCGAAACCCTGGCGCCCGGACTATGGAAACAGGGCTTGCTGCTGGTAGGGCTGGACGTGATCGGCGACTACCTGACCGAAGTAAATGTGACGAGTCCGACCTGTTTTCAGGAGATCGCCCAGCAGACCGGCTTCAATGTCGCGGGCATGTTCATCGACGCGCTGGAGCAGGCCGTAGCCGCCGACCGTCGCTGACGGTCTCCAACCGCCGCTGGTCTCCGCCGATGTTCAGGCGCCACAGTTGGCGCGGCGGGCGGGGCCGCGGATTGGGCGGTCAGGCTGCCTGCTACAATTCGGGCAGTCCAACGGATTCACCATCATGGCAGGAATTCTGATCATCGCTCATGCGCCACTGGCTTCGGCGCTGCGCGATTGCGCTGGCCACGTCTACTGCGGCCAGCCGCAGCGGGTGGAGGCGATCGACGTTATCGCCGATGCCGACCCTGCGGCGGTGCTGGCCGAGGCGCGGAAGCGCCTCGCAGACGTTTGCGAAGAGAACGGCGCCCTGGTGCTGACCGATATCTTCGGCGCCACGCCTGCCAATATCGCCGCGCGGCTTGCCGAGCCGGGTCGGGTCAAGGTGCTGGCCGGTGTCAACCTGCCGATGCTCGTGCGCGCTATCTGCTATCGGACGGAGAAGCTCGACCAGCTTGCCACCAAGGCCTTGGCCGGAGGCGCCCAGGGCGTGCTGCAAATAGGCACGACCGCCGTCCAGAACCAAACCGCAAATCATCCCGACAAATATGCTGCAGAGGGACACCACCATCATCAATAAGCTCGGGCTTCATGCCCGCGCATCCGCCAAGCTCACGCAGTTGGCGGGTAGCTTCAACAGCCAGGTCAAGATGTCCCGTAACGGCCGCCAGGTCGACGCCAAGAGCATCATGGGCGTGATGATGCTGGCCGCCGGGATTGGATCGACAGTCTCGATCGAGACTGACGGCCCTGACGAGCAGGAGGCGATGGATGCGCTGCTGGCGCTGATCGCCAACCGCTTCGGCGAAGGCGAGTGAAGTTCGACGGTAATCCAGGCTTTTTCTAAACGTTCCTGACGGAGCGGTTCATGCCCTTTGCCTTGCACGGCATTCCGGTTTCTCGTGGGGTCGCCATCGGGCGAGCCCATATTCTTGCGCCGGCTGCGCTGGATGTGTCGCACTACCTGGTCGATGAAGACCGGCTCGAAGCCGAGGTGGAGCGATTGCGCTCGGCACGCGCCGCGGTGCGGGCCGAGCTGATCACGCTCAAACGTGACCTGCCGCGCGACGCGCCGGAGGAAATGGGGGCATTTCTCGATGTCCACGCGATGATCCTCGACGATGAGGCCCTGTCGCGCGAACCCGAGACGCTGATTCTCCAACGCCGCTATAACGCCGAGTGGGCCCTGACCACGCGACTCGAAGAACTGATGCGTCAGTTCGACGAGATCGAGGACGAGTATCTGCGCGAGCGCAAGGCCGACATCGAGCAGGTGGTGGAGCGGATCCTGAAGGTGCTGGCCGGGGCGCCCGTGCTGGCGCCGGCGCCCGTGCCGACGCTCGCGCCGGATGGCGAGGCCACGCCGGGCGTGATCGTGGTGGCCCACGACATCGGCCCGGCCGATATGCTCCAGTTCAAGCACACCGTGTTCCACGGTTTCGTGACGGACCTGGGCGGCCGTACATCGCACACGGCTATCGTCGCGCGCAGTCTCGACATCCCCGCCGCGGTGGGCGTCAAGAACGCGAGTGAACTGATCCGACAGGACGACTGGATCATCATCGATGGCGATGCCGGCCTGGTGATCGTCGATCCGTCGGCCATCATTCTTGAAGAGTATCGGCACCGCCAGAGCGAGCGCGCGCTTGAGAAGAAGCGCCTGCAGCGGCTGCGCCACATGCCGGCGGTGACGCTGGACGGGCTCGAGATCGAGCTGCTGGCCAATATCGAGATGGCGGAGGATGCCGGTGCGGCGCTGTCCGCCGGCGCCGTCGGGGTGGGGCTGTTCCGGTCCGAATTCCTGTTCATGAACCGGCGTGGCGAGTTGCCGGATGAAGACGAGCAATTCCACGCGTATCGCAACGCCGTGGAAGCGATGCACGGGCTGCCGGTCACGATTCGGACCATCGACATCGGTGCCGACAAGCCGCTCGACGGCCGTGGCGACGACTTCGAGACCGCGCTGAACCCCGCACTGGGTTTGCGCGCGATCCGTTGGTCGTTGTCAGAGCCGGGGATGTTCCTGACCCAGTTGCGGGCGTTACTGCGCGCTTCCGCGTTCGGCCCGGTCCGGATTCTGATCCCGATGCTGGCTCACGCCGGTGAGATCGACCAGACGCTGGACCTGATCGAGCAAGCCAAGCGCCAGCTCGACGAACGCGGCCTGCCGTACGACCCGGGTATCAAGGTCGGGGCGATGATTGAGATCCCGGCTGCTGTGCTGCTGCTGCCGCTGTTCCTCAAGCGCATGGACTTCCTGTCCATCGGCACCAATGACCTGATCCAGTACACGCTGGCGATCGACCGCGCCGACAATGCCGTGGCGCACCTCTACGACCCGCTTCACCCGGCCGTGCTACAGCTGATTGCCCGGACGATCCGCGAAGCCAACCACGCGGGCGTGCCCGTCGCCGTGTGTGGCGAGATGGCGGGGGATCCGGCAATGACCCGGTTGCTGCTGGGCATGGGACTACGCGAGTTCTCGATGCACCCGGCGCAATTGCTGCGGGTGAAGCAGGAGGTCATCCATGCGGACTGCGAGCGCCTGAACAAGGCGGTCGACCAGATCCTGAACTGCTACGAACCGGACGAGCTTACGGCCGCGTTGAAGCAGCTGACGGCGTGACACCACCCTGAAACCCTGAGGATTTCAGGGTTTTAGGGCGCGATTACAGTGTCGTTTGCGGCACTTATGCCGCCGAAAAGTGGCCAGTCAATCGCCTCAATTCCTCGGTTTGTGATGCATACGGACAGTCCGTTGCAAGTGCATTAATGGGAATTGTTATCATTTCTAATCTCTGATATTCTGCCTCTCATCGCGTGCGGCATGCCGGTGCCGACGCCGCCCCCAAGGAGGCTTTTGTGTACGTCTGCATTTGCAACCAGGTCACTGATCATGAAATCCATGGCGCCGCCCACCTCGGCGTGTCGACAATGGATGAGCTGGCGGAAACGCTTGGCGTTGGGACCTGCTGCGGCCGTTGCCGCGAATGCGCGCAGCAAGTGCTGTGTGAAGGCGTTGCCGCGGTGAAGACCGTGAGGGCCTCAACTATGGCTACGATCAAAGTTGTCGAAATTTCGTCCTGTTCGACGACTACGTCACATGCCATAATGGACGCTCGGGACCCGGCAGTCGCGAACGACCGGCGCACAGCGCTGGTTGCCTGATTCGAATACCGCAGAATTACCCAAAGAACGCGTGCATTGAGAGCGCGCCCACGGACGAAAGTCCGAGGCGCGCTTTCTTGTATTTGCGCTCCTTGTCATTCGTGCCGCTGCCTGGGTCCGTTGTCGTTTGCAACAGGAGCCCTGTATGAAAGGTGACAAGAAGGTCATCCAGCATTTGAACGCGCAGCTGAAGAACGAACTCACCGCGATCAACCAATATTTCCTGCACGCCCGTATGTATCGCCACTGGGGGCTGAAGAAGCTCGGCGACGTGGAGTACAAGGAATCCATCGGCGAAATGAAGCACGCCGATCGCCTGATCGAGCGCATTCTGATGCTCGACGGCCTGCCCAACCTGCAGGACCTGCACAAGCTGCTCCTCGGCGAAGACACGCCCGAAATGCTCAAGTGCGACCTGAAGCTGGAGCAGGGTGCTCACGCCACCGTCAAGGAAGGCATTGCGTACTGCGAATCGGTTGGTGACTATGTCAGCCGCGAAATCCTGGTCGATATCCTCACGGACACCGAGGAGCACATCGAGTACCTGGAGACGCAGCTTGACCTGATCGACAAGGTCGGCCTGCCGAACTACCTGCAGTCTCAGATGGAGCCGGGCGAGCAGTAAGCGCGCAGGCAAAGGATTGGCCGCCGCGCGGCGTTTCGAGACGCCGCGCCCGAATGCGCAATCGGTTAGTAACCGTTCTCATTCGGATTCTTGTACTCATCCAGCTGTATCAGCATGGACGGTCCGCGCCGGAGGGCTCCAGCGCCGGATCGTCCATCGCCCCGCAGCTCGGCGGACTCAGTGGTCCCCGCCGCAGACCTCGCAGCCCGGCGTGCGCAAGAGGCGCATCGTGGTCCACTCCATCGACATGGCGTTGACCATCAGCAAGCGTCCCGCCAGCGTCTCTCCTACACCAGTCAGCAATTTCAGGGCCTCAGCGGCCTGCACCGTGCCGATCATGCCGACCAGCGGCGCGAACACGCCCATCGTGGCGCAGGCGGCCTCAGGCGCCGGTTCGGATGGCGGGAACAGGCAGGCGTAGCAAGGCGCATCGGGATTGCGCAGGTCGAACACGGTGACCTGGCCATCGAAGCGTAGCGCGGCGCCGGATACCAGCGGCTTGCGGTGCCGCAGGCAGGTGCGATTCACGGCGTGGCGCGTGGCGAAGTTGTCGCAGCAATCGAGCACGACATCAGCCTGCGCGACGAGACCATCCAGTTCGGCGTCGCCCACCCGCATCGGCACCATGCGGATGTCGATGCCGGGGTTGATGCGCAGCATTCCCTCCCTGGCCGATTCGACCTTGGGGCGGCCCACGTTGGCGGTGGTGTGCAGGATCTGGCGCTGCAGGTTGGTCAGGTCAACGTCATCGTCGTCGACGATCGTGATCGTGCCCACGCCGGCCGAGGCCAGGTAGGGCAACGCCGCCGCGCCGAGCCCGCCTGCGCCGATCACCAGCGCATGGCCGGCCAGCAGGCGCTCCTGGCCTTCGATGCCGAGCTCGTCAAGCAGGATATGGCGCGAATAGCGCAGAAGCTGATCGTCGGTCATGGTCCACGTGGAATCAGGAGATCAAACAAAAACGGCCCGCCGGTGCAATACCGCGGGCCGCAGGGCTGAAGGCGGAAAGCGCCACGCGCCAGAGTCGCGCGGCGGGCTTCTCGCGTCCTGCCGTTACTTCTTGCCGGTCGGCGTACCCAGCGGATCGCCGATCGGGGCACTTGCGGGCGGCGGGCTGGAAGGCTTGGCCGGGGCCGCCGGCTTGGCAGCCGGTTTGGCGGGCGCCTTGCTGGCCGGCTTCGGGCTGTCGGAGCTGTCCGGCTTGCCAGCCGTGCCGGTGGCTTCCAGGCGCGACTTCGAACGTTGCACCGGCTTGCCGTCGAGCTGTGCGATGGCCTGCTGCAGCATGAAGTCCTCGGGCGAACCGAATTCCACCGGCTTCTTCTTGCGTTCCTTCTCGCGCTCTTCCGGCGTCTTCTTGGCGTTCTCTTCTTCCAGGCGGCGCAGTTCTTCCACACGGCGCTGCTCGCGTTCGGCCATTTCCGGCTCTTCCGACTCCTGCTTGTTGTGCAGGTGGCGTTCGGTGTCGATTTCACGCGTGATCAGCGCGTCGTCCGGATCGCCTTCGGGGTTCTGGTCGACCGGGATATCCGGGCGGATGCCCTTGGCCTGGATCGACTTGCCCGACGGCGTGTAGTAGTACGCGATCGTCAGCTTGATGCCGGTGTCGTTGGTCAGCGGGCGAACGGTCTGGACCGAGCCCTTGCCGAACGTCGTCTTGCCCATGAGCGTCGCGCGCTTGTGGTCCTGCAGCGCGCCGGCCACGATTTCCGATGCTGACGCCGAGTAGGCGTTGGTCAGCACGACCATCGGCAGTTTCTTGAACTCTGCCGGCAGATCCTTGAGCGGATCGTCCTCGAGCGACGACAGGCGGTAGTTGCTGAACGACGCCTTGTAGACGCGCTTGGCATCCGGTACCTGGCCGTTGGTCGATACCACGACCGAATCCTCGGGCAGGAAGGCCGCGGCAACGCCTACCGCGCCTTGCAGCACGCCGCCACCGTTATTGCGGAGGTCCAGCACGATACCGCGCAGGTTCGGATTCTTATCGGCCATCTCCTTGAGGCGACGGCCCAGATCGGTCACGGTGCGCTCCTGGAAGCTCGTCAGGCGCACCCAGCCGATGGTGTTGTTGTCGAGCATCTTGGTCTTGACCGACTGCACGCGGATTTCCGCGCGCGTGATCGACACCGGGAACGTGCGTTCCTCGCTCTTGCGGTAGATCGTCAGCGTGACCTTGGTGCCCGGCTCGCCGCGCATGCGCTTGACCGCCTGTTCCAGCGGCAGGCCGCGCACGGGCTTGTCGTCGATTCGCGTGATCAGGTCACCCGGCTGGATGCCGGCGCGGAACGCGGGCGTGTCCTCGATCGGGTTGATGACCTTGACCAGGCCCTCTTCCTGGGAAATCTCGATGCCCAGGCCGGCGAAGCGTCCGCGCGTGCCTTCCTGCAGTTCCTTGAAATCCTTCTCGTCCAGGTAGGCCGAGTGGGGGTCGAGGCTGGCGACCATGCCCTTGATGGCTTCGGTCAGCAGCTTCTTGTCATCGACCGGCTCCACGTATTCGCGCTTGATCTGCCCGAAGATATCGGCCATCAGCCGTAACTGGTCCAGCGGCAGCGGCCCGGTCGTATTCTGGGCGGTCGCCGAAATCTGCAGCGTGGCGAGCACGCCGGCAACGACGCCTATTGAGACGAGGCTAATGTTCTTGAGCGTCTTACGCATGAGGGCAGCCTGAACGTGTGAGGATTTGTGCAAGGGTCAGGTCCGTGCCGGGATGACCCGGGGGGCGGATTTGACCGACAGTATAAGAGGGTGCGGAGAAAAAGACCTGAGGGCCGCCATTCCATGGTGGGGGCGGCCACACAACGCGGCGCGCCTACCCGGGTGCGACCCGGGCCGGCGCATCCGCGCGCCGGCTGTCAGCGGGCCTTGCCCTGGCTGGCCACGGCGGCCAGGGATGCCGCGATGGCTTCCTGGTCGCCCAGGTAGTAGTGGCGCAGGGGGCGCAGGTCGGCATCCAGCTCGTAGACGAGCGGGGTGCCGTTGGGAATGTTGAGGCCGACGATATCGTCATCCGAAATCTGGTCCAGATACTTCACGAGGGCGCGAATGCTGTTGCCGTGGGCGGCGATCACCACGCGCTTGCCGGATTTGATGTCGGGAGCGATGGATTCGTTCCACAGCGGCATCACGCGGGCCACCGTATCCTTCAGGCACTCGGTCAGCGGGATCTCCGCGCGCGGCACGTTGGCGTAGCGCGGGTCGCCGAAAGAGGCACGTTCGTCGGTCGGCTCCAGCGCGGGCGGCGGCGTGTCGTAGCTGCGGCGCCACACCAGCACCTGCTCGTCGCCGTACTTCTTGGCCGTTTCCGCCTTGTTCAGGCCGGCCAGCGCGCCGTAGTGACGTTCGTTCAGGCGCCATTCGTTGCGCACCGGAATCCACATCTGGTCCATTTCGTCCTGCACGTGCCAGAGCGTGCGGATGGCGCGCTTGAGCACGGAGGTGTAGGCCACATCAAAGGCGAAGCCGGCTTCCTTGAGCAGCGTGCCGGCCTGCCTGGCCTGCGCGGCGCCCGTATCGGTCAGGTCGACGTCGACCCAGCCGGTGAAGCGGTTTTCGAGGTTCCACGTGGATTCGCCGTGGCGGATGAGAACGAGCTTGTACATGCTGCTTCCAGGGAGTAAATGACCTGCAGTGCGCACGATCCGTCGCAAGGCCGGCGGCGGCCGGGAGGCGACGGACAAATATCGGCGTGGGCACGAAACCGCGTATTTTATAATGCCGCCGACCCAACCCAACGGAATGCCAACGTGAATTTCTTCGCCGATTACAATAACCTGGCCCTGATCGCCATCGCCGTGGTGTCTGGCGGCCTGCTGGCCTGGCCGACGATCAAGAGCGGCACGGGCGGAAAACGCGTCAACGCGGCCGCCGCCACGCAGCTGATCAACAAGCGCAATGCGGTGGTGGTGGATATCCGCGACGCCGCCGAGTTCGCCAAGGGCCACATGCCGCAAGCGAAGAGCGCGCCACTCGACGATCTGCCCAACCGGGCGGGTGGTCTTGCAAAGGATAAGGCCATCCCCATCATCGTGGTATGCCAGAACGGCCAGCGCTCGAGCAAGGCTCAGGCAGCCCTGAAGGAAGCCGGGTACAGTGAGGTCTATGCGCTCGAAGGCGGCATGACCGCCTGGCAGCAGGCCGGACTTCCGGTCATCAAGTAAGCCCATTCATCGAAGTATTCGCGGCGCGTACCGCCCCGGGCGGTCCGCGCCGTTGTTTTGAATTCAAGGAGATTTCGCATGGCCCGCGTCGTCATGTACAGCACGGTGGTGTGCCCCTACTGCCAGATGGCAGAGCGTCTGCTCAAGCAGAGGGGCGTCGAGTCGATCGAGAAAATCCTGATCGACCGCGAACCCGGCAAGCGCGAGGAAATGATGACGCGCACCGGCCGTCGGACCGTGCCGCAGATCTATATCGACGAGACACACGTGGGTGGATTCGACGACTTGTCCGCGCTGGACCGTCAGGGCGGCCTGGTGCCGCTGCTGGCGGCCTGAGCCCCAGGGCCCGCGGTTTCCCAGCGAGATCAACGACCTATCCGATTGACGCCGGCCCCGGGTGAATTCGCCCACGGCGTCATGTACCATATGCGCTTTCCAACTGGCCGCCGGTGATCGACACCACCGGCGCCGCATGGCGCAGCGCGCCCAAACCGATCCATCCGGAAGCCTTTCATGAGCGACCAGCAACAAGCCAACCAGCAGGACGACCAGCCCTTCTTCAACATTCAGCGCGTGTACCTGAAGGACATGTCGCTGGAGCAGCCGAATTCGCCGGGCATCTTCCTCGAATCGGAAGCCCCCTCGGTGGAAGTCCAGGTCAACGTGGGCGCCTCGCAACTGCAGGAAGGCATCTTCGAAGTGGTCGTGACTGGTACCGTGACGACCAAGGTGCAAGACAAGGTGGCCTTCCTGGTGGAAGCGCACCAGGCCGGCATCTTCGACATCCGCAATGTGCCGGTGGAGCAACTGGACCCGCTGCTGGGTATCGCCTGCCCGACCATCCTGTACCCGTACCTGCGCGGCAACATCGCCGACGTGATCACGCGTGCCGGCTTCCAGGCGATCCACCTGTCGGAAATCAACTTCCAGGCGCTGTACGAGCAACGCCTGCAGGCCGCGATGGAAGAAGCGCAAGGCCAGGGCGGCGACTCGGGCATCGTGATGCCTGACGGCAGCCAGGCCCGCCACTGATCGGCGACTGCCTGTCGGACACCAGAACGGGGCTGCGGCCCCGTTTGGTGTTTCTGCGAGGCGTCAACGTTCATACTGTCGCGACGACAGCGCTTTTCGCTGACTTCACAGGCCTGCCATGAAACTGACCATTCTCGGCGCCGGCGCATGGGGTACCGCGCTTGCAAGCCACGCGGCCACGGCCGCCGCCGATCATGACGTGGTGCTCTGGGGGCGCGATCCGGCTCAGCTTGCCGGCATCGCCGCAACTGGTGTCAACGCCACCTATCTGCCGGGCGTGAGCCTGTCGCCCCGGCTTGTCTGCGAGCCCGATTTCGATCGCGCCGTCGATCACGCCCTGACCGATCCGGAGGGGCTGCTGATCATCGGCACGCCGGTATCCGGCCTGCGCGAAATGACGCGCCGGCTGGCCGCGCGTCGCAAGGGGCCGCTGGCAATGCTCTGGCTCTGCAAGGGCTTCGAAGCCGAGACCCATGCGATGCCGCACCAGATGGTGCACGATGAATTGAACGCGCTCGGCGTGGCGCCGGGCGAGATCGAATATGGCGTGCTGACGGGGCCGAGCTTTGCCAAGGAAGTGGCGCAGGGTTTGCCGTGCGCGCTGACCGTGGCCGGCACCGCGCACGTGCTGATCGATCGCGCGCAGGCTGCATTCCATCACCATGCCATGCGTATCTACGGCAGCGACGACCTGATCGGCGTCGAAGTCGGCGGCGCGGTGAAGAACGTGCTGGCGATCGCCACCGGTGCCAGCGATGGCCTGGGGCTTGGGCTCAATGCGCGCGCGGCGCTGATCACGCGCGGGCTGGCCGAGATGACGCGCCTGGGCCTTGCGCTCGGCGGTCGTGTCGAGACCTTCATGGGTCTGGCCGGCATGGGTGACCTGATCCTGACCGCCACCGGCGATTTGTCTCGTAACCGCAAGGTCGGCCAGCAACTGGCGGGCGGGAAGACGCTCGACCAGATCCTGGCAGACCTTGGCCATGTGGCCGAAGGCGTGCGTTGCGCGCAGGCCGTTGCCGCGCTGGCAGCGCGCGTCGGTGTGGAAATGCCGATCACGCGCGCGGTCTGCGCGGTGCTGTTCGAGGGGTTGCCTGTTGCCGATGCGGTCTCGCAGTTGCTGCAGCGTGACGCGCGCGACGAGTAACACTTGATGCCGAGTCGACGCGACACTCTCAAGGCCCTGATCGCCACCTTCGCAGTCGGCGCGGTTCCTGCCGTTGCCCATGCCGATACCTGGCCCGCCAAGCCGATCCGCATGATCGTGCCGTTCCCGCCGGGCTCTTCGCCGGACTTGATCGCGCGTATCGTGACCGAGAAGCTCGCCACAGTGCTCGGTCAGCCCGTGGTTGTCGAAAACCGGCCGGGCGCCGGCGGCAATATTGGCACCGGCATGGTTGCCAAGGCCGCACCCGATGGCTACACGCTGCTGTTCACGATCAACGGTCCGCTTGTCACCGCGCCGTCGCTGTATCGCCACCTGAGCTACGACCCGATGAAGCAGCTCGCGCCGGTCACGCTGGTGGCGACGTCGCCGAACGTGCTGGTCATCGACGCCCGCCTGCCGGTGCATACGTTGCGCGAGTTCGTCGCGCTGGCCAAGTCGAAGCCGGGCGCGCTGAACTATGGCTCGGTCGGTAACGGCAGCGCGGCGCATCTGGCGATGGAGCAGTTGAAAGCGATGGCTGGCATCGATCTGCAGCACGTGCCTTATCCGGGCTTTCCGCAGATCACCACGGCGATCGTCGGCGGGCAGGTGCAGGCCGGCTTCATGGTGCCGGCGATTGCCATGCCGATGGTCAATGCCGGCAAGCTGCGCATTCTGGCCGTGACCACCACGGGCCGGACGTCCCTGCTGCCATCCGTGCCGACCGTGGCCGAATCGGGCTACCCCGGATTCGAGGCGATTTCATGGCAGGCGATTCTGGCGCCGGCCGGCACGCCAGCGCCGGTCGTCGACCGGCTCTACCGCGAATTCGTCCGGATCATCGGCAGCGATGACATCCGCGAAAAGATGCGCACGCAGTATTTCGTCCCGGCCGGTACCGCGCCGGCATCGTTGCGCGAAACGATGGTCAGCGAGAAGGCGCGCTGGGACAAGGTGATTCGTGCGGCCGGCGTGCAGCCCGAGGGCTGACCACGTCGTCGATTCAACTGCCGCCCGCGAATCCGTTCTGACGCCACGCCTCGAAGACGACCACGGCCACCGTGTTCGACAGATTGAGGCTGCGGTTGTTGGGGCGCATCGGCAGGCGGATGCGCTGCGAGGACGGGAACCACTCGCGGCGCTCCGGTGCGAGCCCGCGGGTCTCCGAACCAAATACGAACCAGTCGCCCGGCGCGAAGCTGACCTGGCCGAACGGCGTGGAGCCGTGCGTGGTCAGCGCGAACATGCGCGTGGGGTCCGGCTGCTCGGCAGCCATCAACGCATCCCAGCTTTCATGCACACGCATCGTCGCGTACTCGTGATAGTCGAGCCCCGCGCGGCGCATCCGGGCGTCTTCGAGCGGAAATCCCAACGGCTTGACCAAATGGAGTTGCGCGCCGGTATTGGCGCACAGGCGGATCACATTGCCGGTGTTCGGCGGGATTTCGGGTTCGACAAGAACGACGTTGAACATGATGGGATAGGCGAAAAACCGGAGCGCAGCTTACCGCTAGTCGCAGCCGGTGTCACGGCGTGCGCAGCGCAGGCAGCGCCGTCACCCGCGCGGCGCCATGCGCCTTGAGCACCCGTGCCGCCTCACGTAGCGTGGCGCCCGTGGTCATCACATCGTCGACCAGTCCGATATGCAGTCCGTCTAGCCGGCGGGGCGGGTCCAGCACGAACGCATCCCGCAGATTCGCCTGCCGTGCCGACTGGTCGAGCGCACGCTGGCTGACCGTGTCGCGCCGGCGGGCCAGCAATGTTGCCGAGACCGCGATGCCAAGCTGCCTGCCCAGCGGCCGCGCGATTTCCCACGCCTGGTTGAAGCCGCGGCCCGCCAGCCGTTGTGGTGCAAGAGGAATCGGTGCCAGAACATCGGGCGCGACACCCGCAGCTTGCATCCGGGCCGCCATTTGCCGGGCGATCCATGCGGCAGCGGGGAGGCGCGCGGCAAACTTCAGGCGCAAGACCAGCCGATCGGCTGGCGTGATGTAGTCGCCCAGCGTCAATGTGGTGTCGATGGGGTCGTCGTCGGCACAGGCGTCACATCGGCCCGTTTTCACACTGGGTAGGGTGCCGGGCATCGCACAACGCGGGCAGCGCGGAACGATTCTCAACAGCGCGTCGGCGCAACCCGCGCAGACCACGTCGCGCTGGACCTTCGCGCAGATCAGGCAAACCGACGGCAGCAGCGCCGACCAGAGCCCGGTGATCCCGCCGGCACGCCCGGCGAGCCGCGAAGAGGGCGCGTATACTCCAGTCCCTGTTGGCCGGCCATCTGGGTCCGGCCCATGCCGAGGCGCGACACGCTGTTGCGCCGCCCGCCGATTCCACTGATTCCGTTCCGTCTCTCCGTGTCCCTGCATGCTGCTGATTCCCCCGATGCCTGGTTGCCGCCCGCGCGCCTGACCCGGCTTGCCTTTGACCGCCGCAGTCACAGCTTCGGCCAGCTCGATTTTCTGCTGGGCGAAATCGGCCAGCGGATGCAGGAGCGCATGGACGTGGTCAAGCTGACGCCGCGCCGGGCCATCGATATCGGCTGCGGCCACGGGCAGGGCCTGGCGGGATTGCGCGCGCGCTTTCCCGATGCGCAGATTGCCGGTCTCGATATTTCCGGCGCCATGCTGCAGCAGGCCGGACAACGCGATCCGCAGCGGCGCCCAGGCTGGATTGGACGCCTGCTCGGCAAGCGGCCGATGTTCGATCTGGTGCAGGGCGATCTTGCCACACTGCCATTCGACGCGGCCAGCTTCGATCTGTTGTGGTCGAACCTCGCCCTGCACTGGCATCCGGAGCCGCATCGCGTCTTTCCGGAATGGCATCGCGTGACCCGCGACGAAGGGCTCGTGATGTTCTCGCTGTTCGGCCCCGACACGCTGAAGGAACTGCGCGCGGCGTTCGCCGATGTCGATCTCGACGCGCACACGCTGCGCTTCGTCGACATGCACGATATCGGCGACATGCTCGTGCACAGCGGCTGGTCCACCCCCGTGATGGATATGGAAACGCTGACGGTCACCTACGAGTCGCCGGAGAATCTGTTGCGTGAAGTGCGATCGTTCGGCGGCTTCCGTCGTCCGGGGTCGGTCGGGCTGCGTGGCAGGCGGTGGTATCGGGCCGTGCTGGCCGCGCTCGATCGTCAACGTAACGCCGATGGCGTGATCCCATTGACGTTCGAAATTGTCTACGGCCATGCATGGAAGCTGGCGCCGCGTGGCAGGCAGGCAACCGACGATCAGGGTCGCGCAGTTGTGCCGGTCGACAGCATCGGACGCGCCCGGCCGCGGCCATGAAAGCGGTGTCGTGCATGGTTGCGCGACAATGCGCGCGCGCCGATTGTGTTGACTATCGGGGGCGATGCGGCCATGCACAAAAACTAGATGAGCGCAAGCACTTCGGTCAAATCCTACCTTGTTCAGGTATGCGAAGCGCCATATAATGCGCCAGTTTGTCGCAGTGGTCCCCTGGCACAAGAACGTCCCTGGAATGCACTTCGCATGTGCAAACCTCCGACGTGTTTCGTCCCGGGTGTGCATCCGATGCGGAGTGGTTGGCGATGCAAGACTTGGGTATCGCATTCCAGACGGCAGTTGGTGACTCCGGCGGAAATCTCGACGGACGCACCCCCTTGCCGAGCAACGACTGGCTGATGAAGCGGAATTGCTCGCTCACTCCGCGCCAGGCCGGCTGGTTCTACTTCTCCATCGTATGTTTCTCGACAGCCATCGCGGTGTTCTTCGCCGTGTGGCTGGGGGCCTGGCTCGTATTGCCGTTTGCTGGCCTGGAATTGCTCGGGCTGGGGATTGCCCTGCTGGCGTATGCGCGCCATGCGGCGGATTATGAACGCGTGAGTGTGACCGACGGAATGCTGGTCGTGGAGACAGCCAGCGCCAGCCGGATCACGCGGGAAGTATTCAACCCACGCTGGGTGCGGGTTGAACTGGGTGAATCGTTCCGGGCGCCGGTGGTACTGCGGTCGGACAAGCGCTCCGTGCAGGTGGGGTTGTATCTGGACCCGTATCGGCGGCGCAAGTTCGCGCAGGAACTCGCGGTGGCCTTGCGGCGTGTCTGAAAGGGCAGGTTGCGGGGCAGGGCGGGGACAGATTTGAATCTGTAAATTGGGTAGATAAACAATGAAAATGTGGAAGAAGGCATCCGCAGCATGTCTGGCAGGCGCGTCCCTGCTTGTCAGCCAGGCGGCCTCCGCGGTCAGTGACATGCCAGGCGGCCCCGCCGTCCGACAGCTCAACTTGGCCGAACCCGTTACAAAAATCGCCGAACAGATTCACTGGCTGAACTGGATGATGCTGATCATCTGCACGGTGATCTTCGTCGCCGTGTTCGGCGTGATGTTCTATTCCATCTTCAAGCACCGGAAGAGCAAGGGCGCCCGCCCGGCCTCGTTCCACGAAAGCATCACGGTGGAAGTGGTCTGGACGATCGTGCCGTTCCTGATCGTGATCGCCATGGCGCTGCCGGCGACGAAGACCGTGGTGGCGATGAAGGACACCACGAACTCGGATATCACGATCAAGGCCACCGGCTATCAGTGGAAGTGGGGCTATGACTACCTCAAGGGCCAGGGCGAGGGCATCTCGTTCGTGTCCACGCTGACCACGCCGCGCGAGCAGATCAACAACCAGCAGGAAAAGTCGAACACCTACCTGATGGAGGTGGACAACGAGCTGGTGGTGCCCGTCAACAAGAAGATCCGTATCGTCACCACTGCCAATGACGTGATCCACGCCTGGATGATTCCGGCGTTCGGCGTCAAGCAGGATGCGATCCCGGGCTTCGTGCGCGACACCTGGTTCCGTGCCGAGAAGACCGGCGTCTATCGTGGCCAGTGCGCCGAACTCTGTGGCAAGGAACACGCGTTCATGCCGATCGTGGTGCGCGTCGTGTCCGATGCCGAGTACACGAAGTGGGTCGACGACAAGAAGAAGGCGATGGCCGCTGCGGCGGATGATCCCAACAAGGTCTGGACCCTCGACGAAATCAAGGCGCGCGGCGAAAAGGTCTACGCGACCAACTGCGCGGTCTGCCACCAGCCGACCGGCAAGGGCGGTGGTCCGTTCCCGGCGCTGGATGGCTCCAAGGTCGTCAACGGTCCGAAGGCTGGCCAGATGCACGTGCTGCTGGAAGGCCGTAACGCCATGCCGTCGTGGAAGCAGCTTTCCGACACCGAGCTGGCCGCTGTCATGACGTACACGCGGAATAGCTGGGGCAACAAGACCGGCGAAGTGATTCAGCCGGCGGACTTCACGGGCGCCCGCACGGGCAAGTTCCCGGAAGGCGGCGGCGCACAGGCCGGCGCAGGCGATGCAGCCCCGAAGGCTGCCGCGCCGTCCAGCACCCCCGACAAGCAGGCCAGCCTCGCGGGCAACCGCGTCGCAGGCTGACCCGCGGTAGCCCCGCATTCAGGAATTGATGGAGTCATTGCGATGAGTACCGCTACCCCGGAGACACTGGGCCATCCGCACGACCACGCGCACGATCACGATCATGCGCACGATCACCCGCATGGCTGGCGCCGCTGGCTGTTCGCCACCAACCACAAGGATATCGGCACGCTGTACCTGCTGTTCTCGTTCACCATGCTGCTGTCCGGCGGCGTGCTGGCGCTGCTGATCCGCCTGGAGCTGTTCGAGCCGGGCCTGCAGTTCTTCCGCCCCGAACTGTTCAACCAGTTCACCACGATGCACGGACTGATCATGGTGTTCGGCGCGATCATGCCGGCGTTTGTCGGCTTCGCGAACTGGATGATCCCGCTGCAGATCGGCGCCTCTGACATGGCGTTCGCGCGCATGAACAACTTCAGCTTCTGGCTGATGCCGCCGGCCGCGCTGCTGCTGGTCGGCTCGTTCTTCGCGCCGGGCGGCGCCACCGCCGCGGGCTGGACGCTCTACGCGCCGCTGTCGGTGCAGATGGGCCCGGGCATGGACATGGCGATTTTCGCCATGCACATCATGGGCGCGTCGTCGATCATGGGCTCGATCAACATCATCGTCACCATCCTCAACATGCGCGCGCCTGGCATGACGCTGATGAAGATGCCGATGTTCTGCTGGACGTGGCTGATCACCGCCTACCTGCTGATCGCCGTGATGCCGGTGCTGGCTGGCGCGATCACGATGGTGCTGACCGACCGCCACTTCGGCACGAGCTTCTTCTCGGCCGCCGGCGGCGGTGACCCGGTGATGTACCAGCATATCTTCTGGTTCTTCGGTCACCCCGAGGTCTACATCATGATCTTGCCGGCGTTCGGCATCATCTCGCACGTCGTGCCGGCCTTCGCGCGCAAGCGCCTGTTCGGCTACAGCTCGATGGTGTACGCCACGGCCTCGATCGCGATCCTGTCGTTCATCGTGTGGGCGCACCACATGTTCACCACCGGCATGCCGGTGACGGGCCAGCTGTTCTTCATGTACGCGACGATGCTGATCGCGGTGCCGACGGCCGTGAAGATCTTCAACTGGATCGCCACGATGTGGCGCGGCTCGATGACGTTCGAGACCCCGATGCTGTTCGCGATCGGCTTCATCTTCGTGTTCACGATCGGCGGCTTCACGGGCCTGATGCCGGCTGTCGCTCCGATCGACATCCAGCTGCAGGACACCTACTTCATCGTGGCGCACTTCCACTACGTGCTGGTGGCGGGCTCGCTGTTCGCGCTGTTCGCGGGCTTCTACTACTGGGGTCCGAAGTGGAGCGGGTTCATGTATGACGAGATGCGCGGCAAGATCCATTTCTGGGGCTCGCTGATCTTCTTCAACGTGACCTTCTTCCCGATGCACTTCCTGGGCCTGGCCGGCATGCCGCGCCGCTATGCGGACTACCCGACCCAGTTCACGGACTTCAACGCGATCGCCTCGATCGGCGCGCTGGGCTTCGGCCTGATGCAGGTGTACTTCTTCTTCTTCGTGGTCCTGCCGTCTTACCGCGGTGGCCAGGCCGCCGGCGACAAGCCGTGGGATGGCGCGGAAGGCCTCGAGT
The DNA here is from genome assembly GCF_002335265.1 of Cupriavidus sp. UBA2010. NCBI lineage: Bacteria > Pseudomonadati > Pseudomonadota > Betaproteobacteria > Burkholderiales > Burkholderiaceae > Cupriavidus > Cupriavidus sp. UBA2010. Next base: position 245,828 of record NZ_DDCI01000013.1, read on the forward strand.
GGACCGTGCCGTCGCCGGCACCGTTCCACACGTTCGAAGAACCGCCGGTCGTCAAGTAATCCAGTAATCCAGTAACACCGGCCGGATGCCAGCCCCCCGGGGCAGGTGTCCGGCCCGCTAACCAGATGCTCATGCAGCCCTCGGAAACAAGCCCATCGCCGCAGGATCGCAAGGCCGCCCAGCGGGCCGCCAACCGCCGTCTTGGCTGGATATTGCTCTCGATCGTGGTGGTCTTCTTTCTGGGATTCTTTGCCAAGATGGTGTTCCTTGGCGGCTGATGTCCCGATGAGAACGATGAAGTAGGAGGCAGACGCGTGGACGGGCAGGACAAGGCAATCGAGAAGCGTTTCAACCGCGGCATGATGTTGCGCCTGCTGGTAGTGGTGACGCTGATGTTCGGCTTTGGCTACGCGCTGGTGCCGCTGTACAAGGCGATCTGCGAGGTTACCGGTATCAATGTGCTGACCACGCGCGATCTGTATGGCGGGTCGGCGTTGAAGAACTCGCAGGTGGACACGAGCCGCACGATCACGGTCGAGTTCGATTCCAACGCGCGCGGGCCGTTTGCATTCCGGCCGGTGAAGCATTCGATGGAAGTGCATCCGGGCGAGCTGACGACGATCGTGTACGAGGTGGCCAACGGGCAATCGCGGGACATCTCGGCGCAGGCGATTCCGAGCTACGCGCCGAAGCAGGCCACCGAGTACTTCAAGAAGATCGAGTGCTTCTGCTTCAAGCAGCAGACGCTCAAGTCGAAGGAGGCGCGCGAGATGCCGGTGGTGTTCGTGATCGACCCGAAGCTGCCTAAGGACGTGAAGACCATCACGCTGTCGTACACGTTCTTCGAGGTGGGCACGCCGGTGGCGCAGGCGCCGCAGGATGAGCAGGCCCCGGTGCAGAGGGGGAGCTGACGATGACCAACCGCGACGATTCGGTGGATCCGGTGCATCGCAAGGCGTCCTTCGCGCAGACGGTGCGCGCGGTGCTGTGGTCGTTCATCGGGCTGCGCAAGGGGTCGGAGCATGAGTCCGACATGGCGCGGCTGAACCCGGTGCACGTGATCATCGCCGGGCTGATCGCGGCGGCAGTGTTCGTGACGGTGCTGATCCTGGTGGTGCGCGCCGTGGTGAGTCAGTCGTAGCAGGAAACTAGCAGGGAAAAAGGACAGAGCCGCTGGCAACCGAAGCGAAGCGGATCTGGCGAATAACCATTAGAGACTCTGAGCTGGAGATAGAAGAATGAGTGCGAATCGCGCAAACGCCCCGTACTACTTCGTGCCGGGCCCGTCGCGCCATCCGATCACGGCGGCATTCGGCCTGCTGATGACCGGCGCGGGAGCCGCGGGTTGGGTCAACGGGCAACCGTGGGCGCCGTACCTGTGCGGCTTCGGCCTGTTGTGGTTCCTCTTCGTGCTCAAGAGCTGGTTCGGCGACGCCATCCGCGAATCCGAAGGCGGCATGTACGGCAAGAACATCGACACTTCGTTCCGCTGGTCGATGGGCTGGTTCATCTTCTCCGAAGTGATGTTCTTCGCGGCGTTCTTCGGCGCCCTGTTCTACGCGCGCACCATCGCCATGCCGTGGCTGGGCGACCTGAACAACAAGATCATCTGGCCGGACTTCGCGGCCGTGTGGCCGAACATGGGCCCTGCCGGCACCGTGGAAGACTTCCAGACGATGGGCCCGTGGCCGATCCCGACCATCAACACGGCGCTGCTGCTGACCTCGGGCGTCACGCTGACCTGGGCGCACCACGCGCTGCTGGCCGGCAAGCGCAGCCAGCTGATTCAGGGCCTGGTCCTGACGATCCTGCTGGGCGCGATCTTCATGTGCCTGCAGGCCTATGAGTACATGCACGCCTACAGCGAACTGAACCTGAAGCTGACTTCGGGTGTCTATGGTTCGACGTTCTTCCTGCTCACTGGCTTCCACGGCTTCCACGTGACGATGGGCGCGATCATGCTGACGGTGGTGCTGATCCGCGTGCTGAAGGGCCATTTCACGCCGGAGCATCACTTCGCGTTCGAAGGCGCAGCCTGGTACTGGCACTTCGTGGACGTGGTCTGGCTGGGCCTGTACGTGGTGGTCTACTGGCTGTAAGGATTTCGCCGCGCCGCCTGCGGGCGGCGTGCGGTATCGAAGAAAGCGAAGCGCCGCGGGAGAGAAATCTCGGCGGCGCTTTTTTTCGCGAGGATGCCTGTCAGGGCGACGTATGGATGCCCGTGCTCTGGATCCAGCCCATCCAGTGCGAGAACAGGATGAACAGGAACAGCGCCACCGAGAAGCCGACGCGGAACATCAGCGAACGCATCATGTTGGGCGTGCGGCCACGGTCGCGCATCATGAAGAACAGCGCGGAGGCCAGGCTGCCAATGATCAGGATGAAGGCGACAAGGATGACGAAGCGCATGTGGGGGCCCGTTCTGCGAAGCGCCCATTATCGCACCGCGATGCCCGGAGGGAACCCGTGACGACCCGCACGCTCTGGCGTTCGCCGGGCCCGGTGCCGATGGTGGCCGCGCTCGTGGTGATCGTCGTCACCTGCGCGCTCGGCAACTGGCAACTGCGCCGCGCGCATGAAAAGATCGACCGTGCGGAGCGGCTGGCTACGCTGGCGAAGCAGGCGCCTGTCGAACTGCGCGCGGGCCAGACCGATGCCGCACAACTGGTCGAGCGCCGCGTGCGCGCGCGCGGTACGTTCGACGCGGACAAGACCGTGCTGCTCGACAATCGTCCGCACGGCAACGGTACTGACAGCCGTGCGGGGTTCCTCGTGCTCACGCCGTTGCGCCTGGCGGACGGTGGCAGCGTGCTGGTGCTGCGAGGCTGGCTGCCACGCGATGCGCAGGACCGCACGCGCATCGCGCCGTTCCCGACGCCCACGGGGGAAGTCACAGTCGAAGGCACGGCGCTGGCCGCTGTGCCGCGCGTCTACAGCCTCGGGCAGGATGCTTCCGCGGAGGCCGGACGCAAGATCCGTCAGAATATCGACCTTGCCGCTTTTTCTCATGAGATCGAGGCGTCACTCCTGCCGGTGGTGGTAGAACAATCGGGCGATGCCGGAGACGGACTGGCCCGCGATTGGGCCCCGGCCGATTTCGGCGCGGACCGACACTACGGGTACGCCGCCCAGTGGTTCGGGCTGGCTGTGTTGACGCTGGTACTGGTGGCCGTGCTCGGCTGGCGGCGCGCCCGGCTGGACCGGGCAGACGGCAATGGAAACCTATAAACGAACGATGAACGCACAGACGAACGCCATGCCGCAGCCAGATCCCACGGCTTCGCCGGACCCCCGCATCGACGCGCGCACGCGCCGCGGCCGCCTGCAGATGCTGATGCTGCTGCTGGTCTGCGCATCGCCCGTACTCTTTTCGTACTTCACGTACTACGTGATCAAACCGACCGGCGGCAGCACCAACTACGGCGTGCTGATCGACCCGCAACGGCCCATGCCGCCCGTGCAGGTGACTAATGAGCGCAACGAGTCGGTGCCGCTCGCGTCCATGCGCGGCAAGTGGCTGATGGTGATGACCGACCCGTCCGCCTGCGACGAGATATGCGCGAAGAAACTGTTCACGGTGCGCCAGATCCGCGTCGGACAGGGCGAGGACCGCGAGCGGATCGTGCCTGTCTGGCTGATCCAGGACCGGGGCGATGTGGACGACCGGCTCGCGGCCGCCTACAACGAACCTTATGCGGGCGTGCGATTCCTGCGCATGGACCGGGCCACGATTGCCCAATGGCTGCCGGCCGAGGACGGCGCGCGCGCCGAGGATGCGATTTACCTGGTCGATCCGCTCGGCAACCTGATGATGCGCTGGCCGAAGGACCCCGACCCCAAGAAGATCAGCAGCGACCTGAAGAAGCTGCTGAAGTATTCCCGTATTGGCTGAATTCCCATGCTGCTTCAGTTGGCCATCATTGGCATCCTGATTGCGCTGCTGCCCCTGTCCTACGTGATGGTGCGCGGCAATCGCGACAAATATCGCAGGCTCGTCTGGATCACGGCGTTCCTGACGCTGGACCTGATCATGTTCGGCAGCTTTACCCGGCTGACCGACTCCGGCCTCGGCTGCCCCGACTGGCCCGGCTGCTACGGCCACTCGAACCCGCACGCGGCGATGGACCCGATTCGCGCGGCGGAAACGGCGCTCCCGAGCGGCCCGGTCACGCTGATGAAAGCGTGGATCGAGATGATCCATCGCTATTTCGCCATGGCGGTGGGTGTGCTGATCATCTCGCTGATGGTGCTGGCATGGGTCAAGCGCCGCGAACTGAAGCAGTCGCCGTGGTTCGCCACCGGCGTGTTCCTGCTGGTCTGCCTGCAGGGCGCGTTCGGTATGTGGACCGTGACGATGAAGCTGCAACCGATCATCGTCGTCACCCATCTGCTGCTGGCGATGGCGCTGCTGGCGTCGCTGATCCTGCTCGGGTCGCGTAACGAACCGCCGCATGTCGTGGCGCCACAGGCGGCTTCGCTGCGCTGGGCCGGCCTGCTGGCCCTGGTGCTGCTGGTCGTTCAGATCTTCCTGGGCGGCTGGGTCAGCACCAACTACGCGGTGCTGGCCTGTACCGATTTTCCGCTCTGCAACGGCCAGCTCGTGCCAGAGATGGACTTCCGCCATGGCTTTACGCTGTGGCGCCAGCTCGGCATGACGGCCGACGGCGACTACATTCCGCACGCGGCGCTGGTGGCTATCCACTGGGTCCACCGTGGCTTCGCCTTCGTCGTGCTCGGTTTCCTGCTCTGGTTCGCGCTGCGCGCGCGCCGGATGGAAGGGCTGGCGCGGCATGCGCGGTGGTTGCTGGTCGTGCTGGCGCTGCAGTTGTGCACCGGCATGTCGAACATCGTTTTCGACTGGCCGCTGGTCGCGGCGGTGGCCCATAACGGCGGAGCAGCCCTGCTGCTGATGTTGTTGCTCCGTCTCAACTACAATATCGGCCTCGCCACTCGCTCCGCCGGCGCCGCCACGCAACCCTCGATTGCCGCGCGCGCCACATGAAGGACAAGATGCCCCCCGTGGTAACTGCTACCCACTCCCAATCCTCCGTGGGCCGATTACGCCATCTGGCCCGCCAATACGCCGCGCTGACGAAGCCGCGGGTGACCCAACTCGCCGTGTTCTGCGCCATCATCGGCATGTTCCTGGCCACCCCGGGCATGGTGCCGTGGTCGGTGCTGATCGGTGGCGCGGCTGGTATCTGGCTGCTGGCCGGCGCGGCTTTCGCCATCAACTGCCTGGTGGAACAGAAGATCGACGCGCTGATGCGCCGCACCGCGTGGCGCCCGTCGGCCACAGGCGAGATCACCACCACCCAGACGCTGATCTTCTCGGCCGTGCTGGGCGGTGCTGGCATGTGGCTGCTGCACGTCTTCGCCAACGACCTGACGATGTGGCTCACCTTCGCCACGTTCCTTGGCTATGCCGTGGTCTATACGATCCTGCTGAAGCCGGCGACGCCGCAGAACATCGTGATCGGTGGCCTGTCGGGCGCCATGCCCCCGGCGCTAGGATGGTCCGCGGTATCGGGTACGGTGCCTGCCGAGGCCTGGTTCCTGGTGCTGATCATCTTCACCTGGACGCCGCCGCACTTCTGGGCGCTGGCTCTGTACCGCCGCGCCGACTACGCCAAGTCCGGCCTGCCGATGCTGCCGATCACGCACGGCGAGCGCTACACGCTGCTGCATATCCTGCTGTACACGCTGATCATGATCGCGGCCACGCTGCTGCCGTTCGTGTACGGCATGAGCGGCTACATCTACCTTGCGGCGGCGCTGGCGCTGGGCCTGGTGTTCCTGGGCTATGCCTGGAAGCTGTACCGCAACTACTCGGATGGCCTCGCGCAGCGCACCTTCCGTTATTCGATCCTGTACCTGTCGCTGCTGTTCGCGGCGCTGCTAGTGGATCACTACTTCAAGTTCGTGCCGCAGGTCTGACAACCTGCGGCATCTTGCCGCGCCCGGAAGTCATCGCCGGCCCAATCGGCGATACTTTCGGGCAACTCCTCCCGATTCTTGCGCATGTCGACCTCTTCCCAAGGCCTTTGGGCCGCATTCCGCCGCTTTTGTCTGCTCGCGCTCTGCACGGCCCTGCTGGCCGCCTGTGGGCAACCAAAGCCGTCCTTCCGCAACGTCGATATCTCGGGCGCCACCGAGTTCGGCAAGGACTTCGCGCTGCTGGACCCCACCGGCAAGACCCGCACGCTGGCCGATTTCAAGGGCAAGGTGGTGCTGATGTTCTTCGGCTACACCCATTGCCCGGACGTGTGCCCGACCACGATGGTGGAGCTCAAGCAGGTGATGGAGCAGATGGGGCCCGATGCGGACAAGGTGCAGGTGTTGTTCGTCACCGTCGATCCGGAACGCGATACGGCGGCGCTGATGGCCCAGTATGTGCCGGCCTTCGACTCGCGCTTCCTGGGCCTGCGCCCGGCCGACGAGGCCGCGCTCAAGAAGGTGACCAAGGACTTCAAGGTCTACTACGCCAAGGTGCCGGGTTCGTCGCCGGACAACTACACGATGGATCACTCGGCCGGCAGCTACGTGTTTGACCAGAACGGCCAGTTGCGGCTGTTCATTCGCCACGGCCAGGGGCCGGAGCCGATCGCGCATGACCTCAAGCAGCTGATGTCGTAAATAAGAAAAGGCCGGTCGAATGACCGGCCTTTTTCAATGCGGGGAGCGTGGTCTCAGGCGAATGCCGCCAGCGCACCCTTCATCTTCTTCATTGCCGCCGATTCGATCTGGCGAATCCGCTCGGCGGATACACCGAACTCGTCGGCCAGTTCGTGCAGCGTGGCGCCGCCCGACCCATCGTCGTTGACGTCGAGCCAGCGGGCCTCGATGATGCGGCGGCTGCGCGGGTCCAGCTTCGTCAGCGCCTCTTCCAGGCCTTCGACCTGCAGACGGTCGTGGCGCTTGGCTTCCAGCACCTGCGTCGGCTCGTTGTGGTTATCCGCAAGGTAGGCGATCGGCGCGAACTCTTCCTCGCCGTCCTCGATTTGGCCTTCCAGCGCCATATCGCCGCCCGACATGCGGGTTTCCATCTCCATCACTTCCTCGGGCTTGACGTTGAGCTCGCGCGCAACGGCTTCGATCTGCTCGGGCGTGAAGGTATGCGAGCCCTGCTTGTGGCTGCGCAGGTTGAAGAACAGCTTGCGCTGGGCCTTGGTGGTGGCCACCTTGACCATGCGCCAGTTCTTCAACACGTATTCGTGGATCTCGGCCTTGATCCAGTGCATCGCGTACGACACCAGGCGCACGCCCTGTTCGGGGTCGAAGCGCTTGACGGCCTTCATCAGCCCGATGTTGCCTTCCTGGATCAGGTCGGCGTGAGGCAAGCCGTATCCCAGGTACTGCCGGGCAATGGAGACCACCAGACGCAGGTGCGACATCACCATGCGGCGGGCGGCATCGACTGAGTCGTTGTCGCGCAGGTCGCGAGCCAGGCTGAGCTCTTCCTCGGGGGTGAGCATCGGGATGCGGTGGACAGCCTGGATGTAGCTGTCCAGATTGCCCAGTGTGCCGGGGAAGGTCAGTGCGAAGGCATTCGCGGCGGCATTCTGGGGCGCCGTGGGCAGACGGCGGGTAACTTGGGTTTGATCGGCAGACAGGACTGCGTTCACTATGACTCCTTTCGCATCCGGCGGTGGGTTGCCGGTGTGTCCCGAAGGGACACCGCATTGCAACGCATATTAGCACTCGAACCGGACGAGTGCTAAGTTAGAAGGTCTATAGGGTTGATAGTTCCAGGCAATCGGAAAAATCTTCTGGATAGCCTGATGTCGCCTTATAGTGGCCCAGCCCAAGCCTGACAAGGCCTGGCGGGCAGCGCTCTCGGAGCACTGTTATTAGAGGGGGCAGCCCCGATTCGGTTTCGCAGCGATTTCGGGATGGTGTATTGCAGGATTCGCTACACTGAAGTCGTTTTTCAGACGCATCCCCAGGAGCCCCACATGTCTGCTATCGAACACTTGCTGAAGCCTCATGTGCGAGACATCGGCGAGTTCACCGTCCGCCGATTGCTGCCCGCCGCTACGACGCAAGCAGTCGGGCCATTCATCTTCTTTGATCACATGGGGCCGGTGGAGATGGAGCCCGGCGCGGGCATGGATGTGCGCCCACATCCTCATATCGGACTGGCGACAGTCACGTATCTGTTCGAAGGCGAGATCATGCATCGCGACAGCCTCGGCAGCGAGCAGGTGATTCGGCCCGGTGATGTGAACTGGATGACTGCCGGGCGTGGCATCACGCACTCGGAGCGCTCGCCGGACGGCGCGCGCTCGGCCGGACCGCACCTGCACGGCATCCAGACCTGGGTAGCCCTGCCTAAGGCGCATGAGAATGATCCGCCTTCGTTCCACCACCATCCGGGCGCTACGCTGCCCAAGCTCGAACTGCCCGGCGTGCGGATGACCGTTATCGCGGGCGATGCCTTCGGCGCCGAGTCGCCGGTCAAGGTCTACAGCCGCACGCTCTATGTGGCGATCGAGATGGATGCCGGCGCAAGCCTTGTGATCCCCGCCGAACACGTCCAGCGTGGCATTTATCCGGTCGATGGCAATCTGGAGGTCGATGGCGAGACGCTGCCGGCCGAGCATCTGGTGGTGCTGGTACCAGGCGAGCCCGTGACGATCAAGGCGACGATGCCCTCGCGCGTGATGCTGCTTGGCGGCGATCCCACGGACGGACGGCGTTTCATCTACTGGAATTTCGTGGCAAGCAGCAAGGAAGCGATCGAAGAGGCCGCCCAGCGCTGGCAGGACGACCAGTTCCCGCACGTCCCGGGCGAGACGGAGCGCATTCCGCTGCCGCCGCGCCGGCCCTGATCGCGCTGGCGGGCCATCCTGCATCCTGTAGCGGGAGGTGTTACAGCGGGCTGGCCCAGGTCACCCGCGTGGCCTGCGTCAGGCACGCCTTGATCGCCGCCACCTGGGTGGCAACCGGCGCGGGCACCGGTTCCGCGCCATCCAGCACCTTGCGAATCCACGCGGCCGTCTCGGCGATGTCCGTGCCCTGCGGCAGTTCGGGCACATCCGCGACCGAACCGCCGACTGGATCGACCATCGTGCGCTGATGGCCGTCGTGCAGCCAGTCGATACGGCTGCTGCGGCGCGCGTCGGCCACGACTTCCCCCTCGGTACCCCGGGCCAGCATCACGTTGGCGGGTTCGTGCGAGAAATACTCGGTCAGCGTTTCCCGATACTCGGGGTGGGTGTAGCTGTAGAGCCGCAAAGCCTCGGCAGGGGAGTGTCCGCCCACCGGTTGCAGCATCTTGACGACCGTGTGCGCCGAATTGCGCAGGCCGATGATCGCGCGCTTGTCGAGCAGTTGCGACAGCGCGGGCGACAGCACGTCGATCGGCAGCGCGGCCAGCGGATTCGATGCCGCGCCAAGCTGCGTCTCCGCGGACTGCGCGGTGGCGCATAGCGGCACGCCCAGTGCCTCGAACAGCGCCATGCTGGTGACGCGGCCCGGAAACTCGCGAATGCCGTGGACCAGCGTCGGCACGCCATCGCGCGCCAGCAGCATCGCCAGCAGCGGCACCAGGTTCGGTTGCTTGCGTGCGCCGTTGTAGCTTGGAATCACCACCACGGGTTTGTCGGCCGGCGCGGCCAGCGGCGCGCAGTGATCGTGCGCGGCGTCCAGCATGCCGGCCAGTTCGTGCGGTGCTTCGCCCTTGATGCGATAGGCCAGCAACACGGCGCCCAACTCTAGATCGGACACACGACCGGCGAGCATGGCATCGAACAGTGCCTGGGCGTCTTCACGCGGCAGCGCGCGGGCGCCATTGACGCCTCGTCCGATTTCCTTGATGTACTTGGCCGCCGGAAATGGCGCGCGGGATGCAGAGGTCATGATGCTGCGGGGATCGTGGGGTTGGGGTTCATGATAGCGGAGGCTCGCCGCTTCTCCCAATGCCGTGAGTCAATCATGATCCCCGCGCCGGGTACGCATCAGGCGGCTTCCTCCAACGCCGGATTGCGCTGCTTGCGATACAGGAAGTCGAGCACGGCGGTGCGGCACGCGTGGAAGGTCTTGTCGTCGGCCAGCGTCACACGGTCGCGCGGGCGCGGGATGTCGACGCGCAGGATCTCGCCGATGGTCGCCGCCGGCCCGTTGGTCATCATGACGATACGATCCGCCAGCAGCACGGCCTCGTCCACGTCGTGCGTGACCATGACCACGGTGCTCCTGGTGCGCGCAACGATCTTCAGCAACGCGTCCTGCAGATGGGCACGCGTGAGCGCGTCGAGCGCGCCGAATGGCTCGTCCATCAGCAGCACCTTCGGCTGCATCGCCAGCGCCCGGGCGATGCCCACTCGCTGCTTCATGCCCCCCGAGATCTCGTGCGGATATTTGCTTTCTGCGTGGGTCAGGCCCACCAGGGCCAGCGTGTCGTGCGTGCGCGCCTTGAGTTGCGCCGGTGTCTCGCTTCGGCCGAACACGCGCTCCACACCCAGATGGACGTTCTCGAAGCACGTCATCCAGGGCAGCAGCGAGTGGTTCTGGAACACCACGGCCCGCTCCGGGCCGGGGCCGGCGATCTCGCGTCCCGCGCAGATCAGCGCGCCGGTCGTCGGCGCGGTCAGCCCGGCGATCAGGTTCAGCAGCGTGGACTTGCCGCAGCCCGAATGCCCGATCAGTGTCACGAACTCGCCTTCCGCGATCGACAGGTCGATATCGCGCAGCGCCACGAACGGCCCCTTGCGCGTCTTGAAGGTCTGCCCGACATTTTCGATGCTGACGAACTTTTCCATGGTGGTCGTCTCCGGATCAGGTGTTGCCGTAGCTGAAGCGGCGGGCGAGGGCCAGCAGCAGGTGCTCGAGCACCAGGCCCACCACGCCGATGATGAAGATCGCGATCACGATGTGCTCGACCTTGAGGTTGTTCCACTCGTCCCAGAGCCAGAAGCCGATGCCGGTGCCGCCCGTGAGCATTTCCGCGGCGACGATCACGAGCCACGCCGTGCCGATCGACAGCCGCACGCCGGTCAGCATGTACGGCAGTACGGCAGGAAACAGCACGTGCCGGAAGATATTCCACTCGGACAGGTCGAGCACGCGTGCCACGTTCAGGTAGTCCTGCGGCACGCGAGTCACACCCACGGCGGTATTGATGATCATCGGCCAGATCGAGCAGATGAAGATTGCCCAGATCGCGGCGGGATTGGCGGCCTTGAACAGTAGCAGGCCGATCGGCAGCCAGGCCAGCGGGGATACCGGACGCAGCAGACTGATGACGGGCGACGCCATCGCGTTCAGGAACGCGAAGCGCCCCAGCAGGAAGCCGGCCGGAATGCCCACGACCGCGGCCAGGCCAAAGCCCGCCGCCACGCGCGCCAGCGACGCCAGCACGTTCCAGCCGATGCCCTGGTCGTTCGGCCCATTGCGATAGAACGGATCGGCGAACAGCGGCACCGCGGCGTTCCAGGTGGCGCCAGGTGTCGGGATCGACGGGATCAGCGTGGCGATGCCGTGCCACACCAGCACGAACAACGCGAAGCCGATCAGTGGCGGCACGCACTTGAGTACGAACGCGGCAAACGCGTCGCGGCGCGCGGCGCGTTGCTCCAGTGCGGTGATCTCCTGCGCGCGGCGGCGCGACTGTTCCTTGGCGTCCGGATCGACGGCCTCCGGATTCATGGGCGTGGCGCCTTCCGGCGATGACTGGGCGAGAGCATTCACGGCAAGCTCCTGTTCGTGTGGATGGGGGCTGGATGGGGCAGGACCGACCGGGCCGGTCCGTGCGGCGCGTCAGGCCTTGATCTTGAATCCGTCGGCGTAGGCCTTCGGGTCCTTCGTCGCATCCCACGTCACGCCGTCGATCAGCCTGGCGGTGCGGAAGTCGCTCTTCGGTAACGGCACCTGCGCGGCCGCAGCGGCCTGCTTGTAGACGTCGATGCGATTTACCTGCTTGGCCACGGCCAGATAGTCCGGATGCTCTTTCAGCAGCCCCCAGCGCTTGTGCTGGGTCAGGAACCACATGCCGTCAGAAAGGAACGGATAGTTCGCCAGGCCGTCCTGATAGAACTTCATCGAATCGGGGTCGTCCCAGGTCTTGCCCAGACCGTTGCTGTAGCGGCCCAGCATCCGGTCCAGGATGATGTCCATATCCGTGTTCACGTAGGACTTGGCGGCGATCGTCTCGGCGGTCTTGCGGCGGTTGGATGCGGAAGCGTCGATGAACTTCGATGCCTCCAGCACGGCGGCCACCATCGCACGCGCCGTGTTCGGGTACTTCTGCACGAACTCGGCCGTGGTGCCCAGCGTCTTCTCCGGGTGATCCTTCCAGATCGCCTGGGTGGTCTCGGCGGTGAAGCCGATCTTGTCGGCGATCGCGCGCGCGCCCCAAGGCTCACCGACGCAAAAGCCATCCATGTTGCCCACGCGCATGTTGGCCACCATCTGCGGTGGCGGCACAGTGATGGCCTTGGCATCCCGCATCGGATCGATACCGTTGGCGGCCAGCCAGTAGTAGAGCCACATCGCATGGGTGCCGGTCGGGAAGGTCTGCGCGAACACGTAATCGCGCTTTTCCCTGGACATCAGCGCCTTCAGGCTTGCGCCATCCTTGACGCCCTTTTCCGCCAGTTTCGAGGACAGCGTGATCGCCTGGCCGTTGTGGTTCAGGTTCATCAGCACGGCCATGTCTTTCTTCGGCCCGCCGATGCCGAGCTGCACGCCGTAGATCAGGCCGTACAGCACGTGCGCGGCGTCCAGCTCACCATTGACCAGCTTGTCGCGCACACCAGCCCACGAAGCCTCCTTGCTCGGCGTGATCTTGATGCCGTACTTCTTGTCCAGGCCCAGCGTCGACGCCATCACCACCGACGCGCAATCGGTCAGCGGAATGAAGCCGATCCTGACCTCGGGCTTTTCCGGCGCATCGGAGCCGGCGGCCCACGCGCCGCTGCGCACCAGCGGATCGACCAGCGTCATCACGCTGGCGCCGGCGATGGTGGCCAGCGCGCGGCGGCGACCGTGGCAGGCGGGGGCGGCATCCGCGGCAGCGGTGTCGTTGGCGCGCTGGGGCTTCAGGACTTTGAGGCGAGAGGGCATGCGATACGCTCCAGAAAGAGAAAAGGCGTCCCGATCCCCGGCCCGGACACCTGGCCAGGAAGGCCAGCGTTCGGGGCGGGGTTCAGGACGCCGTTGTCCGATGCCTCGCGGTCGACGTTGATCGCGGGCACACATGTTGTGAGGTGCTTCCGGGTGATGCGCGGCCGTCGTTGGCCGTGTCTTGGGTAACGCAAGCGCTATGCCAGCGCTTTTTGGGGTGCCGGAAGGGAAATGGCGGGGCCGGTGGTGCCCGTTTCACTGTCGGGATGCGCCGCCGGGGAATGGCGCCGCGCCAGTCTTGTGCAACGCACCAACGGCGTGCCATGCACAGCGTCCATGTGCCGCGCCCGCAAGCGCCGAGGGATCAGGCCATCACATCGATCACGCGCTGTGCGGCATCCACGAGCCGGATACCGCGCTCCATCGCCATCGAGCGCAGTCGCTTGAAGGCTTCGTCCTCGCTGATGCCGCGCGCCTGCATCAGCAGGCCCTTGGCGCGCTCCACGGTCTTGCGCTCGGCCAGCTTGAGCTTGGTGGCGTCGAGTTCGGCGCGTAGCTGCTGGTCCAGCTGGAAGCGGGCGTAGGCCACATCGAGCACCGTCTTCACCCGTTCGGCACGCAGGCCGTCGACGATGTAGGCGGTGATGCCGGCCGACAGCGCGGCCTTGATGCGCTGAGCGTCGTCGTTATCCGTGAACAGCACGATCGGGCGCGGCGCATGCTGGGTGGAGACGCAGACATGCTCGATGGTGTCGCGCGCGGCCGATTCGGAGGCAATGATGACCAGGTCCGGCTGGCTGGCCGCAATGGTGTCCGGCAGGCGCAGGTCCGCGTCGACCGTCTGCACCTCGGTGAAGCCTGCCTGCGCCAGACCGGCGCGGATCGTCTCCACGTTGAGCGGATCGGCCTCGTGCGGATCACGAACCAGCAGGATGCGCAGGCTCCGGCTCGTGGTGGCTGGCGGTGCTACGGCGGAAGGGGGCGGATGGCGACGGGTCATGGAGGGCGCTTGGTTGCGGTGCAATATGCAAGATTCGCGCCGGGTCTGCTTCCACTGTATGCCACCGTATTCAAGGTGTATCCTTTGCCCCTGCCGCGGCCCACCCGACTGGGCACGACCGGACACGACACCGGGTGCGGCGTTCCATCAAAAAAGAGAAAGCTGGAGAGTTGGATGACCGAATTCGTCTTCGCGCCGCAAGCCCCCGTCGGTGTTCCCGTGCGTGGTGGCAGCGCAAGTTTCCCCGTGCGCCGGGTCTACTGCGTGGGCCGGAACTATGCCGCCCATGCCCGTGAAATGGGTTCGGACCCCGACCGTGAGCCGCCGTTCTTCTTCTGCAAGCCGTCCGACGCGGTCAGCTACGTGGCCGACAACGTCGAGGGCGCCTTCCCGTACCCGCCGGGCACGGGCAATTGCCACTACGAGGTGGAGCTGGTTGTCGCCATCGGCAAGGGCGGCCGCGACATCCCGGTCGAGCAGGCCGCCAGCCATGTCTTCGGCTATGCCATCGGCCTCGACATGACGCGCCGCGACCTGCAGAACGAATCGAAGAAAACCGGCCGCCCTTGGGAAACCGGCAAGGCATTCGACAAGTCCGCGCCGATCGGCCCGATCGTGCCGGTCTCGGCTATCGGCCACCCGGAAAAGGGCGCCGTGACGCTGGCCGTCAATGGCGTGGAGAAGCAGCGTGGCGACCTGTCGGATCTGATCTGGTCGGTGCCTGAAATGGTGTCGTACCTGTCGAAGCTGTTCGAACTGCAGCCGGGCGACCTGATCTACAGCGGCACGCCTGAAGGCGTGGGCCCGGTAGTGAAGGGCGACGTCATGCAATGCCACATCGAATGTGTGGGCGATCTGACCGTCAAGGTGGTGTGAGGCAATGCTCGAGCTCCATAGTTACTTCCGTAGCTCGGCGTCGTTCAGGGTGCGTATCGCGCTGAACCTGAAGGGCTTGCCCTATGACTACAAGGGTGTGCATCTGCTGAGGGAAGGCGGCATGCAGCTGAAGCCCGAGTATCGCGCGCTGAATGCCGATGGCGTGGTGCCGACGCTCGTGGTCGATGGCAGGCCCCTGATCCAGTCGATGGCGATCATCGAGTATCTCGACGAAACCCATCCGGAGCCGGCGCTGCTGCCGAAGGACCCGTTCGAGCGTGCGGTCGTGCGCGGCCTGGCTCAGGAAATCGCCTGCGAGATCCATCCGCTCAACAACCTGCGCGTGCTCAAGTACCTCAAGCACGAGCTCAAGGTGTCGGAGGAGGCCAAGGATGCGTGGTACCGCCACTGGATCGAACAGGGGTTTGCCTCGCTCGAAGTCAATCTGTCGCAACTGGGGCGTGTGGGTCGCTTTGCGTTCGGCGATACGCCGACATTGATCGACTGCTGCCTGGTGCCGCAGGTATTCAACGCGCAGCGCTTCAATGTCGATGTGAGCCGCTTCCCGACGATCGCGAAGATCCATGCCACTTGCATGGAGGTAGACGCGTTCCAGAAGGCCGCGCCAGGGGCGCAGCCGGACAGCGAGTAATCGGTAGCGTTGCCAGAAACAAAAACCCCGGTGTTATCACCGGGGTTTTTGTTTTTGCGTGCCTGCGGGATTCAGCCCAGCAGCGCCTCGGCGAACTCGTCCGCCTTGAACGGCTGCAGGTCCTCGACCTTCTCGCCCACGCCGATGAAGTACACCGGTACCGGGCGCTGGCGCGCGATCGCGGCCAGGATGCCGCCCTTGGCCGTGCCGTCGAGCTTGGTCACGATCAGGCCGGTCAGGCCGAGCGCGTCATCGAACGCGCGCGTCTGGGCCAGTGCGTTCTGACCGGTATTGGCGTCGATCACGAGCAGCACTTCATGCGGTGCGGTCGGCATTGACTTGCCGATCACGCGCTTGACCTTCTTGAGTTCCTCCATCAGGTGAAGCTGCGTGGGCAGGCGGCCAGCGGTATCCGCCATCACGATATCGATCTTGCGCGCGCGCGCCGCGTTGACGGCATCGAAGATCACGGCGGCTGGGTCGCCACTTTCCTGGGCCACCACGGTCACGTTGTTGCGCTCGCCCCAGATCGTGAGCTGTTCGCGCGCGGCGGCGCGGAACGTGTCGCCGGCGGCCAGCAGCACGGACTGGTGATAGGACTGGAAATGCTTGCAGAGCTTACCGATGCTGGTGGTCTTGCCCGCGCCGTTGACGCCGGCAATCATCATCACCAGCGGCTGCTCGCGGCCCAGTTCCATCGTCTTCTCGAGCGGCTTGAGGAGCTGCGTCAGCAGGTCCTTGAGCGCGGCTTTCACACCTTCGGCCGTTTCAATACGATCATTCTTGATGCGGCGGCGCAGTTCGCCCAGCAGATACTCGGTGGCCTCCACGCCGGCATCGGCCATCAGCAGCGCCGTTTCCAGTTCCTCGAACAGCGCCTCGTCGACCTTGACGCCGACGAACAGCACGCCGATGTTGCGGCTGGTCTTCGACAGGCCGGCACGCAGTCGCGACATCCAGCCGCGCTTGGCTTCCGCGGTTTGCGCGGGCGGCGGGGTTAGCTCCAGTTCCTCGATGACCGGCGGCGTATAGCTGGCCGGAGGCGGAGCCGACGCCACGGGCGGCACGACCGGTGGTGCCACGGGTGGCGCCACATGGACGGGCGCCGGGGCGGGCGTTGGAGCCGGCGCCGGTGTTGAAACCGGGGCTGAAACCGGAGTTGCAACGGGTACCGCTACAGGGGGGGCGACAGGGGTTACCGCAGGTGCCGCAGCCGGGGTGGGGGCGGGAAGCGGGGCCGGCGCGGGAGCAGGCGCCGGTGTGGGGGCGGCCGCGGGCGGCTCGACCGGTTCGGGAGCCGGCTCGGCCTTGCGCTTCTTCCAGAAACTAAACATTGGGAAAGGGGTCAATACCCCGGTAGAATCAATCGGCAAAATTCTAGCAGACGGGGTCGCATGAACCATTGCGCTGACGTGTCCGGAGCGGGTGTCGCGAAATTTCCGCGGCGTATTCTTTCTTCTCTCATCCTTGCTTCCCTGATCGGCCCCCTGGCCGGCACTGCGTGGTCCCAGACCCCAGGCGAAGCGCCCAGTGCCGCCACATCAGCCTCGCCACGACAGGGGCCACCACCAGCCCAGCCCACGACGACAGTCGGCCAGGCCCAGGCCGGCACGACCGAATTCCGCCTGTCCAATGGCTTGCGCGTGATCGTCAAGGAAGACCATCGGGCGCCCACGGTGGCCCATATGATCTTCTACCGCGTGGGCGGATTCGACGAGGTCAGCGGCACCACCGGCGTAGCCCACATGCTCGAACACATGATGTTCAAGGGCACGCCGAAGGTACCGGTGGGTGAGTTCTCGCGCCAGATCGCCCTGCTGGGCGGCCGCGAGAACGCCCTGACCAACCGCGACTTCACGCTCTACTACCAGCAGATCTCCAAGCAATACCTGCCGAAGATGATGGAGCTCGAGGCCGACCGCATGGCCAACCTCATCTTCAAGAAGGAAGAGTTCGAGCGAGAGATGAAGGTGGTGATGGAAGAGCGTCGCCTGCGCACCGATGATTCCCCCCGCGGCACCGTCTACGAGCAGTTGCTGGCCACGGTCTACACGGCGATGCCGTACCGGCACCCGGTCATCGGCTGGATGGACGACCTCGTCAACATGCGGGTCGAGGACGTGCACGACTGGTACAAGACCTGGTACGTGCCCAACAACGCCATGGTGATCGTGACGGGCGACGTCAAGCCGGATGAGGTTCGCGCGCTGGCCGAACGCTACTACGGCAAGCTGAAATCGCATCCGCTGCCGCTGCGCAAGACGCAGATCGAGGCGCCGCAGAAGGGCATCAAGCGCATCTGGGTCAAGGCGCCCGCCGAGAATCCCTACATGGTGATGGCCTACAAGGTGCCGCGCCTGCGCGACGTGGAAAAGGATGTCGATCCGTACGCGCTGGAAGTCCTGTCCGCCGTGCTGAACGGCTACGACAATGCGCGTCTGACACGTGAACTCGTGCGCGAGCGGCGACTGGCCGACGACGTGAACGTCGGCTACGACAGCATCAACCGCGCGGACTCGCTGTTCGTGCTCGACGGCACGCCCGCCAACGGCCACACCACGGAAGAGATCGAGGCCGCGCTGCGCGAGGAGATCCAGCGCATCGCCAAGAGCGGCGTGTCCGAGGAAGAGCTCAAGCGCGTCAAGGCCCAGGTCGTGGCAGGCCAGATCTACAAGCGTGACTCGGTGTTCGGGCAGGGCATGGAAATCGGCGTGGCGGAAATCTCTGACATCTCCTGGCGCCAGATCGACCGCATGCTCGACAAGATCAAGGAAGTCACGCCGGCCCAGGTGCAGGCCGTCGCCGCCAAGTATTTCAGCGACGACAACCTGACCGTGGCCACGCTTCTGCCGCAGCCGATCGACCCCAACAAGCCCAAGACCCCGGTCCCCGAAGGCCTGCGTCACTAGGAGCAACAATGTCCTTGTCTGTCATGACGATTGCGTCTCCGCGCCTGTTGCGCCGGCTTGCCGGCGCGGCCTTCGGGGCAGCGGCGCTGCTGGCCAGCGCTGTTGCTCACGCAGCCATCCCAATCGAAAGCTGGACGGCCTCCACGGGCGCGAAGGTGTTCTTTGTGCCGAGCCCGTCGATCCCGATGCTCGACGTCAATATCGACTTCGACGCCGGCAGCCGGTATGACCCGCCCGGCAAGGCCGGCCTTGCCACGCTGACCGCGGCGCTGCTCGACAAGGGCGCCGGCGCGCAGGATGGCCAGCCTGCCCGCAACGAGGCGCAGATCGCCGATGCCTTTGCCGATACCGGCGCCGATTTTGGTGGCGCGGCGGGCGGCGACCGTGGCGGCATCGGTCTGCGCACGCTGACGGCATCGCCGGAACGTGAGCAGTCACTGCGTCTGGCAGCCCAGTTAATCAAGGCGCCGACCTATCCGGACGCCGTGGTGGCACGCGAAAAGCAGCGCCTGATCACGGCAATCCGCGAGGGCGACACACGGCCGGGCGTGATCGCGGACAAGAAGCTGTCGAAGGCGATCTACCCGAATCATCCATATGGCGTATCGGCCACGGCCGAAACTGTCGGGTCGATCACGCATGACGACCTGGTCAAATTCTGGCAGGACAACTACACGGCGAAGCGCGCCGTGGTGACGTTGATCGGCGCGATCGACCGCAAACAGGCCGAACAGATCGCCGAGGAGCTGACGCGTGGCTTGCCTGCCGGCGCGGCGCCGCCGACGATGCCAGACGTGCAGATGACGATCCCGGCCAGCGAGCAGCGGATTCCCCATCCGGCCCAGCAGGCCAGCGTGGCGCTCGGGCAGCCCGCCATCGCGCGCGGCGATCCGGATTACTTCCCGTTGCTGGTCGGCAACTACGTGCTCGGTGGCGGCGGCTTTAGCTCGCGCCTGACCGATCAGGTTCGCGAGAAGCGCGGACTCACCTACGGCGTGGACAGCTATTTCGCGCCGTCCAAGCAGCCGGGGCCGTTCAGTGTCTCGCTGCAGACCAAGAAGGAAAACACCAACGAGGCGCTGGCGCTGGTGCGCGAGATCGTCGCGAAGTATGTGGCGGAGGGCCCCACGGATGTCGAACTGCGCGCGGCCAAGGACAACCTGGTCAATGGTTTCCCGCTGCGCATCGACAGCAACCGCAAGCTACTGACCAACGTGGCCAATATCGGCTGGTATGGCCTCCCGCTGAATTATCTGGACACGTGGACGAGCCAGATCAACAAGGTCACGCGTGAACAGGTGCGCGCCGCATTCCAGCGACATGTGCATCCGGACGCCATGGCGACGGTGATCGTCGGCGGCCCGGAAAAGTGATGCGTCGCACGTGATTTCGGGTGGTCTGGCGCCCATGTGTGGGCCGGGCCACCCGCTGCGGCGGCCGACCTTGCTGTGCAGGCGCGTGGCAGGCTCTACAATCACGGGATGAATTCGCAATCCCGACCTTCGCCCGCACCGCGCGGGCGAACTTCTGTTCCCCGCAAGTCCCCCACCCAGGTGCGCATCATCGGCGGGCGCTGGAAGCGATCGCTGCTGCCGGTGCTCGAAACCGAAGGGCTTCGTCCGACGCCTGACCGTGTGCGCGAAACGTTGTTCAACTGGCTTGGCCAGGACCTGTCCGGCCTGACCTGCCTCGACCTGTTCGCCGGTTCGGGCGCGCTCGGCTTCGAGGCAGCGTCGCGGGGGGCCAGTGCCGTGACGCTGGTCGAAGCCAACCCGCACGTGGTGCGCCAACTCCGTGACAACCAGTACCGGCTCGATGCCTCGCAGGTGAAGATCATCCACAGCGACGCCTTCGCCGCAGCCGCGCAGATGCCGGCGGCCAGCTTCGACGTGGTATTCCTGGACCCGCCCTTCGCCGAAGACTGGCTCGGGCCGGCGCTCGAACACGCGGCGCGTCTGTCACGTCCGGGGGGAGCCATCTACGTCGAAACGGATCGCGCGCTGATCGGCCCCGATGCGCCGATACCGGCGTCCCTGGAGATCATTCGCCAGGCGCGCGCGGGGGCGGTGCATTTCCACCTGCTGCAGCATCGCCTCGCCAACGGCGCTGGCTGACCTGGGTCGTACGACCTCTTTGGTATGCCAGACAAGGGTTTGCGGGCCTGCTGCGGCGCGGCAGAAATGCGGTCTGATGGACTTCCAATTGCCCCGTTTGGGGTTACACTACGCCGCTGTTGTTTGTTTAACGCCCGTCACGCAGCAAGAATCACATTGACTCGGCCTCGCTGATTTGTGGGCCGGCAACGGGCAGCCCAAAGGAGGAAACATGGTCGTCGCCGTCTATCCCGGTACATTCGATCCCATGACCCGGGGACACGAGGATCTCGTCCGCCGTGCGTCGAATATCTTTGACGAACTCGTGGTTGGCGTGGCGCAAAGCCCCAACAAGCGGCCGTTCTTCTCGCTCGAGGAGCGTATCGGTATCGCGCGCGAGGTGCTTGGCCACTACCCGAATGTGCGTGTAGAGGGATTCTCGGGACTTCTCAAGGACTTTGTCCGCAAGAACAACGCGCGCGTGATCGTGCGCGGCCTGCGCGCAGTCTCCGACTTCGAGTACGAGTTCCAGATGGCGGGCATGAACCGTTACCTGCTGCCCGACGTCGAGACAATGTTCCTGACCCCTTCGGACCAGTATCAGTTCATTTCGGGCACGTTCGTGCGTGAAATCGCGGTGCTGGGTGGCGACGTCAGCAAGTTCGTCTTCCCCTCCGTGGAGCGCTGGCTTCAGGAGAAGATCGGCAAAGCCGAATAGAATAGAGGCCTTCGATGCCGTCTCCGTGGCCAGTCGGGCGCGGGCGGATCGCAGGAAGGAAATATCATGGCGCTGATGATCACCGACGACTGCATTAATTGCGACGTTTGTGAGCCTGAGTGCCCGAACGAAGCCATCTCGATGGGGCCCGAGATCTATGAGATCGACCCCGGCAAGTGCACCGAGTGTGTCGGCCATTTCGACGAACCGCAGTGCCAGCAGGTATGCCCTGTGGCGTGTATTCCGAAAGACCCGAACCACGTCGAAACGCACGAGGTGCTGATGCAACGCTATCGGCTGCTCACGGCAGCCAAGCACGTGGCCTGACCGGATCTTTTGTCCGGCTGCTATCGTTCCGGCCCCCACAGGCAAGAGCAGAAAAGAGAAACCCCGCGAAACCGTCAGGTTTGCGGGGTTTTTTCTTTGGAGCCGGCTGTCGGGGCGCGTGCTAGCGGCCCGTGTGCAGTTCCATCATCGCGCGCTCGCTCTCGCCGCGCGCAAGCGTGCCCAGCGGGCCGATGCAGCGGTCGATCGCTTCGTCGATCGCTTGCTGTTCTTCCTTGCGTGGTGGCTTGAGCACAAAATTGACCACATCCTCGCGGCCGCCGGCCGTGCCGCCCGGCGCATTGCGCGGATGGCCGACGCCGATGCGCAGACGCCAGTAGTCCTGGGTAGTCAGGTGCGCTGAAATGTCCTTGAGGCCATTATGGCCACCCGAGCCACCGCCGCGCTTGAGCTTGGCCGAGCCGGCGGGCAGATCCATTTCGTCATGGGCGACCACGATCTCGTCGGGCAGGATCTTGTAAAAGCGCGCCAGCGACACCACGGAAAGGCCAGAGCGGTTCATGAACGTGGAAGGCTTGAGCAGCCAGACATCCTGATCCCACAAACGGGCGCGGCCAGCCAGGCCGTGAAAGCGGCTTTCCACGCGCAGGGTTGTGCCACCCATGCGGGCGAGTTGGTCGACAAGCCAGAAGCCGGCGTTGTGCCGGGTGGCTTCGTACTCCGCCCCGGGATTGCCGAGGCCGACGATGAGCTTGATCATGCGTTGAGAACGGAATGCGGTAAATCGGACGCCTGAGGGCACCGTGGAACGCGACACAGGATACGCGAAAAAGCGCACGAAAAAGCCGCGCGAAAAAAAACCGCCGGCGAACCGGCGGTCTTTCTTGATGCGCCAGCGGTTGCGAGACCGCTATGGCATCTGGCGCGAAGACGCTTAGGCAGCGGGCGTTTCTTCGCCGCCTTCGGCAGCTTCCGACGACTGAGCGCCAGCCGGCAGCGTGATGCTGGCGATGGCCGGGTTTTCGTCGCCGTGGGTGATGGCGGTCACGCCCTTCGGCAGCTTCAGGTCCGACAGGTGGATGGTCTGGTTCAGCTCGGCTGCGGCCAGATCCACTTCGATGAACTCGGGCAGGTCGGCCGGCAGGCACGACACTTCCAGATCGTTCAGGATGTGGCTGACGATACCGTGGCCCAGCTTCACGCCAGGAGCGGTTTCCTGGTTCATGAAGTGCAGCGGCACCTTCACGTGGATCTTCTCGGAGGCCGACACGCGCTGGAAGTCAACGTGCAGCACCAGCGGCTTGAACGGGTGCATCTGGAACGCACGCAGCAGAGCCTTCTCGGACTTGCCAGCCACTTCCAGATCCAGGATCGACGAGTGGAAGGCTTCCTTCTTCAGGGCGTGCCACAGCGCGTTGTGATCCAGTTCGATCATCTTCGGTTCGGCGGCGCCGCCGTAGATGATGCCGGGGGTCTTGCCCGAATTGCGCAGGCGGCGGCTCGCACCCGTTCCCTGTACGCTACGCTCGAAAGCGATAACTTTCATTTTCAACTCCAAATGTGAAGAAGGCTGTCCGCGACCAGACAGCCTCGACTAGCGGCGCGCATCAAGTGATTGCGCCGCCTGAATCACGTTGGCCGCCCTTTCAGGCGGCCAACGCAGTAAAGCCAAATATTCTAGCAGGTATCTGCCAGTACCGTCCCAACCAGTGTCGATCAGGCGTCGGCGAACAGCGACATGATCGAGTCGCCCCGGACGATCCGGGTGAAGGTCTCGGCCAGCAGCGGGGCGGTCGTGACCTGACGGATCTTGCCGGTCTGACGGGCTTCGTCGGACAGCGGGATCGTGTCGCACACCACCACTTCGTCCAGCGCGGACGCGGCGATGCGGGCAACCGCGCCACCCGACAGCACCGGGTGCGTGCAGTACGCGAATACCTTCTGGGCGCCACGTTCCTTCAGCACCTGCGCGGCCTTGCACAGCGTGCCGCCGGTGTCGATCATGTCGTCCATGATCACGCAGTTGCGGCCGGCGACTTCACCGATGATGTTCATCACCTCGGACACGTTGGCCTTCGGGCGACGCTTGTCGATGATGGCCAGGTCGCAGTCGAGCTGCTTGGCCAGCGCACGGGCGCGCACCACGCCGCCAACGTCCGGAGACACTACCAGCAGATTGCCATAGTTCTTCTCGCGCAGATCGCCAAGCAGGACCGGGGATGCGTAGATGTTGTCGACGGGGATATCGAAGAAGCCCTGGATCTGGTCAGCGTGCAGGTCCATCGTCAGCACGCGTTCCACGCCGGCCACTTCCAGCATGTTGGCCACGATCTTGGCCGAGATGGCCACGCGCGCCGAACGCGGGCGGCGATCCTGGCGGGCATAGCCGAAGTAGGGCATGGCGGCGGTGATGCTGCGTGCCGAAGCGCGCTTGAGCGCGTCGACCATCACCATCAGTTCCATCAGGTTGTCGTTGGTCGGCGCGCAGGTCGACTGCAGCACGATGACGTGCTTGCCGCGAACGTTTTCCTGGATTTCTACCTGGACTTCACCGTCGGAGAAACGGCCGACCAGAGCCTTGCCGAGCGGAATGCCGAGGTGCTGTACGACAGCCTCCGCGAGTTTAGGGTTGGCATTGCCGGTAAATACCATCAAGCCTTCGACGCTCATTCGGGGCACCTGTCTTGCTACTGGGGGGGCTTTGCGCCACCGGCAATGCCGGCAGCGAATTTCTGCATGTCCGCTCTGGACACTATAGGAAGTAATGGCAGGGGAAGAAGGATTCGAACCTTCGAATGCCGGAATCAAAATCCGGTGCCTTGACCAACTTGGCGACTCCCCTACACAACCTTTAACGTCTGTCGTTGCGCTGACTTTAAACCGTCAGTACATCGCCAGGCGAAAACCTGCTACGCGAACGTTGCGAGCGGGTGATGTGACAAATTTTTCACACACCTGCCATCCCATTCAGATGGCAACCTTTCCATCACTCTCTGCGCAGTCTGCTCGTCTTCAAAGCGGGCAAATACGCAGGCTCCGGAACCGGTCATCCTTGCTTGTGGACTGTAATTTTTCAGCCACTCAAGGGCTCGGGCAACTTCGCCGAACTTCGCTGTTGCTATCGTTTCCAGATCGTTGCGACCGAAAGCGAATTTGTTTGTGCAAGCAGCGAAGTCCGCAACTATAGAGATTGGAGAATTCCTTGTCAAGCGTTCGTCCGAAAATATTGCTGCGGTCGGCACATGTTGCCGCGGATGGATGACCACGAACCAGCTGTCGGGCAGCGTCACTGGCGTCAACTCCTCGCCCACGCCTTCGGCGAACGCGTTCTGGCCGAAAACGAACACGGGCACGTCCGCGCCGAGCGAAAGGCCGATGCGCATCAGTTCTGTGCGCGGCAGGTTCACGCCCCACAGGTGGTTCAGCGCCAGCAGCGTGGTCGCGGCGTCGGACGACCCGCCGCCGATGCCGCCACCCATGGGCAGGATCTTGTCGATGGCGATGTCCACGCCGAAACGCGTGCCGCCGGCCGCCTGCAATGCGCGGGCCGCGCGCACGACGAGGTCGGTATCGGCCGGCACCCCGGGGATGTCGGTAACACGCGTGATCACGCCATCGTCACGGCGATGAAAGTGCAGCGTGTCAGACCAGTCGATGAGCTGGAACACGGTCTGCAACGTGTGGTAGCCGTCGGGGCGGCGGCCGGTCACGTGCAGGAACAGGTTGAGCTTGGCTGGGGCCGGGCAGTTGCGCAGCTCCGGTGGCGGCAGGGCCGTGCCGACGGTCATTCTTTGTTCTCCGGGTCGATTACGAGCCGCACCGACAGCGGCGATTCATTGCCATCGCGTGCCATGTCGATACGGCGGGGCAGCGTGGTCGTGGGCGTGGCGTTCTCGGGCGTGTCCTGCCAGGCCAGGTAGCGCACGGTCCAGCCACTCTGCCGCAGGGTGTCGGGGCGGCCGTTCGCGTCGCGCGTGATGTTCGATGGTATGCCCGGCGCGGCGCGGCCATGCAGCCAGTCGCGCATGCCAGATACCGGCAGCGAGAATCCGAGCGCCTGCTCCATCAGGCTGTCGACCTCGGGCGCATTGCGCGGCGCCTCGTTAGGCAGGTCGAGCGTGGCCCCGGATGGGGTCGCCGTGACGATGGCCAGCGTCTGGCCCAGCGGCGAAACGAGATCGAGCCGCACGTTGCGGCCTTGTTCCTGCCAGCGGAAGCTGCCCTGCACGCCTTCGTTGCGGCCGTAGCGGACGTAGTTGGCGGAGAACCGGCCGGTGTAAAGCTGGCTGGCGGCGGTTTCGCCGGCATCGAAGCCGCGCGTTGGTGCGACGCTGGCGCACGCGGCGAGCCAGAGCGGTGTGGCCAGGCAGAGCAGGGCCAATCGACGGGATCGGAGCATGTTCAAGTGTTGGGATAATTGGCGCACGCCAGAACGAACCGCCCGGGCGCTGGCCCGGGCGTGCGACGTGCTTGCCTGATGTGAACTACTTCGACAGCAGGACGTTCTGGTTGTAACGGCGCAGGGTGTCGATCAGCGTCTGATTGTCTGGCTCGACCTTCGCCGCCTCGTTCCACGTCTTGCGTGCCTCGTCGTGCTGGCCGAGTTGCCAGAGCACCTCGCCCAGATGCGCGCCGATTTCGGCCTCAGGGGCCTTGGCGAACGCGTTCTTGAGCAGATCCGCCGCGGGCTGCAGTTCGCCCTGACGGTACTTGACCCACGCCAGGCTGTCCATGATGTAGGGATCATCCGGTCCGAGCTCGGATGCGCGTTCGAGCAGCTTGCGCGCTTCCGGCAGACGCTCGTTACGGTCGGCCAGTGAGTAGCCGAGCGCGTTGTAGCCCTGCTTCTGGTCGGGCTGCAGCGCGATCACCTTGAGCAGGC
Organism: Cupriavidus sp. UBA2010; assembly: GCF_002335265.1. Lineage (NCBI taxonomy): Bacteria > Pseudomonadati > Pseudomonadota > Betaproteobacteria > Burkholderiales > Burkholderiaceae > Cupriavidus > Cupriavidus sp. UBA2010. Next base: position 272,308 of record NZ_DDCI01000013.1, read on the forward strand.
CACGCTCCATGCTGTCGTAGCGCTTCTCGCGTTCGTCGAGCATCGCCAGTTCGTAGATCCAGTCCGCATTGTCGGGCTCGGCCTTGACGCGTTCGTCCAGCACCTTGCGCGCGCGGTCGTACGCCTTGCTGTCCATCAGCGCGGCCACCTCGGCCTGACGGATAGCGGCCATGCGCAGGGCGCGCTGCGCGGGATCGGGGATGTCTTCGGCGTCGGCCAGCATGTCGCCAAATACGGCCTGCGCATCGTCGAGCTTGCCCATGCGTGCCAGCAACTGGCCACGCTTGGCCTGCGCGGCCAGGGTCAGGCGCGGGTCCTCGATTCGGTCGAGCCAGTCGATTGCCGCGGGATAGTCTTTCTTTTCCTCGGCGATCTGCGCGAGGTACTGGTACGCGATGTCGGGGTTGGCCGCTGGCGACTTCTCCGCCATCTGCAGGTACTCCTTCAGATAGCGTTCGGCATCGTCATAACTGCGCGCCTGCAGGCTGGTCAGCCCCAGAGCCAGCGGCACACGCGGATCGGTCGGCGCAACCTTGCGCAGGACCTCGAACTCGGCACGGGCCGAATCCATGTCGTTCTGCTGCAGATACAGCCTTGCCAGCGTGATGTGGCCGTTGACTGACGAGGGCGACTTGGCCAGGAAGCGCTTCATCACCGCGATCGACTTGTCGGGGGCCGATTCGGCTTGCATTTCGGCAGACATGAGCGCGGCAGCTTCGAGGTTCGGCTTGAGCCGAAGCGCCTCATCAAGCTCGGTCAGCGCGCCCTGGCTGTCTCCGGCCATCTCTTGCGCACGCGCCAGGGCCAGGTGAGTTTCCGGCAGCTTCGAATCGTTGGCGGTCAGGCGCTGGAGCACGGCGACTGCGCCTGCGGGGTCACTCGTGCGCGACATCTGCTGCTGCAATTGCAGGATGGCGTCCCCGCGATGCGCGGCTGGCGCCGTCGCCAGCTGGCGGCTCAGCAGGGGCTCGGCTTCCTCCCAGCGTCCGTTGAGCACGAGCAGTGTTGCCAGGACCTGGCTTGCTGCCGGCGATTTCGGCGCCAGGTCGGACCAGAGCCGGGCGCCATCCAGCGCCTGCTGCGAACTGCGCGCGTTGAATGCGATTTCGGTGGCGCGCTGGGCCAGTCTCGGGTCACGCGTTTCGCGAGCAAGATCAAGATAGGTCCGGTATGCCGCGCCGGCCATCCCGCGTTGCAGCGAGATTTCCGCCGCCAGCACTCGGTAGAGGATGTCTGGCGACAGCGAAACATTGGGTAGTGGCGTCCGCTGCGCGCGTGCTGCCGACGACGGCGCTGGAACGTCGATGACCTCGTCATCGTTCTGGGCAACCTTGGCCGGTGCGGCATGGGAAGCGAGCGAAACCAGCGCCAGGCACGCAGCCACGCCCAGGGCGCGCGCATGGCGACGGAAACGTCCGGCGGGGGAAATCGTCGGACCGGTGGCAGTGAAAGCTTTCATTTGCGAAGATTCCGGGCGCATGGCCTGAAAGGACGAAAGATGGTCCGGCATGAAATCGATGCTCCGGCGCGCGGGGGCGTTGCAGTCAATGGAGGCATTGTAGCCTGCCGCTACAATGCGCTGCTTGCCTTGCCCGGCGCCCTTGGGTTGGCTACGTACGGCAGCCCGCACAATGTGCGCCGCTTCCGGTCACATGGCAGGGCAAATCCTGCCTCGTTGGATCGGGAAAACAGGCAAGAGGTTCTTGGGAATTGATTGGATAAGGGCTGATAAGGGTCCGGAAGCCCGCTGCCGGCCGGCGGATGGAATAAGGGGGGGCGATGCCAGAACTGCCGGAAGTCGAGGTCACGCGGCGTGGATTGCTGCCGCACGTAGTGGGCCGCCGCATTACCGATGTGACCGTGCGCCACCGGGGCTTGCGCTGGCCGGTCGAGCCGGAACTGGAGGCGCGACTGACGGGCCGCACCATCGGCCGTATCGAGCGACGCGGCAAGTATCTGCTGCTGGAATGCCTGCCGCCGGTCGACGCCACCCGGGCGGGGACAGGCGAGGACGCCGCGCCCGGCTGGCTGCTGGTGCACCTGGGCATGACGGGCACGCTGCGCGTCTATCCGGATCCGCCCGCGCCGGGCGCGCATGATCATCTCGACCTGTTGCTGGCTGCCGGCCCGGATACCGCGAAGGCCGAGCCGGTTGTCCTGCGTTTCCGCGACCCGCGCCGCTTCGGCGCCATTCTCTGGACGCCGCTTGCCGAATCGGACCTGCCCGGGCATCCGCTGCTGAGCAGGCTCGGCATCGAGCCCTTCGACCCGCGCTTCGATGGCGCATGGCTTCATCGAGGCATGCGCGGGCGTTCCATGGCGATCAAGCAGGCTCTGCTGGCGGGCGACGTCGTCGTCGGCGTTGGCAACATCTACTGCTCCGAGAGCTTGTTTCGCGCCGGCATTCGGCCGACCACGCAGGCCGGGCGGCTGAGCCTGGCGCGCTGCGAGAAGCTGGCCGTTGCCGTGCGCGAGACGCTGGCGGAGGCCATTGCACGCGGCGGCAGCACATTGCGCGACTTCGTCGGCAGCGACGGCAGCAGTGGCTATTTCCAGCTCGACTGTTTTGTCTACGATCGTGCCGGCGAGCCATGTCGCATTTGCGGCACTCCGATCCGTCAGATCCTGCAGGGCCAGCGATCGACGTTCTATTGCCCGCACTGCCAGCACTGACCCGTCGCCGGGGCGCAAAGCCTGTCCGGGACGGTCTGGCACACGCCGAACCGGTCTGGATTTCTTGTTGAAATCGCCTGCCGATGGGTCGGCGCAACACTCGCGCAGGTGGAATGCCGTAAGGGGCGTGAATTCCACAAAATCGTGCAAGAAACCTGTATCGTGTGCGCAGACATAAAAAGTTACAAAATGCGCCAAGCCACCCTGCCGATGGGGCATGGACCTGGCCGTCGACTTGCCAAGGGACCGCAGGGTCAGTGGAACCATCCCGGGGCCAGTTGTGCAATACGAGCCCGAAACCAATAAATCCGAGCCGAAAAGCGAACCACTCCATGACGAGCCTCGCACAGCAATTCGAACAATATGGCGCCTGGAGAACCGGGGTTCTTCATTCTCTCGCCGACTTCCAGTCCTGGCTGCAGCAATACGATCTCTATGACGCCACCGCGGAAGACCGCGTGCAGCGCATCCAGAACGTGCTCAGGAGCGACCGGCTCAAGGTCGCTTTCATCGCCGAGTTCTCGCGCGGCAAGAGCGAACTGATCAACGCCATCTTCTTTGCCGACTACGGTCGACGCATCCTGCCGTCATCGGCCGGCCGCACCACGATGTGCCCGACGGAGTTGCGCTACGACGAGAACGAGGTGCCGTGCATCCGGCTGCTGCCGATCGAGACGCGCCTGCAGGACGCGTCCACGGCGGACTTCATGGAGCCCGGTTCCGCGAATTCTCACTGGACCACGGTACCGCTCGACCCGTCGTCGCCCGATGGCATGCTGGCTGCGTTCCAGCACGTCGTGGAGACCACGCGCGTGAGCCCGGCCGAGGCCGAGGCGCTGGGCCTGTACAACGAGAACGATCCGGATGCCGCCTGGGCGGTGGATGCCGATGGCATGGTGGAGATCTCGCGCTGGCGCCATGCGGTGATCAACTTCCCGCATCCGTTGCTGCGCCAGGGTCTGGTGATCCTGGACACGCCGGGCCTGAACGCGATCGGTACCGAGCCCGAACTGACGCTGCGCCTGATTCCCGATGCGCACGTGGTGGTATTCGTGCTGGCCGCCGATGCCGGCGTGACCAAGAGCGACCTCGATCTCTGGCGCAGCCATGTGGGCGCCGGCCATCGCCGCGGTTGCCTGGCCGTGTTGAACAAGATCGATGGTCTCTGGGACCCGCTCAAGTCATCATCCGAGATCGCGTCGGAGATTTCGCGCCAGGTCCGTACGACCGCGCAGACGCTCGGCATCGAGGAACGCCGGGTCTACCCGGTATCGGCACAGAAGGGGCTGGTGGCCAAGGTCACCAACGACGAGCCGATGCTCGTGCGCAGCAACTTGATGCAGTTCGAGCACGTGCTGTCGGACCAGCTCATTCCGCAGCGGCGCGAGATCGTGGCCGACCAGGTACAGCGCCTGGTACAGGAGATGTCGCGCGGCGCCCAGCAACTGCTGCAGAGCCGCCGGCGCGATATCGTCGAGCAGTTGTTCGAGTTACGCGGCCTGCGTGGCAAGAACCATGCGATGGTCAAGCACATGCTGATGCGCGTGCAGAGCGAGAAGGAGGAGTTCGAGCAGAGCATCGCGAAATTCCAGGCGCTGCGGCTGGTATTCGGGCGGCATAGCGCGGACATCATCAAGAGCCTGCAACTGCGCGACGTTCGCCGCACGATGCGCGATGCGCGCGAGCAGATGAAGGAGCGCTTCTTCTCGCGCGGCCTGCGCGAGGACATGGAAGCGCTGTTCGGCCAGCTTACCGGGTTGATTACCGACGCCGATCAGAAGATCGTTGGCCTGCACCAGCTCGTTGAAAGCATGTATCGGCGCTTCAATGCCGAACATGGTTTCACGCTGCCTTCGCCGATGCAGTTCGTGACGTCGCGCTATACCAACGAACTGCAGGAAACGCTGCAATTGGTGAACACGCATTTCGGCGCCGTGCACATGCTGACGCGCTCGCGTCCGCAACTGGTGCAGAACGCATTCGCGACGATGGCCAGCCGCGTGCTCGAGAACTTCCGCGATCTGAATCGCGATATCGAGATCTGGCTGAAGTCGGTGATGACGCCGCTCGAGGCGCAGGTACGCGAGCACCAGAAGCAATTGCGCCGACGCGTCGATTCGATCGAGCGCATCCACGAGGCCACGGACACGCTGGAATCGCGCATTGCCGAACTTGAGGAAGTGCTGAACGGCCTCGATGAGCGGAGCACGAAGATCGAGAGCTTCGCGCGCAGGCTGGTGGACGTGCCCCCGGAAGCAACGGCGCGCGCGGCGTAGTCGGAGCGTCCCCCTCGTCCACTTGTGGGAGAGGGGGCAGACCCGGCGATCTGGGAAGGGTATTGCAACCGCCGATGTATCATGTGGCGCCGCCTGTGAGCGGCGCTTTTTCTTTTCAAGATCCCGCAATGCCCCGCAAGCCTGCCGCCGCCCCCACCATGCCCGAGACCATCGCCGTGCCATCCGATTTCGGTATGCGCGTGGTGACGTGGCAGCGCCAGCACGGCCGACACGACCTGCCCTGGCAGAACACTCGCGATCCGTACCGCATCTGGCTGTCCGAGATCATGCTGCAGCAGACGCAGGTGGCAGCGGTGATCGAGTATTTCCAGCGCTTCGTGACGGCGCTGCCCACGGTTGCCGCTCTGGCGGCAGCGTCTGCCGACGAGGTCATGGCCTTGTGGGCCGGGCTGGGCTACTACTCGCGCGCGCGCAATCTTCATCGCTGCGCCAAGACCGTGGTGGATGAGCACGCTGGCGTGTTTCCGACCGCCCCAGAGGTGCTCGTAACGCTGCCCGGCATCGGTCGCTCCACGGCTGCGGCGATCGCGGCGTTCAGTGCCGGCGTTCGTTCTCCGATCCTGGACGGCAACGTCAAGCGCGTCTTCGCGCGTGTGTTCGGCATTCACGGTTATCCCGGCGAGCGCGCGATCGAGAATCGGATGTGGGCGCTGGCCGAACAGGCGCTGCCGCCTGCCGGACGTCATCAGGCAGATCACATGGTGGCCTACACGCAGGGATTGATGGACCTCGGCGCCACGATCTGCTCGCGCGGCAAGCCAGCCTGTCTGGCCGACGCAGAGGCGTGCCCGCTCGTGGCCGATTGCGTGGCCCGCAAGGACAACCTCACCGCCGTGCTGCCCACGCCGAAGCCACGCGCGGCGATTCCGGAGCGCAGCGCTGTGATGCTGATCGTCCGGCATGGACGCGATGTGCTCGTGCAGTTGCGTCCCAGCAGCGGCATCTGGGGCGGCTTGTGGAGTCTGCCTGAAATGCCGGTCGACGCGGTACCGTTCGATTCGGAGGTCGCCGAGGAGTCGGCGCTGCAGTTAGCCCGCGCGTATGGCTCGCCTGCACGCGCGTATCTGGCTGGCGAACTGACGCATGTGTTTACCCATTTTCGCCTGATGATTCGCGCGATTCGCGTCGATCTGGACGCCGTCGCGCTTGAGGGTAATGCCGCGAGCCGGTGGCTGTCTCTTGACGATCTCGACATGCTGGGCACTCCGGCCCCGGTGCGCAAGCTGCTGGAAGATCAGGCGAGACTCGGACTTTTCTGAGTTGCCCGCTCGGAAGGCGGCTCAGAAGGCGGCTCAGACGATGTGGTGCTGTCGCATGTAGCGATGCACGATCTCGATGCGCACGCCGGCATCAGGTAGCTCCATCAGCATCTGCTTGGCCTTGAGTGGCACCGGCAACAACTCGCACAGCCGGTTGACCACCCAGCTCGGATCGTCCCAGAGATAGGGCTCTCCGAAGGGCAGTTTCGGCTTGTCGGGCTGGTCCGTGTGGAGCGAGGTCACGATTCGACGCAACGCGGCCAGGCACTCGCCCAGCAATTCCAGCTTGCAGTCGATGACATCCGGAGGCAGCAGTTCCACGCTCGCCACGAGCAAGCCGTCATCACGCGTGGCGTGGGACAGCACCCGGAAGCGTTGGCGTCCGCGCGTTTCAATCAGCAGGACGCCGAGTTGCTCCACGTTGCAATCGACGATCTCCGCAAGACAGCCGATGGATTCGGGTTCGGTGGTCTGGCCCGGCTGCGCGACTTCCTCTCCGGTGGCAATCAGACAGACGCCGAACGGCAGATGGTCGCGCATACAGTTGCGCACCATGTCGACGTAGCGTTTCTCGAATACACGGAGAGGCAGACGGCCGTCTGGAAACAGGACCGTGTGCAGAGGGAACAGCGGCAGCGCATCCAGGGTGGCGGAATCGGATGCGGTGCCGGAAAGAAAGGTCGACATGCGGTTGGCCGGCTCCAGTCATGGGAAAACGGCGGGGCGCCGCGCGTCAGCCAGCGGGGGCCAACTCGCGGTGTCTGACCAGCACATTACCATGTGCCCGGAAGTAGTTGGCAAGTCTTTCCGCGATGAACACGGAACGGTGCTGGCCTCCGGTGCAGCCGATGGCGACGGTCAGGTAGCTGCGGTTGTCCGCAATGAAACTCGGCAGCCACTTCTCCACATAGGCGCGGATATCCTCGGCCATGGCCAGCACCATCGGCTGGCTCTGCAGGAAGTCGATGACTGGCGCATCGCGCCCGGTGAGCGGGCGCAGCGCGAGATCGTAATAGGGGTTCGGCAGGGAGCGCACGTCGAAGACGAGATCGGCGTCGCTGGGCACGCCGTGCTTGAACCCGAACGATTCAAACAGCAGCGTGAGCTGCTGGCTGTTCTTGTTCTCGTTCTCGTCTTGAATCAGTTCCTTGATCCAGCTGCGCAGCGTATTGGTGCGCACGTTGCTGGTGTCGATGCGGTGGGCCGATTCCGCCAGCGGGCTTAGCAGCTCCCGCTCCTTCTCGATGGCCTCGATCAGCGAGGTATCGTTGGGCGTGCCAGCGGCCGTGCCAACTTCGACTTGTGCCGAAAGCGGGTGGCGCCGGCGCGTTTCCGAGTAGCGCTGAACCAGCGCATCGGTGCTGGCGGTCAGGTACAGCACCTGTACCTGATGGTTCGCGGCCAGCTCTCGCACCGTATCGGGCAGTCGCGCGAGCGATTCGCGGCTGCGGATGTCGGTGGCAACACCAAGCTGTGAGTAGCCCTGTTCCGCCAGGTAGCAGGCGAGATCGGGGATGAACTGGGCCGGCAGGTTGTCGACGCAGTAGTACCCCGCGTCTTCCAGTACGTTCAGCGCGACTGACTTGCCCGAGCCGGAAATTCCGGTGATAAGGATGATCCGCATAGCGATGCAAGCATAGCATCGCGTGATGGCGGCGTCATGACACCTGCCCTAAAGCAAAATGGCGAATCGTCGCCGATTCGCCATCATTGCCACGGGATCTATCAGATCTGGCGGATCAGGCCGCCGGCTTCGACAGGCAATCGCTCATGGACTTCTTGTAGTCGTCGCCCTTCTTGCCCTTGTTTTCCTTCGAGCAGGCCGACATCTTTTCCTGCTGGGTCTTCGGTGCGGCCGGTGCGGCGGCTGGTGCGCTGCCCGACAGGCAATCGCTCATGGACTTCTTGTAGTCGTCGCCCTTCTTGCCCTTGTTCTGCTTCGAGCAGGCCGACATCTTTTCCTGCTGCGCGGTCGGGGCCTTGCCAGATTTTTCAGCGGCCGGGGCCGAGGCGCCCTGGGCGAACGCGCCCGTGGCGAACAGAGGGGTAACCAGCACGCACATCGCGATCAGTTTCTTCATGCTTCTCTCCTGGCTGTGGAAACACATCATGGCCGGACGCCGACCTTCAGGATGCAGCACGGCGGCTGGCGGTACCGGACTGGGCTCGATGCCCATTGAAGCACAAAACGGCGCGCGCCCAAAGCGCGTTGACGAGGGGAGGCCGGCCGCTTGTAAGCAATTGAAAGCGACGCCGGCGTTTCACAAAACGGCCGGAATTGTCTGATCAGAGCAGCCGACCCTGGCCGCGGGAAACCACGTCGGCCTGCATCGCTGCCCGCTGACGGTCCATGAAGTCGCGCAGGGTATCGATGCCACGCAGGCGCAGTATCGTATTGCGGACGGCGGCTTCCACCAGCACGGCAAGGTTTCGGCCAGCTGCCACCTGGATCTTCACCATGTGGATCGGGAGGCCAAGAACGTCGAGGTACTGGGAATCAAGCGGCAGGCGCTCGAATTCGCCGTCGTTGCGGCGCACCAATTGCACCACGAGCTTGAGCTTCATCTTCCGCCGCACGGCGGTCTCACCGAAGATCGTCTTGATGTCGAGCAGGCCCAGGCCGCGGACTTCAAGCAGGTTCTGCAGCAGCGGCGGGCAGCGGCCCTCAATGAAATCCGGGCCAAGCCGCACGAAATCGACGGCGTCGTCGGCCACCAGGCCATGTCCGCGCGAGATCAGTTCCAGGCCCAGTTCGCTCTTGCCAAGGCCCGACTCACCCATGATCAGCACGCCCATGCCGAGAATGTCGAGGAACACGCCGTGCATGGTGACGCGCGGCGCGGAGATGCGCGACAGGTACAGGCGGAGGTGGTCGATGACGGCCGCCGAGGATACCGGCGTCGTGAACAGCGGAGTCGACGAGCGCGTGCAGCGCAGTTCCAGATCGGGCGGCGGCTCCATGCCATCCGCCACCACCAGGAATGGCGGCTCGAGCAGGATCAGCTCGCCCATCTGACGTTTGCGGGGTTCGTCGTCGAGGCGCTGGTAGTAAAGGATCTCGGGTTTGCCGAGCACCTGAATCCGGTTCGGGTGGATGAGGTTCAGGTGGCCGACCAGATCGGCTGCCGATGTCGCCTCACGCGCGAATTCCACGTCGAAGGCTCGATCGGCCCCTTCCAGACCGGCGACCCAGGAGAGTTTGATGTCGGCTGCGTTGTCGTCGAAGATCGACTGGGAGGTGACGCCGGTGAGTTCCATGCGGGATGACTTTTCGGGAGGGGCTGTATCGCGGGTATCGCGTCAGGCTGCGCTGGCCTGCCGTCGTGTCAGGGGTGCCACTGGGTCAGTAATTCGTGGACCGCTTCGGGCGTGGGTAACGTGGCCAGTCCTTCGCGCATTTCCCGGTCCGACAACAACTGGGCGATTTCCGAAAGAATTTCCAGATGCTGCTGGGTGGCCTGCTCGGGCACAAGCAGGAAGATCAGCAGCGCCACCGGTTTGCCGTCGGGCGATTCGAACGGGATCGGCTCGGCCAGGCGCATGAAGGCAGCCAGGGGCTGTTTGAGTCCCTTGATGCGACCATGCGGAATGGCGACGCCGGCGCCAAGACCGGTGGACCCGAGCGATTCGCGCGCGAACAGGTTGTCGGTCACGGTGGCCCGGGCCACGCCATGGTTGTTCTCGAACAGGAGCCCGGCTTGCTCGAAGACCCGCTTCTTGCTGGTGACGGTGACGTCGAGATTAATGTTGCCGGGTGGCAGCAATTTGGCCAAACGATTCATGGGCGATGCACGAGGAGTCAGAAAGGCGAGCCGACGCACATGAGTCGTCCCGCTGCGTTGGGCAATTCAGGCTATTGAGCGCAAAAGGACGCCCGCATTGGAGCGTCCGGCCATTATAGAGCAGGGCCACTGCGCACTTGTGCGCTGCGGCGCCGGCGCCGCGAGTGGTGCCGCGAGCTTGCCGGTCGGATTGCCCACCCAGAAAACTGCACCCGCCGTCGCGCGATCTTTCGCCACGCGGAATGCCGGGCCGGTTGTCCGGGGCCGTCCTGTCTGTAGTTGTTGTATGGCGCAGCATACACCGAGCGGCGTCAGTTGCGAACACCCCCGGCTGACCAAATGTTGCAGGGCTGGTACTCAGGTAACGGGTGCGCCAGCGGCGCATCCGCATCGCGCCCATCAAAAAAGCCGCGCAGATGCGCGGCTTTGCTCTTCCTATCTATCCTCTCAGGGGCGACCTGGTGTCGCCGCCGACTTATTGTTGTTGTAGTTGTTCGGCAGCCATCTGGTACTTGACCGCTTCCCGGTCATGCCCTTGCACGCGGTCCTTGTAGCGGATCACTTGGCGGTCGAGCTTGTCGACCAGACAGTCGATTGCAGCATAAAGGTCTTCATGATGCGCTTCGACGAAGATGTCCTTGCCCTTGAGGTGCAGGTTGATTTCCGCGTACTGACGCTTGTCCTTTTCCTTGTGGTTGTCTACGGATAGCAGCACGCTTACGCCAATGACCTGATCGAAATGTCTGACAATTCGCTCCAGTTTCGTTTCCACATACTCACGCAGCGGCGGCGTGATGTCGAGGTGGTGTCCACTGATCTTGAAGTTCATAGCGCTTCTCCTTCTGAAAGAGCCGCACCAGGCAGGCGGTTGCGGCTCGGCTACAAAGTCTTGCGGAGATTGACTGCGGGGATCTTCAGCGCTTCGCGGTACTTGGCCACCGTGCGGCGTGCGACCACAAAGCCCTGTTCGCCCAGCAACTCGGCGATGCGGCTGTCGGAAAGGGGATTCCTGGGTTCTTCGGCTCCTATCAGTTGCTTGATCAGCGCGCGGATCGCCGTGGATGAGGCCGCGCCGCCAGTCTCCGTGGAGACGTGGCTACCAAAGAAGTACTTCAACTCGAAAGTACCCATCGGCGTGGCCATGTATTTATTCGTAGTCACCCGGGAAATGGTCGACTCGTGTAGACCCAGTGTATCGGCAATCTCCCGCAAAACCAAGGGGCGCATCGCGATTTCCCCGTGCGAGAAAAAGTTCTTTTGACGTTCCACAATTGCCTGCGCAACACGCAGGATCGTGTCGAAACGCTGCTGAATGTTCTTGATGAGCCACCGCGCCTCCTGGAGCTTCTGCTGCAGCCCGGCCGCGCCCGCTTCCCCTTTTGCACCGCGCAAAATCTGCGCATACATGTCGTTGATGCGCAGACGCGGCATCACGTCGGGATTGAGCTGCGCGATCCAGCTACTGCCACTCTTGCGCACGAACACATCCGGTACCACGAAGTCCGCTTCCGGACGGCTGTAGGCATGTCCGGGATACGGTGCGAGCGAGCGGATCAGATCGTGCGCGGCCTTAAGTGCAATTTCGTCAACCTGCAGGGCTTTCTTGAGCCGCGTGTAGTCACGCACGGCCAATAACTCCAGGTGGTGGTTGACGATCGATAATGCAAGGTCCCGCTGTGGATGCTGCAGACGGCGCAGTTGCAAGGTGAGGCATTCTGCGGCGTTGCGCGCACCCACGCCAGGAGGGTCGAAGCTCTGCAGCAGGGTCAGTATCGCCTGCACTTCATCGACTTCGAATTCGAGTTCCTTGGGTAGTTCCGAGCAGATCTCGTCGAGCGTTGCGCCCAGGTAGCCGTCGTCGTCCAGCGACTCGATCAGGAAGATGGCCAGGCCCTTGTCGCGCGTGGAGATCTTCAGCGGCGTGAGCTGTTCCATCAGGTACTCGCGCAGCGTGGGTTCCGCTTCGCGAAGCTGCATCGGCGTCTTCTCGTCCTCGTCGCCCTGAGGCCGGCGAGCGAAATCGTCCAGGCTCCAGTCGCTGCCGTAATCGTCACCCGAGCTGTCGCCGTAGCTGTCGTCTTCGCCGTTGGCGCCGTTCGCGCGATCGTCGCCATTACCTTGCGGTTCGGAAGATGCCGGAGCCGGGGCGCTTTGCACGTTGACCGACCCGTCCGCGGCCACGCGCAGCGGGCTTTCGATCCAGTCGTTCTCGCGTTCGAGCAGTGGATTCTCGGTCAGCGCCTGCTCGACTTCCTGTTGCAGCTCCAGTGTGGATAACTGCAGCAGCCGGATGGACTGCTGCAGTTGTGGAGTCAGAGCCAGATGCTGGGAAAGTCGAAGCTGAAGCGATGGTTTCATGCGACCTATTCTATGCGCATCTTCCCGTTGTTGGAACGGAAATTGCTATCACCTATCGCTGGCACTTCGTGATCGCCAACGGCTAGTTGACGAATGCTGCAAGGCGGCGTCGCGGCCGCTTGATCACATGCGGAAGTTTTCGCCCAGATAGACGCGTCGCACGGACTCGTTGGCGATGATTTCCTCGGGCTGTCCTTCGGCCAGCACGGTGCCTTCGCTGATGATGTATGCGTGGTCGCAGATGCCCAGCGTTTCCCGCACGTTGTGGTCGGTAATCAGCACGCCGATGTTGCGTGCCTTGAGGAAGCTGACGATGCGCTGGATCTCGCCCACGGCGATCGGGTCCACGCCCGCGAATGGTTCGTCGAGCAGGATGAAGCGCGGCGCCGACGCCAGCGCGCGCGCGATTTCCACGCGGCGGCGCTCGCCGCCCGACAGCGACAGCGCCGGGTTGTTGCGCAGGTGGGCGATCTGCAGGTCATCGAGCAGCGAGTCGAGCCGGCGATCGATTTCCTGCTTGGGCAGCGACTTGCCGTTGACCACCTGCAGTTCCAGCACCGCGCGGATGTTCTCCTCGACGTTGAGCTTGCGGAAGACCGAAGCTTCCTGCGGGAGATAGGACAGTCCCATGCGCGCGCGTTCGTGGATGGCCAGGCCGCTGATGTGCTGGCCATCGAGCACGATATCGCCTTCGTCCAGCGCGACCAGTCCGACGATCATGTAGAACGACGTGGTCTTGCCCGCGCCGTTCGGGCCGAGCAGGCCGACGACCTCGCCGCTTTTGACGTCGAGCGAGACGTCCTTGACCACGGTGCGCGAGCCATAGCGTTTCTTCAGATGGCGCACGACCAGCGTGCTGCTATCCGTGGATGGGGCGGAAGAAGCCTGGGCGGCGAGCGTGGCGGTATCGTTCATCGGGTACGGATGGAGCTTGAAACGGTCAGGGCTTGGCCGGCTGCGAGGACGGCTTCAGGTCGAGCGGCGCGCCGGCCGGCGCGCTGGCCGGGTTCGCGCGCGGCGACAGCACGGCGCGCACGCGGCCAGAAGGGTTCCCGGCGGACGCATTGTTATCGCCGCCGGTGGCGGTATAGAACTCGTTGCGGCTGTCGTACGTGATCACCGCGCCGCGGATTTCGTCCAGGATTTTCGCGCCGACACCGGAAACACGCGCCGCGCGTGCATTGCCGATCAGCTTGTTGATCTCCGACTTGCCGTCATATTCGATGCGGTCGCCCCAGCCGTCGATGTACTCATCCACGCCGTCGCGTTTCTGGCGGATATAGGCCTGGTGGCCCGGCTTGGAGGTGGCGATGGCGTACTGATAACCCTCGGGGTCGGTGCGCAGTTCGGCGGCATCAGACTTCAGCACCATCGTGCCCTTGGTCAGCACCACGTTGCCGGTCAGCGTGTAGATCTGCTTGACGTCATCATAGCTGGCGTTGTCGGCTTCCAGCACCAGCGGCTTGGTCTGGTCCGCGCGCTCGGCGAAAGCAGGCTGGGCCAGGAACAGGCCGATGGCGGCGATGGCCGCCATCAGGGCGGGCGCGGTGCGGCGACAGGACGATGTCGTCAGGGAAGCAGTCATTTTTGGCTTTGCTGAAAGGGAAAGGCAGCAGTCAGGCGGACGGCGGGGCGCAAATCCCGATGTCACTGGGCACTGGCCTGCCCCGGCGAATTCATGATGATGGTGCCGCGAACGTTACCCAGCAATTGTACTTCGCGGGTGACGTTGTTGAAGATCAGGCCGTTGGCGTTCATTACCGACGGTCCGCGCGTCAGTTCCACGGGCTTGTCTGTCTTGACGATGTCGTCGTTGATCAGCAACTGAAAGTACTGCGACGCCGCCGTCATGCGCGGGTCCTTCGACACATCGGTACCCGCCTGGCGCACGATGAACGCATTGCCGTACAGGTCGATGATCGAGCCCTCGGCATTCATCACGCCGCGATTCGCGTTGGCGGTAACCGGCGGGCGATCCGGCTCGTAGTTGCGCATGGCCGGCGTGGTCACCTCGTAGGTCTGGTCGTCCTCGAAATGGACCATCTTCACGCCGGTGAAGCGGATCTTGGTGTTGCCATCCTCGGCCAGTTCCGTGGCCGAGAAGCGGTCCATATAGTAGTCAGGGACGTGTCGCTTGACCTGTGCCTGCGCCGTGGCTTCGTGCGGCGAGTTGATCTGCACGAGCCAGAACGTGCTGCCGGCAACGATCGCCATCAACAGCAGCGGCAGCAGCCGCATGATCAGGCCGGTGATTCTGGACAGGAACTCTGGCATTGATCAGATGACCTTGGCCCGGGTCAGATCATGGATGTGGAGCGCGCCCGCCAGGTGGCCGTCGTCATCGACGACGAGCAACTGGTTGATGCGGTTCGTTTCCATGATCTGCACGGCTTCCACGGCGAGCTTGTCGAGATGCACGGTGTGGGGGTTGCGGTGCATGACCTCGCCGATCGGCACGGTCTTCCAGTCGCGCGGCGTTTCCAGCAGGCGGCGCAGGTCGCCGTCGGTGAACACGCCCACGGCGCGGCCGTCGGGGTCCACCACGGCGGTCATGGCCATGCCCTTGCGGGTGATTTCCATCAGGGCCTGGGCCAGCGGCGTGCTTTCACGTACCGCGGGCACCGCATTGCCAGTGCGCATCACGTCGCGCACGTGGGTGAGCAGCTTGCGGCCCAGCGCGCCGCCTGGGTGCGAGCGCGCGAAGTCGTCTTCGCCAAAGCCGCGCGCGTCGAGCACCGCCACGGCCAGCGCGTCACCCAGCGCCAGCGCCGCGGTGGTGCTGGCGGTCGGGGCGAGGTTCAGCGGGCAGGCCTCCTGAGCCACAGCGCCGTCGAGGTGGGCGTTGGACAGTTTGGCCAGGTTCGATTCGGCGTTCCCGGTGATGGAGATCAACCCGGCGCCGATGCGCTTGACGATCGGAATGATCGCCAGCAGTTCGGCCGTTTCACCGGAATTGGAGAAGGCGATCAGGACATCGTCGCGCGTGATCATGCCGAGGTCGCCATGGCTGGCCTCGGCGGGGTGCACGAAGAAGGACGGCGTGCCGGTGGATGCCAGCGTGGCGGCCACTTTGCGGCCGATATGGCCCGACTTGCCGATGCCGGACACGACGACGCGCCCGGTGCAGCCGAGAATCATCTCCACCGCCTTGGTGAACGCGGGCGTGAGCCGTCCGGCCAGCGCGGAAACGGCCTCGGCTTCGATTTCAAGGGTCTGGCGGGCGAGCCGGAGTGCTCGATCCGCATCGAAATTGGCTATCATGGCGTCGGAGTATACCAACGAATGCGATGGCGTCTGGCCCGGCTTTCGAGCCTTTTGCCGCTGTGACGACCGCCGCGCTTGCCGTGTTTCGCCGGCAGGGCGCAAATGCCGGGACGGCGCGCGTGCCCGGCTGGTACTTTTCAATCGCCGATGCATTCTCCGCTGGAACTGACCCTGGTGCTGCTGGCCGCTGCCGTGTTTGGCGTGGTGGCGTTCCGCATGTTGCAACTGCCACCGATGCTCGGGTATCTGGCGGTGGGCATCCTGATCGGCCCGCACGCCCTTGGCCTGGCCAGCGATTCGGGCCAGACCAAATACCTGGCCGAATTCGGCGTGGTCTTCCTGATGTTCTCGATCGGGCTTGAGTTCAGCCTGGCCAAGCTGCGCGCGATGAAGCGGCTGGTGTTCGGGCTGGGCGGATCACAGGTCATCCTGTCGATGCTGGCCGTGGTGCCGGCGAGCTGGATGTTCAACTGGCTTTTTCCGCTGTCCTGGCAGGCATCCGTGGCCCTGGGCGGCGCGCTGGCCATGTCGTCCACGGCCATCGTTTCCAAGATGCTTTCCGAGCGCATGGAGCTGGAAAGCGAGCACGGGCGCAACATCATCAGCATCCTGCTGTTCCAGGATCTGGCCGTGGTGCCGCTGCTGATTGTGATCCCCGCGCTGTCGCGCGATCCGGGAGACCTGGCGTTCGCGCTGGGGCTGGCCACGGTCAAGATTGCCGTGGCCCTGGGCGCGATCTTCTTCCTGGGCCAGCGCCTGATGAGCCGCTGGTTCCACGTCGTGGCGGCACGCCGGTCGCAGGAACTCTTCATGCTGAACCTGCTGCTGGTCACGCTGGGCATGGCCGCGCTGACAGAGCGGCTGGGCCTGTCGATGGCGCTCGGCGCGTTTATGGCGGGTATGTTGATTTCGGAAACGCCCTACCGCCATCAGGTGGAAGAGGACATCAAGCCGTTCCGGGACGTGCTGCTCGGGCTGTTCTTCGTCACGATCGGCATGTTGCTGAACGTCCGGGTGGTGTTCGACCACGTCTGGCTCGTGCTCGCGCTGCTCATCGTGCCGATCCTGTTCAAGCTGGTGCTGATCGCAGTGCTGGCGCGGCTGTTCGGCTCGCGCCAGGGGGTGGCGATCCGCACCGGCCTTGGGCTGGCGCAGGCGGGCGAATTCGGTTTCGTGCTGCTGAACCAGATAGATGGCATGGGGCTGGTGGACCCGGTGCTGATCCAGGTGATCCTGGCGTCGATGCTACTGTCGATGCTGGCCGCGCCGTTCCTGATCCAGTACAGCGACGCGATCGTGCTGCGGTTTGCCGCGAACGAATGGCTGTTGCAGTCGCTGAACATGACCCGGATCGCGGCGCAGAGTCTGCAGACCGAGAAGCACGCGATCATCTGCGGCTACGGTCGTAGTGGCCAGAACCTGGCTCATATGCTGGAACGCGAGGGCATCACCTACGTGGCGCTCGACCTCGACCCGGATCGCGTGCGCGACGCGGCGGCGGCGGGCGATACGGTGGTTTATGGCGATGCCGGCCGGCGCGAGGCGCTGATCGCGGCCGGTATCCACCGCGCGGCGCTGGTGGTGGTGACCTATGCCAATACGCCGTCGGCGGTGAAAGTGCTGCACCACGTTCAGGAGCTGGCGCCGGCGCTGCCGGTGCTGGTGCGGACCGTCGACGATTCCGAGCTGGACATCTTGCAGAAGGCGGGTGCGACCGAGGTGGTGCCGGAAATCATCGAAGGCAGCCTGATGCTGGCTTCACACGCGCTGGTGCTGTTGGGCGTGCCGATGCGCCGCGTGGTTCGGGGCGTGCAGCAGGCGCGCGACGCACGCTACAGCCTGCTGCGCGGCTATTTCCACGGCCGTGACGACGAGGAAGACATGGTGGAGCGGGACACGGTGCGGTTGCACGCGGTGTCCCTCGGGCCGGAACACACCGCCGTGGGGCGTCGCCTGGGGGCGCTGGGGCTGGAGCGGATCGGCGTGGAAGTCACGGCGGTGCGCCGGCGCGGCATCCGCGCCTTCGACCCCGAGCCGGACACCGTGCTGGAGCCGGGCGACATCGTGGTGCTGCGTGGCACGCCCGAGGCGCTGGAGTCTGCCGAGGAACGGCTGATCAAGGACTAGAACTAGAGGCAGAGGCGTGCTCGCCTCTGGCTGCCCTTGGCAACGGCGAACTGCCAGCTTCCACCCACGACGCGGGTAGGCTATCCAGCACGGCTCGCGCATCGAGCGACCGAATCGGCACATTAGTGTCGGCCGGGATGCGCCCCTCGTTTTGCAGAAGCAGGTAGCGCATACAGCACACGCGCAGGAACGAAGCAAAGTTGGCCGACAGCGACGTCTCGCCGCGATGTTCGGCAAGTTCGTCGTGTAGCCGCGTCAGCAACTGGTTGACGGTCATGCCGTCGCGTTGCGCCAGTTCTTCCAGGACCTCCCAGAACAGGTTTTCCAGCCGGATGCTGGTGGCCATGCCGTGCAGGCGCAGCGATCGGGACTGGGTCTGGTACGAATCCGGATTGGCCCGGATGAAGATCTCACACATGGATACCTCCGTGCGGCGCGGCCGCGGGCCCGATGGCCCGCGCCACGTTCGGAAGCCTCTACTCTACGATCCGCGTCCCAAGCACTGCAAGGAACTGCGCCAGCCAGGCCGGATGGGCAGGCCAGGCCGGCGCCGTTACCAGGTTGCCGTCGGTATGGGCCTGGTCGACCGGGATATCGGCATATTTGCCGCCGGCCAGCCGTACCTCGGGTGCGCAGGCGGGGTAGGCGGAACAGGTACGACCTTCGAGCACGCCAGCTGCCGCCAGCAGTTGCGCGCCGTGGCAGACCGCGGCGATCGGCTTGTTGGCCTGGGCAAAGTGGCGCACGATCTCGAGCACGCGGGCATTCAGTCGCAGGTATTCGGGGGCGCGGCCGCCCGGAATGACGAGGGCGTCATACTGTGCCGGATCGATGTCCGCGAACGTGGCATTCAGCGTAAAGTTGTGGCCGCGCTTCTCCGTGTAGGTCTGGTCGCCTTCGAAGTCATGGATGGCGGTGGCGCAGTGGTCGCCAGCCTTCTTGTCCGGGCAGACCGCGTGAACCGTGTGGCCCACCATCTGCAGTGCCTGGAACGGCACCATGGTTTCGTAGTCTTCGGCGAAGTCGCCGGCCAGCATCAAGATCTTCTTGGCCACGGTTGTCTCCTGTATCTTTGCGGGTTGCGGATGTTCAATCAGCCGGGCCATTGTGCGGCGATGGTTTTGGACACGGGTGGTAGCCCGTTACCGCATCGCGCGTAATTTCACTTTCCAGTTTCCTTCATGTCGAACTCCATCATCCAGTCCCCCGATCTTGGCGATGTCACCGGTTACCTGCGTGACCGCATCCGCACCGTGCCGGACTGGCCGCAGCCGGGCGTGATGTTCCGCGACATCACGCCGCTGCTGCAGAACCCCAAGACGCTGCGCGTGCTGATCGACGTCTTCGTGCACCGCTACATGGACCAGAACCTGGACCTTGTGGCTGGCATCGACGCGCGCGGCTTCATCCTCGGTTCGATCATCGCGTACGAACTGAACCTGGGCTTCGTGCCGATCCGCAAGAAGGGCAAGTTGCCGTTTCAGACGGTGGCCGAGGAATACGAGCTCGAGTACGGCAGCGCCACCGTGGAGATCCATGCAGATGCCTGCAAGCCGGGAGACCGCGTGCTGCTGATCGACGACCTGATCGCCACGGGCGGCACGATGATGGCGGGCCGCAAGCTGCTGGAGCGTCTTGGCGCAACGGTGGTGGAAGGCGGGGCGATCGTCGACCTGCCTGAGCTCGGCGGCTCCAGGCTTTTGCAAGCCAGCGGCCTGTCGCTGTTCACGGTCTGCAATTTCGACGGCCACTAGGAAGCCCTGGGAAGCCCTGGGAAGCCTTTTCAAAAGGATTCTGGCGTCGCTGCGGGGCCTTGCCGTGCCGCCTGTACTGCCTGCGCCCCCGCCCGGGTTTGCTCCCTTCGACAGGGGGGCGCATAATGCCTCCTTGAAATAACAAGGCGATGACCGGGCTGCGCGCCTCGCTTCTGCCCCTCGCGGCACCGGTCACGAAGAAGGCTGCACTATGGGCGTATTGCTTCATCTTCTCTCCGGCGTGGCGCTCCTGATTTGGGGCACCAACATAGTCAAGGTCGGTATCCTGCGCGTGTACGGCGCCAATCTGCGCCACGTGCTTTCCGTCAGCGTGTCCAACCGGTTTGCTGCGTTCCTCGCGGGCGTCGGCGTGACCGGTCTCGTCCAGAGCAGCAATGCCACGGCCGTGATCGTCAGTTCGTTCGTCGGACAGGGACTGATCGCGGTGGCCCCCGCGCTGGCGATCATGCTGGGCGCGAACGTGGGTACCGCGCTGATGGTGCAGGTGTTCTCGCTCGATCTGTCCTGGCTGTCGCCGCTGCTGATCTTTATCGGCGTGATCCTGCATCTGTCATGGAAGGGCAGCAAGGCCGGCCACGTGGGCCGCGTGCTGATCGGGCTGGGTTTGATCACGCTGGCGCTGGAACTGATTTCGATCGCCACGCGGCCCGTGGTGCAGGCGGCCGGCGTCAAGGTGCTGTTCAGCACGCTGACCGGTGACGCCGCGCTGGACATGCTGATCGGCGCGGTGCTGACGATCCTCTGCTATTCGAGCCTGGCCATGGTGCTGTTCTGCGGCGCGCTGGCATCGGCCGGGGTGGTGTCGATCCACGTGGCCATGGCGCTGGTGCTCGGCGCCAATCTCGGTTCGGGCATTTCGGCGCTGATGTCGACGTCGGGCAACAACCAGCCCGGTAAGCGCGTGACGCTGGGCAACCTGCTGTCGCGCCTGCTCGGTTGCGTGATCGCGTTGCCGCTGCTGACGAAGGCCGAGGAACTGCTGGCGCTGGTTGGCAGCGAGCCGCAGCGGATGATCGTGAACTTCCATCTGCTGTTCAACGTGGCGCTGGCGCTGTTGCTGCTGGGCGCTACCGCGCCGCTGGCGCGCCTGTGCGAGGCCATTCTGCCGGGCCGGAACACCGGCGACAGCCAGGTCACGCCGCGCCATCTCGATCCGGCCGCGCTGTCCACGCCGACGCTCGCGTTGTCCAACGCCGCGCGCGAGGTGCTGCGCATCGGCGATCGCGTCGAACAAATGCTCGACAACCTGCTGCGCGTGCTGCGGACCAACGATCTGAAGCTGGCCAATGCCACCTGTCGTATCGACAACGAAGTCGACGATCTCTACACCGCGATCAAGCTCTACCTGACGCAGATCAGCACCGAGGCGCTGGACGAGCACGATGGCGAGCGCTGGACGGAAATCATCTCGTTGACGATCAACCTGGAGCACGCGGGGGACCTGATCGAACGCGTGATCGTCGACACCAAGGAAAAGAAGATCGCGCACAACCTGTCGTTCTCCGAGGCCGGCATGCAGGAGATCGCCGAGATGCACGCCCGCGTGGTGGCGAACCTGCGTCTGGGGCTGTCGGTGTTCCTGACCGGTGACCTTCGCAGCGCTCAGCAACTGATGGCGGAGAAGGCGGCCTTCCGCGATCTGGAGCGCGATCTGTCGCGCTCGCACCTGCAGCGTGTGGCCGTGCAGACCGTGGAGAGCATCGAGACCAGCTCGCTCCATCTGGATCTGATCGCGGAACTGAAGCGCCTCAATTCGCTGTTCTGCTCCACCGCATATCCGGTGCTGGAGCGGGCGGGGATGATGAACCGCAGCCGGATGAAAGAGGATTCGGAGGAGAAGGTCGCTGCGGTGGCGGGCGCTCGCTAGCGGGGCTGGGGGAGAGGGCAGGGCGCGTCGATTTCCGACCACGCCCCGGAGACCTACCCCTGCTTCTTCAACAGAGGCGCCAGATACTTGCCCGTGAAGCTCGCCTTGCTGGCGGCCACGACTTCCGGGGATCCCTTCGCGATCACCTGGCCACCACCCGCACCGCCCTCCGGGCCCATGTCGATCAGCCAGTCCGCCGTCTTGATGACGTCGAGGTTGTGCTCGATGATCACGACCGTGTTGCCCTGGTCGCGCAGCTTGTGGATGACCTTGAGCAGCAGTTCGATATCGTGGAAATGCAGGCCCGTGGTGGGCTCGTCGAGGATGTACAGCGTGCGGCCCGTGTCGCGCTTGGACAGTTCCAGCGACAGCTTCACGCGCTGCGCCTCGCCGCCGGAGAGTGTGGTGGCTGACTGCCCCAGCCGGATGTAACCCAGGCCCACGTCGAGCAGCGTCTGCAGCTTGCGGCGCACCACCGGCACGGCGCTGAAGAACTCGTGCGCCTGCTCGACGGTCAGGTCGAGCACCTCGGAGATGTTCTTGCCCTTGTACAGCACCTCGAGCGTCTCGCGGTTGTAGCGCTGGCCGTGGCAGACATCGCACGGCACGTAGACGTCGGGCAGGAAGTGCATTTCCACCTTGATCACGCCGTCGCCCTGGCATGACTCGCATCGGCCGCCCTTCACGTTGAACGAGAAGCGGCCCGGGTCGTAGCCCCGTTCCTTGGCGGAGGGTACGCCCGCGAACAGTTCGCGGATCGGCGTGAAGAGGCCGGTGTAGGTGGCCGGATTCGAGCGCGGCGTGCGGCCGATCGGGCTCTGGTCGACGTTGATGACTTTGTCGAAGTGCTCGAGGCCTTCGATGCGGTCATGCGGCGCGGGCTCCGCAGTCGAGCCATACAGATGGCGTGCCACCGCGTGGTAGAGCGTGTCGTTGATCAGCGTCGACTTGCCTGAACCAGAAACGCCAGTGACGCAGGTGAGCAGGCCCACCGGGATTTCGGCCGTAACGTTGCGCAGGTTGTTGCCAGTGGCGTTGACGATGCGGAGCAGCCGCTCGTCGTCGGGCAGGGCGCGCGTCTTCGGCACCTCGATGCGGCGCTGGCCGGACAGGTACTGCCCCGTCAGCGATGCCGGCGAGCTTTCGATCTGGTCCGGCGTGCCTTCCGCCACGATCATGCCGCCATGGACGCCCGCGCCCGGGCCGATGTCGACGACGTAATCGCACGCGCGGATCATGTCCTCGTCGTGCTCCACCACCAGCACCGAGTTACCGATGTCGCGCAGATGCTTGAGCGTGCCGATCAGCCGGTCATTGTCGCGCTGGTGCAGGCCGATCGACGGCTCGTCGAGCACGTACATCACGCCGGTCAGGCCCGAGCCGATCTGCGAGGCCAGGCGGATGCGCTGCGCCTCGCCGCCGGACAGCGTGTCCGCGCTGCGCTCGAGTGACAGGTAATCGAGCCCGACGTTGTTCAGGAAGTTCAGCCGGGCGGTAATTTCCTTGACGATCTTGTCGGCGATCTCGCGCTTGGCGCCGTGCAGGTCCAGCGTCAGGAAGTACGTCAGCGCGTCGCGCAGCGGCCAGCCGTTGATCTCGAAGATCGCGCGGGCCTGATCGGCCTCGCCCACTTTCACATGGCGCGCCTCGGTGCGCAGGCGGGTGCCCTGGCAGACCGGGCACGCCTGGTTGTTCTGGTACTTGGCCAGTTCCTCGCGCACGGCCACCGAATCGGTTTCACGATAGCGGCGTTCGAGGTTCGGGATGATCCCTTCGAACGCGTGCGCGCGCAGCGTGGTGCGGCCGCGTTCGTTGATATACGTGAACGGGATCTCGGTCTCGCCGGAACCGTGCAGGATTACCTGCTGCACTTCGGGCGACAGTTCCTCGAACGGGGTTTCCGTGTCGAATTCGTAGAACGCCGCCAGGCTCTGCAGCATCTGGAAGTAGAACTGATTGCGGCGATCCCAGCCTTTGATCGCGCCCGAGGCCAGCGAGAGGTTCGGAAAGGCCACCACCCGCTTCGGATCGAAGAACGTGATCTGGCCCAGGCCGTCGCAGCTAGGGCAGGCGCCCATCGGGTTGTTGAACGAGAACAGGCGCGGTTCCAGCTCCTGCAAGGAGTAGGAGCAGATAGGGCAGGCAAAGCGCGAGCTGAACACATGCTCGCGGCCGGTGTCCATCTCCATCGCGATCGCGCGGCCATCGGCCAGTCGCAGTGCCGTTTCGAACGATTCGGCCAGGCGCTGCTTGATGTCGGCGCGGACCTTGACGCGGTCGACCACCACCTCGATCGTGTGCTTTTCGGTCTTCTTGAGCTTGGGCAGCGCGTCGACATCGTAGACCTTGGCCTCGGCCTCATGCGCGGTGCCGCCGCCGGAGCGGATGCGGAAGCGCACGAAACCCTGCGCCTGCATCGTATCGAACAGGTCGGTGTGCTCGCCCTTACGGTCCGAGACCACCGGCGCCAGGATCATCAGCCTGGTGTCTTCTGGCAGCGCCAGCGCCGCATCAACCATTTGCGACACGTTCTGCGCCTGCAGGGCGATGCCGTGGTCGGGGCAGTAGGGCGTGCCGGCGCGGGCGAAGAGCAGGCGCAGGTAGTCGTGAATCTCTGTGACAGTGCCGACGGTCGAGCGCGGATTGTGGCTCGTGGCCTTCTGCTCGATCGAAATCGCCGGGGACAGCCCCTCGATCAGGTCGACGTCCGGCTTTTCCATCAGTTGCAGGAACTGGCGGGCGTAGGCGGACAGCGATTCGACATACCGGCGCTGCCCCTCGGCGTAGAGGGTGTCGAATGCGAGCGACGACTTGCCTGACCCCGACAGCCCCGTGATCACCACAAGCTTGTTACGCGGCAGGTCGAGATTGATGTTCTTCAGGTTGTGGGTACGCGCCCCACGGATCTTGATTTCTTCCATATCCCCGTCAATGTGCCTTGCGCAACGCCTGGGGCGCCCGAAACAGGGGCGCCAGCCTGCCGCGACACGCGATTTCCGGGCCCGCCGAAAGCGGAGCGTGATGCGGAAAGCGCGGGAAGCAAACCTGCTAATATACCGAACTTCGGTTTCCGGGGTTGCCCGGCGCCAGACTGGCGAATGACAACGGGGTGGAGACAGCCCCGCGTCAGCAACTTCCCGGCGTTCGGACGATCGAAGCTGTCGCCGACCGGACCAGATTCCTTATACGACCGCAATGCCGTCGATCCCGCCTTCTTCCCAGCCCGCATCCCTTGCCGACGAGTCCACCCGGACCGAGCCCGTGCGTGACCGCATGACCAAAGGCGAGTTGCGCGCCAGCCTCACACTCGCCAGCATCTTTGCCCTGCGCATGCTGGGCCTGTTCCTGATCCTGCCGGTCTTTGCCGAGTACGCGCGCACGCTGCCCGACGGGCACGACGCCCAGCGGGTTGGCATCGCCATGGGGATCTACGGGCTGATGCAGGCTTTCCTGCACATTCCATTGGGCTGGCTGTCCGACCGGGTCGGGCGCAAGCCGGTCATGGTCGCGGGGCTGCTGCTCTTCGTGGCCGGCGCGCTGGTTGCAGCGTTCTCCGATACCCTGACCGGCATCATCATCGGCCGCGCGTTGCAGGGCATGGGCGCGATCTCCGCGGCCATCACGGCCTGTATCGCGGATCTGACGCGTGAACGCCATCGCACCAAGGCCATGGCAATGGTCGGCGGCAGTATCGGCCTGACGTTCGCGCTCTCGCTGGTGATTGCTTCGCCACTTCTGCATTCGATCGGTATGTCGGGCATCTTCAGCCTGATGGCCGTATTCGGCGTGGTGGCGATCGGCGTGACGCTGTTCCTGGTGCCTGCGCCGCCGCCGCCGCATCCGGTGCGGCTGCCGTTCCGCCAGGTGCTGATGAATGCCGACCTGATTCGTCTGAATGTCGGCGTGCTGGCGCTCCATGCGAGCCAGGTGGCCATGTTCATGGTGGTGCCGGCCATGCTGAGCGACGCGGGGATGCCGCTGGACCAGCACTGGAAGGTCTACCTGCCGGTCGTGCTGGTGTCGTTCCTGCTGATGCTGGCGCCGATGATGGCCGCCGAGCGCTACGGCAAGGTGCGTCCGGTGCTGCTGGCCTCGGTGGCCCTGATGACGGTCGTCCAGATCCTGTTCGCGTCGGTCCACGGCCTTTGGCCGATCGTCGGCGTGCTGCTGCTGTTCTTCGTCGCGTTCAACGTGCTGGAGGCGATGCAGCCGTCGCTGGTGTCGCGTTACGCTGCGGTCAGCCGTGGCGCGGCGCTTGGCGTCTACAACACGACCCAGTCGCTGGGCCTGTTCCTCGGTGGCGTGGCCGGTGGCTGGCTGCTCCAGCACGAAGGACGCAGCGCAGTGTTCATAGGGTGCGCGGTGGTTCTGGTGCTCTGGCTTATAATCGCGTGGAGCATGAAGGCGCCCCCGGCCCGTGGGCAAGCAAGTACTTCTGCGGTGGCGGCTTAGAAGCCACCTCAGAATGATTCTGGCGTCGTTGCGTGGCCTTGTCGTACCTGGTGTACTGTCTGCGGCCGCGCGCCTGGCCAGAACCGCTTCGCTTCATCCTGAAGCGGTTTTTTAGACACAGTTTTTTTCGTATCGGTATTAGTCCGCTACGTTTTCCTGCTGTATTGGCGTTAGCATGAACACGCGCTTGACGGTTCATCCGTAGGGCGCGTGATGTCGTTTACGTCCCAGCTTTTTTTGCACGTTCCTTACGTTTAGTACCGCGCTGAAAGGGCGCGGTCCCTGGAGATCATCTACATGGCATCGGTCAACAAAGTCATTCTCGTCGGCAACCTGGGCGCCGACCCCGAAACCCGCTACATGCCCAGCGGCGATGCCGTGACCAACATCCGGCTGGCGACGACCGACCGCTACAAGGACAAGCAGTCCGGCGAATTCAAGGAAGCCACCGAGTGGCACCGCATCGCGTTCTTCGGCAAGCTGGCCGAGATCGCCGGCCAGTACCTGCGCAAGGGTTCGTCGGTCTATATCGAGGGCCGCATCCGCACGCGCAAGTGGCAGGACCAGTCAGGTCAGGAAAAGTACAGCACCGAAATCGTCGCGGACCAGATGCAGATGCTGGGTGGCCGTGGCCAGGGCGGCGGCGGCGGTGAGGAAGGTGGCTACGGCGGCGGTGCGACCGGTGGTGCGGGCGGTGGCGGTGGCTACAGCCGCGAATCGCAAGGTGGTGGTGGCCGCAGCCAGGGCGGTGGTGCCCAGGGCGGCGGTCAGCAAGGCGGCCAGCGTCGCCAGCAACAGGCACCGTCGAACGGCTTCGAGGATATGGACGACGATATTCCGTTCTAAAGGCTACCCTTCCTCGTTTTGTTAAGTTTTGCCCTGAAGCCCGCTTGCTGCGGGCTTTTTTTACATCTGATCTGTAAATTTTCTTCTTGCATGTTCGTGGGTTTCTTTCCACCTTGAAGCATTGTCATGTTTCTGTGGGGCGGTGGCATGCACGCTCAGATGGAAGAAGGCTCCCTCCGTATTCGATTCACCAAGTTTGCAAGCGGTGAACGCGTCCCGATGCTGGTCGATAGCCGTGGCCTCCCCGTCTATCTGCCCACGCTATTTGTCACCACCCAGATCCGGAACGCCAGCAAGGCACCAAACACCATGCTCGCTGCGCTCCATGCGTTGCGTTTGCTTTACCGCTGGGCGGCGGCGCTGTCCATCGATCTCCAGGAGCGTTTTGGGGCGCAGAAATTTCTGACCGATTCGGAGACTGAATCCCTTCGGGCGTTTGCCCAGACACGAAGCGCTATCAACGGGCGTGCAAGCCGCAAGGTCATTGGGCTGCCACGTCGTACCGAAGGGGCGCGCATGTCACACGTCGCCACTCCACCTGCGCGGATCAGCACGAACGCGCATTACATTCGTCTGAGCTATATCGCACAGTACGTGCGCTGGCTTGGGAACTATTCTCTCGATCGGTCTCGCGCCAACGAAGGAGACCGAGCTTCCTTGGCGCAACTGGTGGCGCGCATCGAGATGAGCCGACCCCGCGTTCGCCGTGGAAGCAGTTTCGTGGCGCGCCGATCTTTGGATACCGCGGCGCAACAGCGGCTCGACGAGCTCGTCTGCCCGTCATTCGCCGGCAATCCGTTCACCCCGGTGTTGCGCACACGCAATGCACTCATCATTCATTTGCTCAGCGAATTGGGTGTACGCGCGGGTGAACTGCTGGCCCTCAAGGTACAAGACTTCGACTTGCAAGCCAACGAGGTTGTAGTTGCGCGTCGTCATGACGATCCGGACGATCCCCGTCCTAACCAGCCGGTCGCGAAGACGTTGGACAGAAGGCTTCCACTTTCACCGACCCTGTCCAAGGCCGTCTATGAATACGTGCTGCACGATCGCAGCCAGCTACGGCGTGCCAAGCGACACGATTTTCTGATCGTGACACATCAGCCAGGGCCACACGAAGGACTGCCAATGTCGATCAAAGGCTTGGAGAAAGTCTTTGCGGTGCTGAGGAGCGTAGAACCGAAGTTGAGCGACTTTACGCCTCACGTGCTGCGACACACCTGGAACGAACGATTCTCGGCGAGCGTGGATGCAAACGGTACATCCATTGCGGACGAAGAGAAGATGCGCTCGTATTGGATGGGATGGCGCGAAGCGTCTGGCAGTGCCAGCACCTACTTGCGCCGACGTACGGAACAGATGACCAAGCGCGCATCATTAAAGCTGCAGAGCACGAAGAAGGGTGGAGGCGGACGCCGTGAAACGTAGCATTGCTTCTGAGCGTGACAACGCCAAACGCGCCGTTTCGAGGAACGGCTCGGAGTTTTGCCCCTCCGACGGCTATTGGCGCCTGTCGCGCGACGTTAATTTTTCGCTGCGATGGATAGAGGAAGAAACGGGAGAGCCAATCTCGACTAGCCTGCGCAAGGTGCTCATGCACTATGCCGTAACCGCCTCCGCTGCACACACCAAGAACATTTCAGAGCGTCTTGGCGGCTTTGTGCGATTCGTAAATAGCTCCGCATCGGGGACGATGCGACGGATACGTACGCAAGACTTGATCTCTTACCGTGCAACTTTGGATCGTGCGCACGAATGGTACATGGCTGTTATCTCGGGCGCGTTGAAGACCTGGTTCAATTTGGGCTACTCAGGCATAGAGAATGGAGTCATGACCCTGCTTGGCGAGTGGCGACTCCGAGGGAATATAAAAGGCGAAGCGATCGCCTTGAGTTGCCCTTTCGACGGGGCATTGTCTGAACTCGAGTACGAGGCCTTGCTGGCGGGGCTGGATCGAAGCTATGAATCTGGAGTGATTTGCCTGTCCGAGTACGTATTCACAAGACTATTGATTGCCACAGGCAGGCGTCCATCGCAAGTGGGTGACCTCAAAGTGCGCGACTTCATTTGTGTGGCAGCGGAGTCGGGCGAACGGGAGTACGTGCTGAATGTGCCTAGGCGGAAGCAGCGGGGTGCCGATTGGCGCAGCGAATTCAAGCCCTGTGCGCTGACTGCGGATCTTGGAGAGGCGTTGCAGCAATGGTTGGACGAGCAGCGAGTACTGTTGATCCAGAGAGTCCCTGTGTTTCGCCAGTGCGCCGACTTGATCGAACATATGCCGATGTTTCCGAAATGGGCAGATCTCGACAAAATCGGACGCGAATCAGTGGTCGCTTTCGGGAAAATCCTGCGATCAGAGACATTGCATATGGAGACAGTTGCGCTTGAGCGTTGCTTGGCGCGCATTGTTGAGACGCTGCAAGTACGCTCGGAACGAACGGGGACGCTGCTACGCGTATTCCCCACACGTCTTCGCCGCACATTGGGCACTCGCGCGGCGAGGGAGGGCTACGGAGAACTAGTGATTGCTGAACTGTTGGATCATTCTGACACGCAACATGTGAAGGTCTATGTTGAGAACGTGCCGGAGCATGTCGACGCCATCAATGCGGCCGTGGCGATGCAACTGGCGCCAATGGCCCAAGCGTTTGCGGGCGTCCTGGTCGATCGCGAGAGCGCAGCGGTGCGCGGCAATGACCTATCCAGTCGTGTGAGGACCGATGGGGGGCATGGCGTTGGGACG
Organism: Cupriavidus sp. UBA2010; assembly: GCF_002335265.1. Taxonomy (NCBI): domain Bacteria; kingdom Pseudomonadati; phylum Pseudomonadota; class Betaproteobacteria; order Burkholderiales; family Burkholderiaceae; genus Cupriavidus; species Cupriavidus sp. UBA2010. The sequence goes on from NZ_DDCI01000013.1 coordinate 301,751, forward strand.
TGCGGCCACTATGGGTTTTGTGGTGCCCTCGCACCGATTGCGTGTTACACGTGCCAGCACTTTCAACCGTGGCTCGATGGCCCGCACCGCGACGTACTGGCTTGGCTCGAGGCGGATCGTGTGCGGATTGGTCAATTGACGGGCGACAGTACGATCGCCTCGGTGACGGATCGCACCTTGTTAGCTGTCGCCCAAGTCATACGGTTGTGCGATGCGCGCAAGGCCGGCACGAGAGTGACGAGGAGCCCATGACAATTGTCCACTTCTCTCCCCGCAGTCGAGTCAAGGCTGAAACAAATCTCAAAGACTTTATTCACTACTGCAGGCACGAGCTCACAGTACTAGGCGTCGACTTGGCTTGGGACAGCAATACGTGGTCGGCCGCACGCGTGACATATGGGAACGTCGATCAGCGCACGCAAAAATTGCATGATCGGCTGACACTTACAACGCCCTTTCTGGACTTCGCCAAAGCCTATTGTCGATACCATGAGGGGCTTCAACAGAAGTCGGCCGTACGCAAACTCTTCGCGCTCAGATGTTTGGAGCGCGCCTTGCTCGACTGCACCGGCGAATCGAGTGTGGCCCGGGCAGACATGGCGACCTTTGATCGTGCTGCCGTGATTGAGCTTGCCCCCGCAAAACGA